>NZ_BAAKJE010000102.1:0-291815 GCF_059704565.1 Massilia sp. NBRC 108631
CGCACAGCGCGCTCCATCACTTCGGGGGAAAACTTCGTGGATTTTCGTTTCATGGCTCCATTCTCTCAGATGTTGGAGCCTCCCAGATTTCCGGTCCGGTTCATGCTGAAAATACAGCACGTCATGGCAATTTGCGGCAAGTCACGCTCTGCAATCTATAAGGAAATCAGGAAAGGACTTTTCCCTCGTCAACTGAAGCTCGCGTCACGCTCGGCAGGCTGGTCGAGAAATGAAATTGAACAGTGGCTCGAGGAGCGCAAGAAGGAACGAGACCAGGCGCCAACACAGCCATACTCCATCGGTCGCGGCAGCGCGCTTTCGGCGCGACAGTCGGCCCCGCGTCCCACACCCGTCCGCGATTCGCGTCCAGGGCGTGGAATGGACGAACGTGGTTGACGTTCGGCGTAAAAACCCACAGCTCGGCGCACGCATGGCAGGCCTTTTGCGTCGGGCAATCTGCAGGCGCCAAGATAGTCGGCCAATCGACGCCTGAACACCAAGCCATAGAGGCATCATCCTCGGCGCGACGCGCTGCAATTGCCTCAATAAGGCCCCGCCCGCTCCCCCTGCACGTCCCCATGACTGTTCGTTGGACGCAACAACTCGACGCCAATCTGCTATTTAAACGTCGTATGTCGAAAGCCGAAAAGCCCCGAATTTTGATTGGCGATTGCGGACTTCGATAAGATATTTTTTTCAGGCAATTTTCGGACTATTCCGTACTTTTTCCGTACCTATTCCCCAAACGCAAGAAAGGCCTGCGAATGTTTTTCGCAAGCCTTTGATTTTTTTCAGAATTCTTGGTGGGAAGTGCAAGTTTCGAACTTGCGACCCCTGCAGTGTGAATGCAGTGCTCTACCCCTGAGCTAACCTCCCGTTGAGTGCGAGCATTATAGCGCACCGATCACGTTTGTAAAAGGGCCAACGCGAAAAATCCTTACGCGGCGGGAACGGCCAGGGCCGCGCGCCAGATGCAGTTGCCTTTCACGGCCTTGTCCAGTCCGTTCAGCGTGTCTTCGTGCGCCGCCAGCTCCTCATCGTCGGCTGCCAGCACGATAACCTCGGCCAGAGGCACCGGCTCCAGCAGCACGCCGCCTTCCTGCACTTCTTCTTCCACGTCCATGCCCAGGCTGTTCTGGCCGCGTGTCATCGACAGGTAGACGTCAGCCAGCAGCTCGGCATCGAGCAGCGCGCCGTGCAGCTTGCGGTGGGCGTTGGAGATGCCGAAGAAGTCGCACAGCGCGTCCAGCGAGTTGCGCTTGCCGGGACGCATTTCCTTGGCTACCGACAGCGTGTCGATCACGCCGTTAATGTGGTCGTCCACCGGCGGCATGTTGAGCATGCGGAACTCGTGGTTCAGGAAGCCCATGTCGAACGGCGCGTTGTGGATGATCAGCTCGGCGCCCTGGATGTAGTCGCGGAACTTGTCGGCGATCTCGAAGAAGCGCGGCTTGTCGCGCAGAAATTCGGTGGTCAGGCCGTGGACGTTCAGCGCCCCCTCTTCCGACTCCCGTTCCGGGTTGATGTAGACGTGAAAGTTGTTCCCCGTCAGCATGCGGTTGACCAGCTCGACGCAGCCGATTTCAATGACGCGGTTGCCGAGCTTGGGGTTGATGCCGGTGGTTTCAGTATCGAGGACGATTTGACGCATGGATTTCTTCAGGAAAGACTAGGAGCAAGCCGGGCAGTATAACAAAGCCCGGCCGGGCGGACCGGGTTTGCGGCGCTTATCTGCGCACCGTTTCCACGCCCTTGTTGGCCAGCTGGTCGGCCCGCTCGTTGCCGGGATGGCCGTTGTGGCCGCGCACCCAGCGCCAGTCCACCTTATGCACGGCCTGCGCCTGGTCCAGCGCCTGCCACAGGTCGGCGTTCTTCACCGGTTCCTTGGCCGAGGTCATCCAGTTGCGCTTCTTCCAGCCGTGGATCCACTCGCTGATGCCCTTCTGCACATACTGGCTGTCGGTGTGCAGCACCACTTCGCAGGGCCGCTTGAGCGCGTTGAGCGACTCGATCACGGCGCGCAATTCCATGCGGTTGTTGGTCGTATTCAGTTCGCCGCCAAACATTTCCTTCTCGGCGCCGTCGGCGCGCAGCCATGCTCCCCAGCCACCGGTGCCGGGGTTGCCCTTGCATGCGCCGTCGGTAAAAATCTCAACCTTATCCATCCTGCTGTTCCCGCCTTTTGTTCGTTGCCGGCACGCCCGTTGGGGCCGTGGCCGATTTTTTGGTCCATGCCGGACCGATCAGGTGCATGCCTTTGACGCGCTTGACCGCCTGCACCATGTACACCGCGCCGAAATACGGCCACGAGCGCTTCCCCACCTTGTCCATGAAGGCGTAGCGCTGCAGCCATTTATCGGTGCGGCAAGCGGGCGCGTAGCAGCCGAAGTGGCTTTGCGTGGCGCCCAGATTCAATAATTTTAACCAGTCTTTCAGGCGCGGCATAGAGATGAATTCTCCGTCACGCGGCAGGAAATGGTTGCCGGTGATGCGCGCGGTCACGTGCCGCAAGCCCCACAAGCTGGCCGGATTGAAGCCGCAGATGATCAGCTGGCCCTCCGGCCGCAGCACGCGCTCCACCTCGCGCAGCACCTGGTGCGGCTCGGCGGCGTATTCCAGCACGTGTGGCAGCACCACCAGATCCAGGCTTTGCGAGGCGAACGGCAGCTCGGCATAGTCAAGCGTGACGGCCACCTGGCGTAGTTCGCTGCCGTTGGCCATGCGCAGCGGGCGCGGACGGGTGTCGGCCAGCCATTTGCGCGGCATGCGGTTGGCCGCCAGCGTGTCGATCTGCGGCATGCCGATCTGCACCGCATTAAAGCCGAAGATGTCAGCCGTCAGCTCGTCCAGGCGCGCCTGCTCCCAGGCGCGCACGTAGGCGCCCGGCGGCGTTTGCAGCCAGCTGTCCAGCGCTATAATGGATTTTTCGGATGCCGCGCTATCCATGCCGCTCTTTCTCTATGACCTCTGACCGCACGCTTGCCGTCCTCACCGTTCCCGCCTTCAATGACAATTACCTGTGGCTCATCCATGACGGCGTCAACGCCGCCGTGGTCGACCCCGGGGACGCGCAGCCCATCCTGGCCGCGCTGAAGGCCCATGGGCTGACACTTACCGCCATTCTACTCACGCACCACCATGCTGACCACACGGGCGGTGTCCCAACATTATTACAGCATTACGCGGTGCCGGTGTACGGACCTCGCAATGACGGCATCGCCACGGTCACCAGGCCGCTGTCCGAGGACGATACGGTGGACGTACCGGGCCTGGACCTGCAGCTGAGCGTGCTGGAAGTGCCGGGGCACACGCTGGGCCACATCGCCTATGTGCGCACCGGCGATGAACCCTGGCTGTTCTGCGGCGACACGCTGTTTGCCGGCGGCTGCGGCCGCCTGTTCGAGGGCTCGCCGTCGCAGATGGTCGATTCGCTCAATAAGCTGGCCACCCTGCCCGCCGACACCAAGGTGTTCTGCGCCCACGAGTACACGCTGTCCAACCTGCGCTTCGCTAGCGCGGTCGAGCCCGGCAACACCGCGCTGCAGGCACGCGTGGAGGCGGACACGGCCAAACGCGCGCGCGGCGTGCCGACCGTGCCGAGCACCGTGGGCATGGAGCGCAACACCAATCCCTTCCTGCGGTACGCCGAACCGCAGATCGCCGCGCAGCTGGTGGCGGCGGGCAAATTGCAAGGCGGCGAAGCGCCGGTGGCCGTATTCGCGGCCCTGCGGCAATGGAAAAACAGCTTTTAAGCGGGGTTCAATGAAACAGGTGACATGCTATTTCGATCCGATCAGCCCGTTCGCGTGGCTGGCCACCAAGGAAATCGGCCGCATCGAGGCGGCCGGCTGCACGGTCGAATTCGTGCCGGTGCTGTTCGCGGCCATGCTCAATGCGCACGGCAACAAGGGGCCGGCGGAAATCCCCGCCAAGCGCGTGCACACCTTCCGCGATGCGATGCGGCTGGCGGCGGCGAAAGGACTGCGCTTCACTGGGCCGCCGGGCCACCCCTTCAACCCTCTGCCCGCCTTGCGCGTCAGCACCGCGATTGCGGATGCAGCGGCGCGCAAGCGCTTCGTGGTGGCGCTGTATGCGGCCTCCTGGGAGCGCGGGGCGGATGTCTCGGATATGGCAGTGCTGGCCGGGCTGGCCGACGAATGCGGACTGGACGGCAAGGCGCTGGTGCAGGCCGCCGGCACGCCGGAGGTCAAACAAGCGCTGGCGGCGGCCACCGAGCGGGCCATAGGCGCGGGCGTGTTTGGCGTGCCTACCTTTGAGTACGAGGGGGAGTTCTTCTGGGGTGCGGACCGCATCGATTCCTTGCTATGGCGCCTGGCAGGCAACAGCATCGACGAGGCCGCCTTGCACGCCTTTCTGGAACGGCCTGCACTGGCCCAGCGCAAGCCAACGTGACGCTGGCGGGTGACGCGGGGCGCGCCCCGCTCACCCGCCAACGCACGTCGCTTAAATTTCTTCGTACAGCGGCAGGGTCAGGAACTCGGCGAACGCGGTGGCAGTCGACATTTCTTCGAAGATCTCGGCGGCGCGTTCATAGTTCATGCTGCTGCCGTCCGGGGCCGAGGCTTTTACCTTGGGCAGTTCTTCGGTGATCATGGCGCGCACCATTTCAGCGGTCACCTTGCGGCCGTCTTCCAGCGTACCCTTGGTGGAACGAATCCACTGCCACACTTGCGAACGGCTGATCTCGGCGGTGGCCGCATCTTCCATCAGGTTGTGGATAGGCACGCAACCGTTGCCGCCCAGCCAGCTGCCCAGGTAGTGGATGCCGACGTTGATGTTGTAGCGCAAGCCCGCTTCGGTGATCGGCGCTTCCGGCTGGAAGTTCAGCAGGTCGGCGGCAGTCACTTCCACATCCGGGCGCTGCTTGCTGATCTGGTTGGGCGCATCGCCCAGCACCTTGGTGAACTCGCCCATGGCCAGCTCAACCAGGCCAGGGTGCGCTACCCAGCCGCCGTCGTAGCCGTCGGTCGCGTCGCGCGCCTTGTCGTTGCGCACGCCGCCCATCGCCACTTCGTTCTTTTCCGGATCGTTCTTGATCGGAATCAGCGCGGCCATGCCGCCGATGGCCGGCGCGTTGCGCTTGTGGCAGGTCTTCAACAGCAGCAGCGCGTACGAGCGCATGAACGGCGCGGTCATGGTGACCTTGGCGCGGTCGGCCAGGCAGAAGTCCTTGTCCAGCTTGAACTTCTTGATGCAGGAGAAGATGTAGTCCCAGCGGCCGGCGTTCAGGCCCGAGCTGTGCTCGCGCAACTCGTACAGGATTTCGTCCATCTCGAAAGCTGCCAGGATGGTTTCAATCAGCACGGTGGCCTTGATGGTGCCCTGCGGCAGGCCCAGTTCGTTTTGGGTCATCACGAAAATGTCGTTCCACAGGCGCGCTTCCAGGTGCGATTCCATCTTCGGCAGGTAGAAGTAGGGGCCGGCGCCGCGCGCCAGCTGCTCTTTCGCGTTGTGGATCATGAACAGCGCGAAGTCGAAGATGCCGCCGGAGATGCGCTTGCCGTCCACCAGCACATGCTTCTCGTCCAGGTGCCAGCCGCGTGGACGCACCACCAGGGTGGCGGTCTTGTCGTTCAGCTTGTACGATTTGCCGTTCTGTTCCAGCGCGATGGTCTTGCGCACGGCGTCCATCATGTTGACCTGGCCGCTGATCTGGTTGTCCCAGTTCGGCGTGTTCGAGTCTTCGAAGTCGGTCATGTAGCTGTCGGCGCCCGAGTTCAGCGCATTGATCACCATCTTGCGCTCCACCGGGCCGGTGATTTCCACGCGGCGGCATTCCAGCGCCTTGGGAATGGGTGCGATGGTCCAGTCGCCGGCGCGGATGTGCGCGGTCTCTTTCAGGAAGTCCGGACGCTCGCCCTCGTCCAGGCGCTTGGCGCGTGCCACGCGGGCGGCCAGCAGCTCCTGGCGGCGCGGTTCAAACGCGCGCGACAGCTTGGCCACCAGGGCCAGCGCATCCGGCGTCAGTACGGTTTCGTAGCCGGGCTTGATGGCGCCGGTAATTTCCATGCCTGCTGGCAGAGTGATGGTGGCTTGCGTCATGAGATCTCCGATGGTGGGTAGTGTGAATCCTCAGTATAGGCGCTGGGCGTCTACATGTTTTTTGCAGTATATTCACTAAATAGTTATGCAAACAAGACTAAAAATCACTTCATCTATGCGTTTTTTGCACAAGTACTAGGAAAACTCTTATGGGTCAGTTCAGACAAATCTCCACTTTCGTCGAGGTGGTAGCCAAGGGCAGCCTCTCGGCCGCAGCCCGCGCGGAAGGCATAGCGCCCGCCGTTATTGGGCGCAGGCTGGATGCGCTGGAACAGCGGCTGGGCGTCAAGCTGCTGCAGCGCACCACCCGCAAATTGGCCTTGACCAACGAGGGTGCGGCTTTCCTGGAGGACTGCCAGCGCATCCTGACCGAGCTGGAAGATGCGGAAGCAGCGGTGGCCGAACGCAGCGCGCGCGCAACAGGCCACCTGCTGGTGTCGGCCCCGGCTGGCTTTGGAAGGCAGCACGTGGCGCCGCTGCTGCCCTCTTTCCTGTCCGAACACCGCGATGTGCGCGCCACGCTGAACCTGAACGACCGCGTGGTGGACATCATCGGCGAAGGGGTGGACGTGGCCATCCGCATCGCCTCGCTGTCCGATTCCAACCTGGTCGGCGTCAAGCTGGCCGACAATCAGCGCGTGCTGGTGGCCACGCCGGCCTACCTGAAACGGCACGGCATGCCGCGCACGCTGGACGACCTGCACAAGCACAACTGCCTGGCCATCAGCAGCGATGGTTCGCAGCGCGGCTGGACCTTCAAGCACGAGGGCAAGATCGTCACGCTGAAAGTGGGCGGGAACATGGGCTGCAACGACGGCGCGGTGCTGCACGACTGGGTGCTGGCGGGGAAAGGCCTGGCCTGGCGGTCGATGTGGGAGGTGGGTGGCGATATCGAGGCGGGCCGCCTGCGCACGGTGCTGGACGAGTACGCCGCGCCGGGCAACGACATCTACGCAGTGTTCGCACAGCGCAACCACCTGCCGCTGAGGATACGGGCCTTCGTAGACTTCCTGCGGCGCACGTACGCGCAGCCGGGCTACTGGCGCAAGGAGAAGGTTGCCGCGTGACCGCATTAGCGGCTTACGCCGCTGCGCTCCCAAGCCGCCATGCACGGAACGTACAGACAAAAAAAAATCCTCGGAAACCGAGGATTTCTTCATCTCGTAAGATTCAGCGTATTACAGTGGCTGAATGTTCGAAGCTTGCTTGCCCTTAGGGCCGGCGGTTACTTCAAACGAAACGCGCTGGTTCTCTTGCAGCGATTTGAAGCCAGCCGATTGGATAGCCGAGAAGTGAGCGAACAGATCTTCGCCGCCTTCGTCAGGGGTAATGAAGCCAAAACCCTTCGAATCATTGAACCATTTTACGATACCAGTTGCCATTACAATTCCTATTTCAGTTAAGTTGGGCTTGCGCCCGTGATATCGTTTGAAGCAAGTAAGAAATGACAGACAAACTGCACTACTCTTGAATCTAACGATCCCGCATTATACCGAATAAAACGAAAAAATCTCGTTTTCACGAAAATAAATGCAAGGATGTGACTTTGGTGGTGTAGCCATCTAGCCAGATCTCCCGAGCACAAATTCGCGCGGCATGTGTGTCACTATAGACAAGATCCGGTGATCGCGCTTGAGGAATATCAAAAGTGCGCAAATAAACTTCGGTTTCAGCCGGCGTAAACCGCTGCTTTCGGGTCCCGCGCTGCCCAGGACAGGTAGCGTTCCACCTGCCCCGCCAGCGCCTCCCATCCATCCACCTCGGCGGGCCGTTTCCCCAGCAACGGCAGGAGTTCCTGCTCGATACGGCGCGCTTCGGCGCCGTAAGCGGCGAAGCCGAAAGTGGCCGCCGAACCGGCCACGCCGTGCAGCAAGGCGTGCAGTTTTTCCAGCGATTCCGCGTCCGAATCGGCGTTGCGGCAATGAGACAAGGCGGCGGAAATCGCTTGCAGCGTAGCGGGTATGCCGGCCGCATACTTGTCGCCGAGCGCACTGAGGCGTGCGCGGAAGTTCGGATCGGCCAGGGTCGCCACGCGCCGCTCCTCTTATTTGGTGCCGAAGATGCGGTCGCCCGCGTCGCCCAGGCCCGGCACGATGTAGGCGTGCTCGTTCAGATGGCTGTCCAGCGCGGCGCAGTAGATCTTCACGCCCGGATGGGCCTTCTGGAACACTTCAATGCCCTCCGGCGCGGCCACCAGGGCCAGGAAGATGATCTGCTCGTCCGTGACGCCGCGCTTTTTCAGCACGTCCACCGCGTGCACCGCCGAATTGCCGGTGGCCACCATCGGATCGCACAGGATGAAGGTGCGCTCGGCCAAGTCAGGCAGGCGCACCAGGTACTCGACCGGCTGGTGGGTATCCGGATCGCGGAACACGCCGATGTGGCCGACGCGGGCCGATGGCACCAGGCTCAGCAGGCCGTCGCTCATACCGATGCCGGCGCGCAGGATAGGCACAATGGCCAGCTTGCGGCCTGCGATGACGGGCGCGTCGATCGTCATCAGCGGGGTCTCGATCACGCGCGTGCCGAGCGGCAGGTCGCGGGTGATCTCGTAGCCCATCAGCAAAGTGATTTCCTTCAGCAGCTCGCGGAAGGTGCGGGTCGAGGTCGCCTTGTCGCGCATGTGGCTCAGCTTGTGCTGAATCAGCGGGTGGTCGGTGATGAACAGGTTGGGGAAGCGCGGATCTTGTTTCATAGGGAACTCATATCTAATCGGTTATAACCCGCATTATCCCAGCCATCCAGGCCCGGTGGAATGGTTTCACTGAAATTATTGTCCCCTCCCCCGGCTTAGCCGGGGGCTGCCAGTTTGGGCGGCAACTTTGCCCGTCTGCTACTCTATAGAGGTGCTTTTCTGACGCTCATCAATCCTTTTTTGCAAAACATGCATAGATGTTGTCGTTTTTCATGTTTTTCAGGCTCCAACAGTGATACATTTCGTTCTGGTTTTGCAACAATAGTTCTGAAAGAGTAGACCGACACGATGCTATCCAGTGCCCCTACAACGCCCGTGCGCTCCAGCCACAACGACATGGACAGCCTTCTCGAGGAGGCTGGCGACGTGGTGTTTCGGCTCGATTTGCAAGGCGAGGTGCTGTTCGCCAGCAAGCACGCGCTGGCGCTGTCCGGCCTGGACAGCCTGCTCGGCACCAGCCTCGCGGCACTGACCAGCGACACCGACCAGCCGGCCCTGAAGGCCTCCCTGGCCGAGCTGCGACAGTCCGGCACTGCCGCCCGCGTCGAAGTGCGCCTCAAAGGCGAGCAATGCGAAGTCTGGTTCGAATTGCGCTTATCGGTTTATGGACGATCGGGCGTAGGCAATGCCGGCGGCATCCTGGTGGTGGGCCGCGACCTGACGGTCCAGCACAGCACCGAAGAACGCCTGCGCCACATGGCGACCCATGACGCCTTGACCGAGCTGCCCAACCGCCTGCTGCTGTCCGACCGCATCCGCATGACGATTGCCCAGGCGCGCCGTTCCGGCCAGGGCTTTTCGGTGGCCACGGTGGGCATCGACGGCTTCAAGAAGGTCAATGACGGCCTCGGCCACCCGGTCGGCGACGCGGTGCTGCGCATGGCCGCCGCGCGCCTGCGCAAGACGCTGCGCGATTCGGACACCCTGGCCCGCGTCGGCGGCGACGAATTCGTGGCGGTGCTGCCCGGCACGGCCAGCGAAGCGCAGATCAAGCTGGTCACCGGCCGCCTGCTGGCGACGCTGCAGGCGCCGTTCGAAATCGACACCCATACCATCTACCTGGGCGCCTCGGTCGGCGTGTCGGTCTATCCGCAGCACGCCGAGGACGAGGTGCGGCTGGTGGCACTGGCGGACGCGGCCATGTCGCGCGCCAAGGAAACCGGCAAGGCGCGCTGCGTGGTCTACAGCCCGCGCCACGGGGGCCCGCCGGAACACGACATTTCGCTGGAAGCGGCCATGTTCCAGGCCGTGCGCGAGGGCGAGTTCATGCTGTATTACCAGCCCATCGTCGACGCCCGCACGCGCGAGATCGAGGGCTTTGAAACGCTGATGCGCTGGAAGCACCCTACCCTGGGCATGGTGCCGCCGGTGCGTTTCATTCCGATAGCCGAAACCAACGGCCTGATCAACCTGCTCGGCGCCTGGGCGCTGAAGGCGGCTTGCGTCCAGCTCAAGCAGTTTGAAGAGGTCGCCAAGCGGCCGCTGTATATTTCTGTTAACATTAGCCCTCGGCAATTCCGCAACGACAAATTCCTTGACGTGCTGGACGACGCGATGGCGTTCTCCGGCCTCCCGGGTGAGCAATTGGTATTAGAAATTACAGAAGGCACCCTGATGATTGATCCGGCCCATGCCGAAACCATCCTGACCCGGATGGCGGAACGCAAGGCGCGCATCGCCATCGACGATTTCGGCACCGGCTATTCCTCGCTGGCCTATCTGAAGCGCTTCCCCATCTCGGTCCTGAAAATCGACCGCGCCTTTATCCGCGACCTGCCCGGCTCGCAGAAGGATGGCGCCATCTGCAACGCCGTGCTGGACCTGGCCAAGCACCTGGACTTGTCGGTGGTGGCCGAAGGCGTGGAAACCGAAGAACAGCTGGCGCACCTGCAGGAACGCGGCTGCCAGTACATCCAGGGCTACCTGACCGGCAAACCGATGGCCGCCCATGTGGCCATGGCGGCGCTGCGCGAGCGCACCTACGCCAACCTGGTGCCGGCCGAGGTGAAACTGGAAACCCGGGCCGAGGCGAGGCAGGTGCAGGCATGAATTCCGCATTCAACATGGCGCCAAGCCCTGCGCCGAACAGCGCCCCCGGCCTGGCTCCAGGCCTGCAGCCCGCGCTGACACCCGAGCAGGCGCCGCAAGCCGACGGCAGCAAGACACTGTCCCAGCTGTGGGACCGCACCCGCATGCAGGGCGACATGCCCGGCTTTGCCAAGGCCATCTCCTCCATCCTGGGCGCCATGCGCGGCGAGGACGAGAGCGATTTCAACATGACTCAGACCGTGCTGTCGGACCCCGTGCTGACGCAAAAGGTGCTGCGGCTGGCCAATAGCGGCATGTACTCGGCCTTCGGCCAGCACGTCAACACCGTCAGCAAGGCGGTGCTGGTGCTGGGCACCGAAGCCATCGGTCACCTGGCGCTGGGGCTGAAACTGATCGAGGAACTGTCGGTGGCCGGCGCGGGCGCGGGCTCGTCCAGCGCCCACATCGAAATGGAAAAGGCGGTGCTGGCCGGCATGGTGGCGCAGCAAGTGGCCAGCAGCGCCAACAGCCGCCACGCCGAGGAAGCCGTGGTCTGCTCGCTGCTGCACTCGCTTGGCCGCATGATGATTACCTTCTACATGCCGGAGCGCTGGAGCCAGATGCAGGAAATCGCCGGCGTCGACAAGGAAGACCAGGCCGCGCCGCAGGTGCTGGGCCTGACGATGGAGGAAGTGGGCAGCGCCGCCGCCACGCACTGGGGCCTGCCGAAGAATTTGATCAGTGGCATGCGCATCGTGGCGCCTGCCGAACCCGGCGCGGAAGTGAGCCACGCCGACTGGATCGCCGGCCTGTCGACCATGTCGGCCCGCTGCGCCGAATCGCTGTGGCATGACGACGAGGCCGGCGCGCTGGAAGTCAAGCGCATCACCGAGAGCTATTCGGGCATGCTGGGCGTGGCGCCGGAACAGATGGGCGAAGCGATAGAAAAGGCGCGCGAAGCGGCGGTCAACGACCTGTCGATCGCACCGCTGTCCAAGCCGGCCGAACGGCGCGCCAAGGCGCTGGCCAAGACGCGCCAGCGCGCCGCCGGCAACAAGATCCTGCTCAGCGGCCTGGCCGACATGCGCGACCTGGTCGATTCGGCCAGCCCGGGCCAGATGGTGTCCATTGCGCTCGAGACGGTGTACCAGGGCCTGGACTTCTCCCGCGCGGTCGCTTTTGTGCGCAACCGCCGCGAGGGCCGCTACGCCGCCAAGATGTGCTTCGGCGAGGGCGTGAAGGAAAAGCTGGGCGAAATGGTGTTCGACGACGCGTATGAGCCGAACGTGTTCCATGCCGCACTGAACAGCGACCGCGTGATCTTCATCGAGAACGCGCGCGACCCGAAATTCGCCGCCAAGCTGCCGGCCTGGTGGAAAGCCACGCTGTCCGAGGCGCGCAGCTTCGTCATCCTGCCGCTGCTGTCGAACCTGCAGCCGGCCGGCTTCATCTACGGCGACTGGGACGAGTCCTTCCCGCCCATCCAGCTCAGCCAGACCGAGTTCGGCCTGCTGAACGATATGCGCGCGCTGGTGGTCAAGGCGGTCGAGCGGCGCCACCAGCTGGAAGCGGTGGGCAACCGGGTGGGCTAGGCCCGCCCCGCGGTCCAGCGGAACGACAGCGCCGCCGCTCCCGCGGCGCCCGCCGCCAGGGTGGCCGCCACGTAGTAGACCGATTCGGGGCCCAGCCCTTCCCAGCACTGCGACAATCCGAGCCCGCCCAGCGTTCCGCCTACGCCATAGGAAATGCTGATGTAGAGCGCCTGTCCGCGCGCCTGCAAAGGTCCGGCGAACCAGCGCTGCATCGCCAGCACCGACGACGAGTGGTGCAGCGCGAACGTGGCCGCGTGCAGCAGCTGCGCCAGCACCAGCAGCGCCAGCCAGTGCGCGCCCGCCCCTATCATGGCGAACCGCAGCACGGCAACGCCGAAAGCCAGCATCAGCATGGCCTGCGCGCCCCAGCGTTTGAGCAGCGGCGCCTGGAAGTAGAACAACATCACTTCCGCCATCACGCCCAGCGACCACATGGCGCCGATCACGGTCTTGCTGTAGCCGGCGCGCTCCAGATACAGCGAATAGAAGGTGTACAGCGAAGTATGGGCGGACACCATCAGCGCGCTGGAGGCAAAGAAGGCCAGCACCTCGCGCCGGCGCAGCACCGCCAGCAAGGCCGGGCGCGCACCGGCGTGCTGCTGGCGCGGCGCCTCGTGCATGCGGAACGCCGCGCCCACCACGCACGCCAGCAGCGCCCCGGCTGCCCACGGCAAGGCGCGCGTACCCCAGTAGTCGAGCGCGCAGGCGGTCAGCATGGCGGCCACGATGAATCCGACCGAGCCCCACAGGCGGATGCGGCCATAGTAGGTCAAGTCGCCGCGCATCTCGGACAGCATCAACGCCTCGCAGATGGGCCCCTGCGCGCTGGTAAACAGGTTGAGCAGCACCATGGCCGCGAAGAAGTGGGCGAACGTGCTGCCGATAAAGAAGCCGGAGAATGCCGTCAGCGCGGCCAGGCCGGTGAGGCGCAGCACCACCACGCGGCGCTCCGTGTGGTCGGCCACCCAGCCCCACAGGTTGGGCCCGAAAATGCGCAGCACCTGGATCAGCGACATCAGCACGCCGATCTGCGCCACCGTCATGCCCTGGTCGGCGAAGAACAGGCTGGCGTACGTGGAGAAAGTACCCGCGTGCGCGTAGTAAAAGAAGAGGAAGGTACCGAAGCTGAAGAACTGGGTGGGCATGGCGATGGCCTCCCCCGCAGGGCGGGAAAGGCCGGGCTGGAGTGAAGAACCTTACTTGCTGCGCGCGATATCCGGGGTGGCCACGCTGACGTCGCCGCATTGCGCTCGGTGCATCAGTGCGTGGTCCATCAGCACCAGCGCCAGCATGGCTTCGGCGATCGGCGTGGCACGGATGCCCACGCACGGGTCGTGGCGGCCGAAGGTTTCCACCATCACCGGGTTGCCTTCCTTGTCGATCGAGCGGCGCGGCGTGCGGATCGACGAGGTGGGCTTGATGGCGATGGAGACGGTGATGTCCTGGCCGGTCGAGATCCCGCCCAGCACACCGCCGGCGTTGTTGCCGACGAAGCCTTCCGGGGTCAGCTCGTCGCCATGCTCGGAACCCTTCTGCGCCACCGACTTGAAGCCGGCGCCGATCTCCACGCCCTTGACCGCGTTAATGCCCATCATCGCGTAGGCGATATCGGCGTCCAGCTTGTCGTAGATGGGCTGGCCCAGGCCCACCGGCACGTTCTGCGCCACCACGTCGATGCGCGCGCCGATCGAGTCGCCTTCCTTGCGCAGCGCGTCCATCGCGTCTTCCATGCGCGCAATCAGCGCTGCGTCGCCGCTGGCGGCGAAGAAGGGATTGTTCGGTACGTGCTCCCAGGCTTCGAACGGCACCGGGATGTCGCCCAGCTGGCTCATGCAGCCCTTGAACACAGTGCCGTACTGCTGCTGCAGCCATTTCTTGGCCACCGCCGCCGCGCCGACGATGGGCGCCGTCAGGCGCGCCGAGGAGCGGCCGCCGCCGCGCGGATCGCGCACGCCATACTTGTGCCAGTAGGTGTAATCTGCATGGCCGGGGCGGAAGCTTTCCGTGATATTGCCGTAGTCCTTGCTGCGCTGGTCTTCGTTGCGGATCAGCAGTGCGATCGGGGTGCCGGTGGTGACGCCCTGGTACACGCCGGACAGGATTTCGACCCGGTCCGGTTCCTGGCGCTGGGTGACGTGGCGCGACGTGCCGGGCTTGCGGCGGTCCAGCTCGGGCTGGATGTCGGCCTCGCTCAGCGGCAGGCCCGGAGGGCAGCCATCGATGACGCAACCGATCGCAATACCATGCGATTCGCCGAAAGTGCTAACAGAAAACAGCTTGCCAAAGGAATTACCGGACATAGGGAGCAGAGTGAGTAGACTGAGGGAATCTCTCAATTCTACCAGTCCCCCGCGCCGGCCGTGGCAAGCATGCCGAAATAGTACTTATCAGTACTATTAAAATGTCGTTATTGGTGACAGGAAAGCACTGAAATGATCGTTCTGCCTAACAATTCCCTATATACTTGAAATCAAGAACACCGAGATATCTGGAGAAGCGACACATGCCCCCATCGATCACGCCCCTTGACCCAAACAAGGACGATCAGGACGATCTGGTATTCTTGGAGGAACATCCGGCGGAACCGGCAGCGCACGCTTCCCGCGAGGTGTGGCGCGTGATGATCATCGACGACGACGAAGACGTCCATTCCACCACCACGTTTGCGCTCGGCAACCTGGACATGCAGCAGCGTCCGCTGGAGTTCGTCCACGCCTATTCCGCCAGCCAGGCCCGCGAAATGCTCAAGCACGAGCACGACATCGCCGTCATCCTGCTCGACGTGGTGATGGAACAGGACGACGCCGGCCTGCACCTGGTGCGCTACATCCGCGAAACGCTCAAGCTTGCCGACGTGCGCATCATCCTGCGCACCGGCCAGCCCGGCTACGCGCCGGAAATCGACGCCATCCGCGACTACGACATCAACGATTACAAGACCAAGTCCGAGCTGACCCGCATCAAGCTGTTCACCACGGTGACGGCGGCGATCCGCTCCTACGAACAGATCCGCAAGATCAGCAACAGCCGGCGCGGCCTGGACCAGATCGTCCACGCCAGCACCGAGCTGATGTCGCTGCACGGCGTGCACAATTTCGCCGCCGGCGTGCTGGCCCAGATCGCCTCGCTGCTGCGCCAGCCGGCCAACGGTGTGCTGTGCGTACAGGAATGCCCGGACAGCGGCTGCCACGAGCTGATGGCCATGGCCGCCGCCGGCAGCTACGCCAACCTGGATGGGCAGCAGCTGACCGTGCGCAACGAGCCGCGCGTGACCGAAGCCATGGAACGCTCACTGGACGAGCGCCGCAACCACTACGGCAACGGCTGCATCACGCTGTACTTCGCCGGCAAGGCCAGCCGCGCCTTTGTCGCTTTTATGCTGGTGGACCGCCCGGTGACCGAACTGGAAGAGCGGCTGCTGGAAGTCTTTTGCAGCAACGTCGCCGTGGGGCTGGACAACGTCGAGCTGGTGTCGCACCTGCACAACGCGGCCTTTTACGACCAGCTCTCCAAGCTGCCCAACCGCACCCGCCTGGTGGAGATCCTGGACGCCACGCTGGCCGGTCCGGCCAAGCAGGACGCCAGCGTGGCGCTGGTGGACCTGGACCACTTTGCCGAAACCAACGACGCGCTCGGCCACCAGTTCGGCGACCTGCTGCTGCTGGCCGTGGCCGACCGCCTGCAAACCAACCTGGGACAGCAACTGACGGTGGCGCGCATCGGCGGCGACATCTTCTGCGTGCTGGGCGACGCGGCGCAAGTGAATCCGGCCATGATCCTGGCGCTGTTCCAGGTGCCGTTCAGCATAGACGGCCAGGACGTGCAGCTGTCCGCCACGCTGGGCCTGGTACGCCTGGCCGAGCACGACGGCAGCGGCGCCGACGCGCTGAAGGATGCCGACATCGCCCTCAAGCGCGCCAAGACCCAGCAGCGCGCCGGCCACTTCTATTTCTCCCGCAGCATGGGCGTGGAGATCCGCGAACGGGTGCGCATGATGCACGCGCTGCGCACCGCCTTCGGCCAGAACCAGCTGTTCGTGGTGTACCAGCCGCAGATCGATCTGGCCACGCGCCGCCCGGTGGGCTGCGAAGCGCTGCTGCGCTGGCAGACGCCGGACGGCAAGTTCATCTCGCCGGACCGCTTCATTCCGATTGCCGAGTACTCCGGCCTGATCATCGACCTGGGCGAATGGGTAATGCGCACCGCCTGCCGCGAACTGGTGACGCTGCGCGCGGCCGGCCACGACAACTTCACCATGTCGATCAACGTCTCGCAGGTGCAGTTCCGCCACCCCTACTTCCTCGAGATGCTGCGCCGAGCGCTGGCCGACACCGGGGCGCCGCCGGAATTCGTGGAGCTGGAGATCACCGAATCGATGGCGATGGAAGAGCCGGACCTGCTGATCAAGATGCTGGGCCAGATCAAGCAAACCGGCGTCAGCATCGCAATCGACGATTTCGGCACCGGTTTCTCCTCGCTGTCCTACTTGCAGCGGCTGCAAATCGACCGCCTGAAGATAGACCGCGCCTTCGTCACCGAGATCACCGGTTCGGCGCGTGGCAGCAGCATCGCCGAGATGGTGATCCAGCTGGGCCGCAACCTGGGCCTGGCAGTGATTGCGGAAGGGGTGGAGGACGAGCGGCAGGCGCAGATCCTGCAATCGCTGGGCTGCCCGCTGGCGCAAGGCTTCCTGTTTGCCCGCCCAATGACGGCGGAGGCCCTGAACGGGTGGCTCAACAACGACGCCCTCGAAGGCGTGGCTTGAATAAAAAAACGCTATCCGATGGATAGCGTTCTTCGTTGTGGCCGCCGGATTCAGTCGGCCGGCTGTTCTTCCTCTGCCGGCCAGTCGCGGATATACGCCTTGAGCATGCGGTTCTCGAAGCTCTGCGCTTCCAGCACCGCGCGCGCCACGTCGTAGAACGAGATCACGCCCAGCAGGGTTTTCGCGTTCATCACCGGCAGATAGCGCGCATGCTTTTCCAGCATGATGCGGCGCACTTCGTTGACTTCCGTGTCCGGTGTCACCGTGATCGGGTGGTCTTCCATGTGCTTGCGCACCGTGCCGCCACCGACCGAGCCGTCGTTCTCGTGCAGCGCCTTCAGCACTTCGCGGAAGGTCAGCATGCCGACCAGGTCGCCGAACTCCATCACCACCAGCGAGCCGATGTCTTTCTCGGCCATGGTTTTCGCCGCTTCAGACAAGGGCTGGTCGGGCTTGATGGTATAGAGGATGTTGCCTTTGACTTGAAGAATTTCGGAGACTTTCATTTTGGGCCGTCCTGTCCGTGTGAATGGGATTTGTAGTTATTGTAAGCCTTACTGCGAATGTAGCGTATGCCCGGAGAAAAATCCAGTGTTGCGCAATATCAAATATTGCATGTTGTGCGCGTCTGGTGTGCGCGGTACGATCTTGCCACCTCAATAACCCAAAACGAGACATCCATGAGCGGTCCCCACTACCCTGGCTTCGATACGCTTGCCCTTCACGCAGGCGCCGCGCCCGACCCGGCCACCGGCGCACGCGCGACGCCGATCCATTTCACCTCGTCCTTTGCCTTCCGCGATTCCGACCATGCCGCCGCGCTGTTCAACATGGAGCGCGCGGGCCACGTCTACTCCCGCATCTCCAACCCCACCAACGCCGTGCTGGAAGAACGCATCGCGGCGCTGGAGGGCGGCGTGGCGGGCATCGCCACCGCCAGCGGCCAGGCCGCCATGCACCTCGGCCTGGCCACCATCGCCGGCGCCGGTTCGCACATCGTGGCCTCGCGCGCGCTGTACGGCGGCTCGCACAACCTGCTGGGCTACACGCTCAAGCGCTTCGGCATCGAGACCAGCTTCGTCGATCCGCGCGACCTCGACGCCTGGCGCGCCGCCATCCGGCCCGCAACCAAAGTGCTGTTCGCCGAAACGCTGGGCAATCCGGGGCTGGATGTGCTGAACGTGCCGGCCGTGGCGGCGCTGGCACACAAGCATTGCCTGCCGCTGATGCTGGACTCCACCTTCACCACGCCGTATCTGTTGAAACCCTTCGACCACGGCGCCGACCTGGTGTTCCATTCGGCCACCAAGTTCCTGTGCGGGCATGGCACTGCCATCGGCGGCCTGCTGGTGGACGGCGGCACTTTCGACTGGCAAGCCGCCTATGACAAGACCGGCCGGTTCGCCGAGCTGTGCGAGCCGTACGAGGGCTTCCACGGCATGGTGTTCGCCGAGGAATCCAGCGTGGCGCCGTTCGCGCTGCGGGCCCGGCGCGAGGGCCTGCGCGACTTCGGCGCCGTCATGAGCCCGCACAACGCCTTTGCCGTGCTGCAGGGCATAGAGACGCTGGGCATGCGCATGGAACGGCACGTGGCCAATACACGCAAGGTGGTCCAGTTCCTGCTATCGAATCCGGCGGTGGAGTCGGTGTCCTATCCCGAGCTGGAATCCCACCCGGACTACGAATTGGCCAAGACGCTGCTGCCGAAGGGCTGCGGCGCCGTATTCTCATTTACCATCAAGGGCGACCGCGCGGCAGGACGGCGCTTTGTCGACAGCCTGAAGGTGTTCTCGCACCTGGCCAACGTCGGCGACGCCAAGTCGCTGGTCATCCACCCGGCTTCCACCACGCATTTCCGCGTGCCGGCCGAGCAACTGGCCGCATCGGGCATCGCCGAAGGCACCATGCGCCTGTCGGTGGGCCTGGAGGACGTGGACGACCTGATCGAAGACCTGGCGCGCGGCCTCAAGCTGTCGCAGAAAGGAGGCTGAGATGCTGCTTCAAATCGATGGCGCGGCAGCCTACTGCTACACCGGAGGCAAAACCTTCGACGCGGCCCTGCCCGCCGTGGTCTTCATCCACGGCGCGCAGAACGACCATTCGGTATGGGCGCTGCAGAGCCGCTACCTGGCGCACCACGGCTACGGCGTGCTGGCGGTGGACCTGCCCGGCCATGGCCGCAGCAAGGGTGCGGCCAAGCGCAGCGTGGAGGAGATGGCCGACTGGCTGCTGGCGGTGCTGGACGCGGCCGGCGCGGCGCAGGCCGCGCTGGTGGGACACAGCATGGGGTCGCTGATCGCGCTGGAGCTGGCGCACCGCGCGCCGCAGCGCGTCGCCAAGCTGGCCATGCTGGGGACGGCCTACCCGATGAAGGTATCGGACGCGCTGCTGGATACTTCGCGCGACAACGAGCAGGCCGCCATCGACATGGTGAACATCTACTCGCATTCGAGCATGGCGCAAAAGCCCTCCTGCCCCGGCCCCGGCTTTTCGGTGATGGGCGGCGCGCGCCGGCTGATGCAGCGCATGTCGGCACTGAACCCCGAGCAGCTGTTCTACACGGACTTTTACGCCTGCAACGCCTACGCCAACGGCGAACCGGCGGCGCAGGCGGTGCGCTGCCCTGCCCTGTTCATCTTCGGCGGCAAGGACGTGATGACGCCGCCGAAATCCGCCAGGCTGCTCACCGCCGCCATCCCGCATGGCCAGGTGGTGCAGGTTGACGCGGGCCACTCGCTAATGTCCGAGCAGCCCGACGCGGTACTCGATGCGCTGGCGGCATTCCTGCGCCAGTAGCAAATCAGTGGCAAGGCCGGTGCGGCAGCGCGTGGATGAATTCCGTCACCGCCCCGGCCAGCGCCGGGGCCAGCGGCAGCGCCGGGTTCGAATAGGAAGCCATCTGCCGGGCCGGGTCCGCAGGCACCTGCTTCAGCACATGGTTCATGCCGTCCACCATCAGCAGCCGCGCAGCCGGATTGGCTTTTGCCAGCATTGCGGCCTGCCGGGTATCGACCTGGATATCCGTCGTGCCTTGCGCCACCAGCAGCGGCATCTTCAGCCTGGCGAATTCCTGTGCCGGCACATACTTGAACCACGACGCCATGTAGGGCTGCACGCCGGGACGGTAGAAGGCCTGGAGCTGCGGCGGCAGTTTGCCGGGCCGCCGGCCCCGTTCGAGCGCCGTGAGTATCTTGTCGTTGGCCCGGGCCAGCTCGGGCGGCAGCTTGGGATCAAGCTGGCCGCGCAGCAGCGTGGATGCGCGTTCGGCAGGGCCGGATAGCGAGATGAAGCCATCGGCGCCTGCCTGGCGCGCCGCCAGCATGCCGATCAGCGAGCCTTCGCTGTGGCCTATCACGGTAACCGACGCATAGCGCCCCTCTTGCCTTAGCTGCCTCACCCAGGCGGCGGCGTCCTCCGTATAGGATTCAAAGCGCAACTGCGCCTCGTTCGCCCCTGCGCGCACGCTCGCGCCGATGCCGCGCTTGTCGTAGCGCACGCTGGCAATGCCGGCCTCGGCCAGCGCCTGCGCCAGCATCTTCAGGCTGTTGTTAGCGCCGGGCAGCAGCTTGCTGTTGCCGTCACGGTCCGTTGGCCCGGAACCGGCGATAATCAGCGCGGCCGGTACGCAGCCCAGCGGCAAAGGCACCATGAGCGTGCCCTGCACTTCGCCGGTCGGCGTGGACAGCGTGGCCGCGCGCGGCAATGCGGTGTGCGGGCTTGCGCCCGCTGCGCGCTCCGGCACCTGCCCGGCGCCGTTGGCGGAAGCGGCTGCCAGCGCCAGGCACAGCGCCAGGCCTGGCACGCCATCCAGCTTCACCGGCCGGGAGGCGGCCCCCGCCAGCCGGTTTTCGCCGCCGCTCATGGCCGCGACAAATCAATGCCGTACAGCGCCAGCCCCTTGCCGGCGCCATCGTCGGCCTGCAACTGGGTGACATTGTCCAGCCCCGCCGCGCGCGCCAGATCGAACTTGCCGGGCGCCGAGTGGAACACCACCGGGCCTTGGGTCCTGACCGGCGCGAAACGCCAGCTGCGCGCCGCGCCGTGGCTCGCGCGCTTGAGCGACCTGGTGCGCTGGACGTAGGCGATCAGCACGTCGCGGTTGGCGTCGGGCGAGGCGAAGACGGTGCTGCTGCCGTCCACGCCGGGGAAACCGCCGCCGCCCGATGCGCGGTAGTTGTTGGTCGCCACCAGGAACTCCTGCGCGTCCCGCACCGGCTTGCCCCGGTAGCTCAAGTCGCGGATGCGGCGGCCCTGGGGCTGCGTCACGTCGATGCGGTAGCTCACGTCGGGGCTGGTCAGCATGTCGAAGTTGTAGCCGGCGAAACCGGAATTGACCAGCTCCTGCGGTGCAGTCTGCGACGGATCGATCGTGTTGAAACGGCTGGCAGCCTTCTCCAGCCAGGCTTTCAGCCCTGCGCCGTCCACCTTGACGCCCGATAGCGTATTCGGATACAGGTACAGGTCTGCCGCATTGTTCAGCGCGATGGCGCCTTGCTTCACGTCCGTATAGTCACCCGGGCCGGCGGCGCCGGACTTGAACGGCGCGGAAACCGACAGCACCGGCAGCTGCGCGTACTGCGGCAGGTTGGCGCGCACATAGTCGGCAAGATAGGCGGCCTGCGCCTCGTTGACGGCCTGCACCGCGCTCACGTCGCCCACGTCCGCGAAATAGGAAGTCATTGGGAAATCGGTGCTGCCGAGCGGGGTCTGCACATAGCGGATGGTGGCCGCATGCTCCGCCGCCACCAGTTCGGCGATGGCCGGATCGGCCGCTACGTAGCGCTTCGCCGCAGCGCCGCCAGCCATTTCGCCCGAGGCCGGCGCCGGCTGCGCCGGCAGCAGCGTGCTGCGCGCCTCTACCGTGGTCTGCGCCTTGTCCACCAGCCAGCGCTGGCCGTCGCGCTTCAGGCGCAGGCCGATCACGCCCAGGTGCTTGCCCCACAGGCTGGCCATCACGGTCGGCACGCCATGCACCGTCCCTTTCGCCTTGTCGACGCCGGGCAGGTTGAACGGCGCCGAACTGCTGGCCGGGTTCGGAAACGCCTCGTGCGCATGCCCGAGCAGCATGGCGTCGATCCCCGGCACCTGGGCCAGGTACAGGCCGGCGTTCTCCATCTGCGGCGTGTACGGCGCACCATCCAGCCCGCCGTGCAGGATCGCCACCACGATGTCGGCGCCTTGCGCCCGCATCTGCGGCACGTACTTCAGCGCCGACTCGCGCACGCCCTCGGCATACACGCGCCCCTCCAGCCAGCGCTTGTCCCAGCCCAGGATGCCCGGCGGCGTGAAGCCGATGATGCCGACTTTCACGCGCGCCTGCAGCGGCTTGCCGTCCGCACCGGTGGCCTCAATGCGCTTGTCCAGGATGGCGAATGGCTGGAACAGCGGCCGCTTCGTCTTGGCACTGTAGATATTGGCCAGCACCAGCGGAAACGAGGCGCCTGCGCAGCGCGGGGCGGCAGGATCCACGCCTTCCACGTCGAAGCGGGCGCCGGTCACCTGGCTCAGGTACGGCAGGCCATAATTGAAGTCGTGGTTGCCCAGCCCGCCGCCTTCCACACCCAGCCGGTTCAAGGCTTTGTAGACCGCCAGCGTTTCGCCGCAGCCCACCGGCGCCGCCAGCGCCTGGTAGTCGGCCAGCGCCGTGCCCTGGATCGTGTCGCCGTTGTCGAGCAGCAGCGTGTTCGGGAACTCCGCGCGCGCCTGCCGGATCAGCGTGGCCGTGCGCTCGACACCCAGCGACGCATCCGGCGCCAGTTTGTAATAGTCGTAGCTCAGCACGTTGGCATGCAGGTCCGACGTCTCCAGCAGTGCCAGCGTGGCCTGCGCGCCGTCCGGCGCGGCGGCCGGCAATCCGGCATGCGAACCGCCCGGCGGCGTGGCGCAAGCGGCCAGTTGAATGAACACAAATGAAGGCAGGAGTCGGCGCATGGCGGCTGGGCGGGCAAAGCAAGGGTTTCAGAAGCGACCGATGATACGCGCCGCCCAGTTCGCTCGCAATGGTTCCCGTGTTCTTCGCCCGATGCGGCATGAATCAAGGCGGCGCCATTCTCTTCCATGCCGTGCGTGCGGCCATCGTGCGCTCGAACCAGTTCCTGACAGTCTCCCAGGAGAAGTTGCACCACCTGCTGCGCGCTACGAAACAGCGTTTCGAGCAGCAACTGCAGGAAAACCTGCTTGCGGTGCTGTGCGAGCCGGGCGAAGAGCTTACCCGCCATCTGCGCGGCACCCTGCTCGAAATGATCTACATGCCGGCCCGGCATGGCGGACAACACGCGTAGCCACGACTAAGGGGAGATGCGACCAAGCTGCTGCTGTCCCGCCTGCTGCTGGGGCTGAGCATCAATGCCAGACCTGACGTGCTCCTTGTGCCGTGACAGGGGCATACACTCGTCATTATTGCCAATTTGCCAATGAGCTCATCATGCAAATGAGAACCGAAGAAACCATCTGAGGCAGCGCCCTGCGCGGCACGGCGGCCAAGCCCGTGCCGGCGGCGGCGCGCGCAGTGAAATGCGCTATAAGGGCTTGCGTCCTCTAGGGTATAATCCAAGGTTTGATTACACCACTAGAAGACCAAGATCATGGAAGCCGAACGCATCAACGCCCTCTCCGCCCTGCTCGCCGATCTGACGACCCGCGAAGCCGAACTTCGGAGGTATCTTTGACTTCACTGTCAAGTCGGAGAAACTCGAGCAAGTAAACGAAGAACTGGAAGACCCCAGCGTCTGGAATGACCCGAAACGCGCCCAGGACCTGGGCCGCGAAAAGAAGGCGCTGGAAGCCATCGTCCACACCCTGACCAAGGCTGACGCCGACCTGAAAGACATGGCCGACCTGTTCGCCATGGCCAAGGAAGAAGGCGACGACGACACGCTGGAAGCGGTCATCGCCGACACCGAAGAGATCAAGGCCGTCATCGAGGGCATGGAATTCCGCCGGATGTTCAACAATCCGATGGACCCGAACAACTGCTTCATCGACATCCAGGCCGGCGCCGGCGGCACCGAAGCCCAGGACTGGGCCTCCATGCTGCTGCGCCAGTACCTGCGCTATTGCGAGCGCAAGGGCTTCAAGGTCGAGGTGATGGAACAGTCCGACGGCGAGGTGGCCGGCATCAAGACCGCCACCCTGAAGGTCGAGGGCGACCACGCCTACGGCTATCTGCGCACGGAGACCGGCGTGCACCGCCTGGTGCGCAAGTCCCCGTTCGACTCGGCCAACGGCCGCCATACCTCGTTTACGTCGCTGTTCGTGTACCCGGAAGTGGATGATTCGATCGACATCGAGATCAACCCGGCCGACCTGCGCATCGATACCTACCGCGCGTCCGGCGCCGGCGGCCAGCACATCAACAAGACCGACTCCGCGGTACGCCTGACGCACGGCCCGTCCGGCATCGTGGTGCAGTGCCAGAACGACCGTTCGCAGCACCGCAACAAGGCCGAGGCGATGGACATGCTGAAAGCCAAGCTGTACGAACTGGAACTGCGCAAGCGCATGAGCGAGCAGCAGAAGCTGGAAGACTCCAAGACCGACGTCGGCTGGGGCCACCAGATCCGCTCCTACGTGCTGGACCAGTCGCGCATCAAGGACTTGCGCACCGGCTTCGAAACCGGCAACACCAAGGGCGTGCTGGACGGCGACCTGGACGAGTTCATCTCGGCATCCCTCAAGCAAGGCGTCTAATGGCTCAGGCATCCCGCGCGTTCATCTTCGACATGGACGGCACCATCGTCGATAACATGGCCTTCCACACCAAGTCGTGGCTGGCCTTCTTCGAGCGGCGCGGCCACGCGCTGGACGCGGACGAGTTCTTCCGCGCCACGGCGGGCCGCCAGGGCCATGAAATCATGCGCAGCTACCTCGGCGAGCACATCACCAAGGAAAGCAGCGCGGAGCTGGATGCAGAGAAAGAAGCGCTGTACCGCGAGCTGTACGGCCCGCACCTGGCAACCGTGCCCGGATTCGACCAGCTGATCGCAGGCGCCAAGGCCGGCGGCGTGGCGCTGGCCGTGGCCACCGCGGCCCCGAACGACAACATCGTCTTCACGCTGGACGGGCTGGATCTGCGCAAGCATTTCAACACTGTGGTCGGCGCAGCCGACGTGGCGCGCGGCAAGCCGAATCCGGACGTGTTCCTGCTGGCGGCCGAGCGCTGCGGCGTGCCGCCCGAGCATTGCATCGTGTTCGAGGACGCGCCGCTGGGCGTGGAAGCGGCACGCCGCGCCGGCATGCGCGCGGTGGTGCTGACCACCACCCTGCCGGCCGGGGCCTTTGCCGAATTCGACAACGTGATCTGCGTGGCGCGCGACTTCAGCGAGCTCAATATCGCTGAACTCTTTGCAGCTGAAATTAATTAATCTACTAAATACAATCATGACTACGGATAACCAAGAACAAGCAGCCGCCCCGCAGGACGAGAACAAGATCATCGCCGAGCGCCGCGCCAAGCTGGCCGCCATCCGCGAACAGGGCGTGGCCTTCCCGAACGACTTCAAGCCGCAGCACAAGGCTGCGGACCTGCACATCCAGTACGGCGAAAAGACCCGCGAAGAGCTGGAAGCCACTCCGGTGGAAGTGGTGCTGGCCGGCCGCATGATGCTCAAGCGCGAAGCCGGCAAGAAGGCTGCCTTCGCCACGCTGCAGGACTCCTCCGGCGCCAAGGCCGACGGCCGCATCCAGATCTACGCCACGCTGGACCTGACGGGCGAAGCGGCCATGGCTGCGCTGCACCACTACGACCTGGGCGACATCCTGGGCGTGACCGGCACCCTGTTCAAGACCAAGACCGACGAACTGACCATCAAGGTCAGCGAACTGCGCCTGATCACCAAGTCGCTGCGCCCGCTGCCGGACAAGTTCCACGGCCTGGCCGACCAGGAAACCAAGTACCGCCAGCGCTACGTGGACCTGATCATGAGCGAGGAAACCCGCCGCACCTTCAAGGCCCGCACCGCCGCCATGTCGTCGATCCGCCGCTTCATGGAAAAGAACGAGTTCATGGAAGTGGAAACGCCGATGCTGCACACCATTCCAGGTGGCGCCGCAGCCAAGCCTTTCATCACCCACCACAACGCGCTGGACATGCAGATGTACCTGCGCATCGCGCCCGAGCTGTACCTGAAGCGCCTGGTGGTGGGCGGCTTCGACCGCGTATTCGAGATCAACCGCAACTTCCGCAACGAAGGCGTGTCGATCCGTCACAACCCTGAATTCACCATGATGGAGTTCTACGCGGCCTACACCGACTACAAGTGGCTGATGGACTTCACCGAAGCCGTTATCCGCCAGGCCGCCGTCGACGCGCACGGCACCGCCACCCTGACCTACGGCGGCCGCGAGCTGGACCTGGCCAAGCCGTTCCACCGCCTGACCATCGTGGAAGCGATCAACAAGTACGCGCCGGGCTACACCGAGGCGCAGTTGAACGACGCGGAATTCATCAAGGCGGAACTGAAGAAGTTCGGCGTCAAGCCGCACGCGCACTCGGGCCTGGGCGCGCTGCAACTGGCGCTGTTCGAAGAGACCGCCGAGTCGCAGCTGTGGGAACCGACCTACATCATCGACTACCCGGTTGAAGTGTCGCCGCTGGCGCGCGCCTCGGACACCCGCGAAGGCATCACCGAGCGCTTCGAGCTGTTCATGGTGGGCCGCGAGATCGCCAACGGCTTCTCCGAGCTGAACGACGCGGAAGACCAGTCGGCGCGCTTCCTGGCGCAGGTTGCCGCCAAAGAAGCCGGCGACGACGAAGCCATGTTCTACGACGCGGACTACATCCGCGCGCTGGAATACGGCATGCCGCCGGCCGGCGGCTGCGGCATCGGCATCGACCGCCTGATGATGATCATCACCGATTCGCCGAACATCCGCGACGTGCTGCTGTTCCCGCACCTGCGCAAGGAAGACTGATCGGGGACCGATCTTCCGACGCACGCAAGAAGCCGCCCGGCCAGCAAGCCCGGCGGCTTTTTTTGCGTCCGTTTGCGCCGTCTCAGCAGGCAGCCGGGTTCGCTTGACGCACGACAGGGCGCGGCGCAGCATGGGGCAATGAACGGGCCGCCCACCAGGGAAGAGATCGACGCCAAGCTGGACAATGTTCGCATGTCCGCCGAGGTCTTCTTTGCCCGCATGGACGCACGCTGCACTCGCATGGAAACAGAGCTAAGCGCGTTCAAGGCGGAAATGGATGTGAGACTTGCGGCGTTCGAAGCAAGACTCGAGCCGAAACTCGACGCAAAGCTCGCCGCCCTGTACAAGGCCATGATCATCACGGCCATCACCTCTACGCTCACCATCATCCTCGGCGTGGGCGCCATCAACGCGACGGTGTTCACCGGCATGCTGGCCGGGCTCGACAAGGGCGAGGAACTGGGCGCCATGTACACCAAGCTCGGGCAACGCATGGTGGAGCAGGATGCGCAATTCAACCAGATGATACTGAAGCAGCGCGAGGACTTTGCGCGCCTGGAAGCCAGGCAGCGCGAGGAGTTTGCCCGCCTGGGCGTCAAGCAGCGCGAGGAATTCGCGCGCATCGACGCCAGCCTGGACGCGCGCTTCGCGGAAGAAAGGGCCGAGCGCGCGCGCCAGCGGAACCGGCGCGCGCCCGGGCCTTAGGCAGCTGTTACTGGACGATGCGGTAGCAAGGCGTGTATGCCTTGCCGGCCAGCTTCATCCGGCTTTGCGCCACGAAGGACGCCAGCAGCGAGTCCATCGGCCCCATGATGGACGGGTCACCGTGGATTTCGAAGTGGCCGTACTTCTCGATGGCGCGAATACCCTCGTCCTTCACATTGCCAGCCACCACGCCCGAAAACGCCCGGCGCAAGTTGGCCGCCAGCAGGTGCGTGGCCTGGTTTTTGTGCAGGCTCAGGTTGCGCATGTTCTCGTGCGTCGGCGCGAACGGCTTCTGGAATTCCTGGTCGATTTTCAGCGCCCAGTTGAAGTAATAAGCGTCGCTGCGCGCCTTGCGGAATTCGCGCACTTCCTTGATGCCGGCCTGCATTTCGCGCGCCACCAGTTCCGGGTCGTCCACGATGATCTTGTAGCGCTTCTGCGCCTCGGGGCCCAGTGTGTCGGCGATGAACTGGTTGATCTGCACGAAATACTCGCGCGAGGTTTCCGGACCGGTGAACACCAGCGGGAACGGAATATCCGCGTTCTCCGGGTGCAGCAGGATGCCGAGGATGTACAGGATCTCCTCCGCCGTACCGGCGCCGCCCGGGAACACCACGATGCCATGGCCGGCGCGCACGAACGCCTCCAGCCGCTTCTCGATGTCCGGCATGATGACCAGGTCGTTGACGATGGGGTTGGGCGACTCGGCCGCGATAATGCCCGGCTCAGAAATGCCCAGGTAGCGGCCCTGGTGCGTGCGCTGCTTGGCGTGGCCGATGGTGGCGCCTTTCATCGGCCCCTTCATCGCACCGGGACCGCAGCCGGTGCAGATGTCCAGGCCGCGCAAGCCCATCTGGTAGCCCACTTCTTTCGAATAATTGTATTCCGCACGGTTGATCGAGTGGCCGCCCCAGCACACCACCAGGTTCGGGTTCAGGTGTGGCTTCAGCACGTTGGCATTGCGCAGGATGTGGAATACCGCGTCGGTAATGCCGTCCGTGCGGCTCAGGTCGAACTTCGGATTGTCCGTCACTTCATTGCTGACAAAAACGATATCGCGCAGCACCGCAAACAAATGCTCGTGGATGCCTTTGATCATCTTGCCGTCGACGAAGGCGATGGCCGGCGCGCCCTTGATGTCGAGCTTGATACCGCGCTCGCGCTGCATGATGTTGATGTCGAACGACTTGTAACGCTCCAGCAATTCCTTTCCATCGTCGATAGTGCTACCGCAGTTCAGCACCGCCAGGGCGCAGTTGCGGAAGATGTTGTACAGCCCGCCCTTGCCGGAATCGAGCAACTTTATGACTTCCGCCTTGGAAAGCACTTCCAGCATGCCTTCAGGGGAAATGAGGGTATCGACAACGTCATGTTCCATGGTGCCATTCCTTTTCTAGATCCACACAACAAATCTACAACGCAACTCTTGAGCTTGCGACACCAATATACGACAACTCCAGCGCTTTGGGGCCGGAGTTTGATAGGGAACGCCTATCGCTTAGCCCGCGCTCGTTGCGAGTTTAGCCATATTGCTGCGGCGCAGCAAGCTAATTGCTGGACATAAGTGCGCGGTAGATTAAAATGGCGCCCTGTTGGGACTCGGACCACCGGCAACCACGCTACAAGCGCGCTTGCTTAGTCCGGTCCCATATTTTTTTATCTAATCAAAAAATTTTTCAGGAGAAGCCGCATGAGCGGTGCAACTACGCAGAGCCCGGAAGTCAACCTTCCCGAGTTCAAACAGATCCTGGGCCATCCGGCCCCGCTGTGGATGCTATTCATGACCGAGTTCTGGGAGCGCTTCGCGTTCTACGGCATCCGGTGGGCATTAGTGCTGTACATCGTGGCCCAGTTCTTCGGTGGCGACGCCGCCGGCCAGGCCAGCGCCAACCTCACTTACGGCTCCTACCTGGCCCTGGTGTACGCGGCGGCGCTGTTCGGCGGCTACGTGGCCGACCGCGTGCTCGGCTACCAGCGCTCGATCCTGGTAGGCGCCGTGTTCATGGCGGCCGGCCTGTTCGCCATCGCCATCCCGGACGACACCATCTTCAAGATCGGCCTGGCCACCATCATCGTCGGTAACGGCCTGTTCAAACCGAACATCTCGACCATGGTCGGCAAGCTGTACAGCGTAGCCGATCCGCGCCGCGATTCCGGCTTCACCATCTTCTACATGGGCATCAACACCGGCGCGCTGATCGCCCCGGTGCTGACCCAGGTGCTGGCCGAGCAAGTGTTCGGCGTCGACGGCATGCCTTCCTACAAGGTAGTCTTCATGGCCGCCGGCGTGGGCATGATCATCAGCCTGATCTGGTTCTTCATCGGCCGCGCACAGCTGAAAGGCATCGGTGCGCCCGATCCTGCCGCCATGGGCATGGGCCGCGTGCTGTACGTGGTGCTGGGCGCCCTGGCCGTGATCCCGGTGGTCTACCTGCTGCTGGCAGTGGGCGCCGCCAAGCTGCAAGTGGTGCTGACGGTGCTGTTCCTGATCCTGGCCGCCATGCTGATGATCGAAGGCTTCCGCAACGGCGCCGTGGCGCGCGACAAGGTCATCGCCATGATGGTGATCTTCACCTTCAACATCATGTTCTGGATGTTCTTCGAGCAGGCCGGCAGTTCCTTCACCTTCCTGGCCGATAACATCGTGCGCCGCGACTTCGGCGGCTGGACCTTCCCGACCGCCTGGTTCCAGACCGTGAACTCGATCGCCATCATCGCCTGTGCGCCGATTGTCGCCACCGCCTGGGTGATGCTGGCCAAAAAGAACGCCAATCCGTCCATCCCGCGTAAGTTCGGCCTGGGCATCCTGTTCAATGCAGCCGCCTTCGGCCTGCTGTGGTTCTCGCTGTCCTCGCTGGTTGGCGCCGACAGCAAGATCCCGTTCTGGACCCTGTTCATGGTGTACGTGATCCAGTCCGTGGGCGAGCTGTGCCTGTCGCCTATCGGCCTGTCCATGGTCACCAAGCTGGCCCCTACCCGCCTGGTAGGCCTGGGCATGGGCGGCTGGTTCCTGTCCACCGGCATCGGCAACAACCTGTCGGGCATCTTCGCTTCCCACGCCTCCGGCGAAAGCGGCATGTCGGTCACCACTGCACTGTCGGCCTATACCCAGGGCTTCTGGATCCTGATGGCTGGCGGCGTGCTGCTGTTCCTGATCGCACCGCTGATCCAGAAACTGATGCACGGCGTGAAGTAAGCGTGGTTTGAATTTCCACGCACCATGAGAAACGGCAGCCCAGGCTGCCGTTTTTTTATGCCTGCAAGGGATGCAAGGCCATCCATTCCGTCAGCCGCGCGCCCGCGCCGGGCGGCACGTGCAACCCGAGCTTGGAGCGCCGCCACAGGATGTCATCGGCCGTCGCGGCCCATTCGTAGCGGCGCAGGTAGTCCACTTCGGCCTGGTACAGCGCCGGCTCCAGTTCCGGCCCCATGTCCTCCAGCTTCACGCGCCCGGCCAGCAAGGTGTGGATGCGCGTGCCGTACGCGCGCGCGTAGCGCGCCACCAGGGTACGCGGCAGCCACTGGTACTGCTGCAGCAGCTTGTCGCGCCACTCGTCGTAGCGCAGCACGGCGCAATTTTGCGGCGTGTCGCCGTACAGGTCGCCGCCCGGCAGGCAGGCCTTGGCCGTCCATCCCGGCTTGCGGTTGTCCAGCGCCTTGCACAGCAGGTCCACCGCTTCCTCGGCCAGCTTGCGGTAGGTGGTGATCTTGCCGCCGAAGATGCTCAGCAGCGGGGCCTGCCCAGCGCCATCGCCACTGTCCATTTCCAGCCGGTAGTCGCGCGTGACCGCCTTGGCGTCCTGCGCCTCGTCCTCCACCAGCGGCCGCACGCCCGCGTAGCTCCACACCACGTGCTCCGGCCGCACCGGCGCCTTGAAATACTGGCTGACCAGCTCGCACAGATAGGACACCTCTTCGGCGTCGATCGCGACCCGGTTCGGGTCGCCCTTGTAATCCAGGTCGGTGGTGCCGATCAGCGTGTAGTCCTGCTCGTAGGGAATGGCGAACACGATGCGGCCGTCGCGGTTCTGGAAGATGTAGGCGTGGTCGTGCTCGAAAATGCGCTTGACCACGATATGGCTGCCCTTGATCAGCCGCAGGTGCTGGCTGCGCCGCTGCGGCAGCGCCTGGCCCAGCAGGCTGGCGGTCCAGGGACCGGCCGCGTTGACCACGCCGCGCGCGCGCACTTCGGTTTCCGCACCGTCCGGGCCGCGCAGGGTGGCGTACCAGCTGCCGCCGTCCTCGCTGCGCCGCAGCGCGGTGCAGGCGGTGCGGGTCTTGACGGCGGCGCCGTGCATGCAGGCGTCCATGGCGTTCAGCACCACCAGGCGGGCGTCGTCCACCCAGCCGTCCGAATACACAAAACCGCGTTTGAACTCGGGCTTGAGGGGCCGCCCCGCCACATGGCAGCCCAGGCGGATGCCGCTGGAGCCGGGCAGCAGCTCGCGCTTGGCCAGGAAGTCGTACAGGAACAGGCCGGCGCGTATCAGCAGCGCAGGCCGCTGGCCGGGCGCGTGCGGCATGACAAAACGCAGCGGGCGCATGATGTGCGGGGCGGCGCGCAGCAGCACTTCCCGCTCGATCAGCGCCTTGCGCACCAGCGAGAATTCATAATATTCGAGGTAGCGCAGGCCACCGTGTATCAGCTTGGTGGACGCGGAGGAGGTGTGCGACGCCAGGTCGTCCTTCTCGCACAGCACCACGCACAGGCCGCGCCCCGCAGCGTCGCGCGCTATCCCGGCGCCATTGATGCCGCCGCCTATCACCAGCAGATCGCACTCCATGTCGTACCGCACAGCCGTCATTGCCTAGTCATCCGATGTGTTGCGTAGGATAAAGATACGCCATTTATGAAGAATCTGGCAACCCCTGATATGCATATCCGCTCTACATGCTCCCGCCGGCGCCACACGAACAGGCTGTCAGCGCGCGCTGCATCTCTGCCATCTCGTCCACCAGCCAGGCGCGGAAACGCTCGATCTTGGGCAGGCGCTCCTTGTTGATGTTGACCAGGAAGCGGTAGCCGGAATGGTAGCTGATGGACCGGCCGGCGATCATGTGCAGGTCGCCCTTGCGCAAGTCCTCGTAGACGATGCTGAACGCGGCCAGCGCCACGCCCTGCCCGGCCACGGCCGCCTGCGCCAGCACGCCCCAGTGGCTATAGCCGCGCGAGACGCTGTAGCCGCCCCGGGGCAGTCCGTTGGCGGCCACATAGCGGTCCCAGTGCACATTGCTGCCCTCGTCCAGCAAAGGCAGGGTGCGCAAATCGGCCAGCGTAAACTCGCTGCGCCCGGGCGGCAGGATGTCCGGACTGTAGACCGCCACCAGCCGCTCATCGAACAGGATGGTGGGATCGCCCGGCTCGTAGGCGCCATAGCGGATGGCCACGTCCACGCTGTCGTCTTCCAGGCTCACGTTGCGGTCGTTGGCGTGCAGGCGGATGTCCAGGTCCGGGTGCAGCCGCGTGAAGTGGGTCAAGCGCGGCGCCAGCCATTTCAGCGCGAACGAATGGGTGCTGGAGATACGCAGCACGCATTCCTCCCCACTCTTCTGCAGCGCCGCCGCCTTGGTGCGCAGCTCGCCCAGCACGCGCGCCACGGTGGCCGAAAAATCGCGCCCTTTCTCGGTCAGGGCCACGTGGCGCGGGTGGCGCAGGAACAGCGCGAAGCCCAGTTCCTCCTCCAGGTTCTTGATCTGCTGGCTGACGGCGGCCGGGGTCTTGTGCAGCTCCTCCGCCGCCAGCTTGAAACTGCCCCAGCGGGCGGCGGACTCCAGGTCGATCAACCCCGACAGGCTGCGCAGCGGCTTGGCCATGCAAACTCCATGAATTAGTTTAACTTGTTCTCAGACTGGCAATTTTCTCGTTTGATCGCCCATCCGCCAGGCGCGACAATGATTCCACACTAACAGGAGATTATCATGCACAAGAATATCTTGGTGATCGGCGGCACGCGCTATTTCGGAAAATTGCTGGTCCAGAAGCTGCTGGCGGCCGGCCACCGTGTCACGCTGGCCACGCGCGGCCGCACTGCGGACAGCTTCGGCAGCCGCGTCCAGCGTATCCTGATAGACCGCCGCGACCATGCCGCCATGCGCGCCGCCTTTGCCGGCAGCCAAGGCTACGATATCGTGTATGACCAGCTGTGCTACACCCCGCTGGACGCCGCTATTGCCGTCGAAGTCTTTGCAGGCAAGGTGGAGCGCTACGTGATGGCGTCCACCATCGAGGTGTACCGGCGCTTGCTGGGCCGCCAGGAAGACCCGTTGACGGAGCTGGACCTGGACCTGCGCACCGTGCGCGTCGACCTGGACTGCCCGTGGAACGACCCGCTGGTGGCCGACGAGAACTACGCCGAGGGCAAACGCCAGGCCGAAGCGGTGCTGTACCGCAGCGGCAAGCTGCCGGTGGTGACGGTGCGCTTCGGCCACGTGCTGGGCGGCGACGACTTCACCGGCCGCCTGGCGTACTACGTGGCGCTGGCGCAATCGGGCCAGGCGCTGCTGTACGCCAACGCCAGCGCGGCCAGCTCCTTTATCAGCGCGGACGCGGCCGGCGACTTCCTGCTGTGGGCCGGCCTGCAGGACTTCCTCGGCCCGGTGAACGCGGCCGGCAACGGCGCCCTGTCGGCGCTGGACCTGCACCGCCGCGTGGGCGCGGTGCTGGGCGAAAAGGTGCGCGCGCTGCCGCTCACCACGCAGGCGGGCTTGAGTCCGTTCGACTATCCCTTCCCCTTCGTCATGGACACGGCGCGCGCCGCCAGCCTGGGCTACCGCTTCGGCGACACCGCCGGCTGGCTGGACCTGGCCATCCACCAGCTGCAGCCGGAGCTGGTGTGCGGCCTGCCGGCCGGCGCGGTCAACGTTCGGCTGGCGCCGTCCGCCCAGCCGCAGGATGCCTGCATGGCCTGACCCAGGACGGGGAGTTCAGCGCTGGGCTCAGCGCTTGAAGACCACGCCGTCCTTCATCACAAACTGCACCTGCTGCAGCACGCGGATGTCCTTCAGCGGGTCGCCGCTGACGGCGACGATGTCGGCGGCGTAGCCCGGTTCCACGGAGCCCAGGCGGCTGCCCTGGTTCAGCAGCTCGGCCGCGTTCAGCGTGGCCGAGCGGATCGCTTCCAGCGCCGGCATGCCCGCTTCCACCATGTAGGCGAATTCCCTGGCGTTCTCCCCGTGCGGGAAGACACCCGCGTCGGTGCCGAAGGCGATCTTCACGCCGGCCTTGTAGGCCTTGCCGAAGGTGGCCTGGATCAGCGGCCCGATGGCCGCCGCCTTGGGCCGCACCATCGGTGAAAAGAATTCCGGGTCCTTGGCCTTCTCCGCCACGTAGCGCCCGGCGCTGATGGTGGGCACGTAGTACGCGCCGTGCTTCTTGAACAGCGCGATGGCCTCGTCGTCCATATAGCTGCCATGCTCGATCGAATCCAGCCCGGCACGCAGCGCACGCTTGATGCCTTCCACGCCGTGCGCGTGCACCGCCACGCGGAAGCCATAGTCCTTGGCGGTGGCCGCGATGGCTTTCAATTCCTCGTCCGTGAACTGCGAATTCTGGCCACTGGCGGCCTGGCTCAGCACCCCGCCGGTGGCGGTAATCTTGATCAGGTCCGCGCCTTCCTTGTAGCGCGCGCGCACCGCTTCGCGCGCCTGGTCCGGACCGTTGATCACGCCGTCGTACGGGGTCGGATGGCCGACCGCCTTGCCCAGTTCACGCGACAGGCCGTTGGTGCCGTCGCCGTGGCCGCCGGTGGTCGCAATGGCGGTGCCTGAGGTGTACATGCGCGGGCCGGGAATGGCGCCGCTGTTGATGGCACGCTTGAGCGACACGTTCAAGCCGTCGCCGGCGCCCAGGTCGCGCACCGTGGTGAAGCCGGCCTTCAGCGTGCGCTCGGCATAGGCCACCGAACGGTAGGCGTCGTCCGCCACGTCCTGGCTCAGCTTCATGCGCAGCGTTTCCACCTCCTTGTGCGACTCGCCCGTCAGGTGCACGTGCATGTCGATCAGGCCGGGCAGGCAGGACTGGCCGCTCAAATCGATATCGCCCTTGGCGGCGCCGGTGGGCGCCACCGACTTGACCACGCCGTTGTCGATCACCACGCTGACGCGCTCGCGCCAGACGCCGGCCTTGACGTCCAGCAGGCGGCCGCAATCGACGGTTTGGACGGCGGCGCCGGCAACGGCACCATTCAACAACAGCAGCAGACCCAGGGCAGACTTGGCGCGCATGGATACATTCCCGTAAAGTTTAACGAGCGGCAAGCGTAGCATAAGTACCATCGAATGCGAATGGGCGCGCTCCCCGTTGGACTATAATTGCCCGCATCCGCATAAGCTGCGCAACCATGAGTACCTGTTTTGACTGCCAACACTCCTGCATTGCCGAAGTGGCTCAACCGCCGCAATCTTATCCGCACCGCCGCCGTGGGCGGCATCGCCGCCGCGGCGGGCGCCGTCCTGCTGGGCGCCTACATGGTGCTGTTCATCGGCCCCAACCTGCCCGAGCTGGACGCCGTCACCGATTACCAGCCCAAGATCCCGCTGCGCATCTACACGGCAGACAATGCCCTGATCGGCGAGTTCGGCGAAGAACACCGTGACTTCGTCGCCATCAAGGACGTGCCGGAGCTGATGAAGAAAGCCGTCCTCGCCATCGAGGACAAGCGCTTCTACGACCACGGCGGCATCGACTGGATACGCGCCATGGGCGCGCTCAAGTCCAACCTGCGCGGCAGCTTCCGCCAGGGCGGCTCCACCATCACCATGCAGGTGGCGCGCAACTTCTACCTGACGCGCGACAAGAAACTGGGCCGCAAGATGACCGAGGTCATGCTGTCCTATAAATTGGAAGGAGAGCTCAGCAAGGACAAGATCCTGGAGCTGTACCTGAACCAGATCTACCTGGGCCAGCGCTCTTACGGCTTCGCCAGCGCCTCGCAGGCCTATTTCAGCAAGTCGCTGAAAGAGCTGTCGGTTGCGGAAACGGCGATGCTGGCCGGCCTGCCGCAAAATCCGGCGCGCAACAACCCGGTGGCCAATCCCAAGCGCGCGCGCCTGCGCCAGCACCTGGTGCTGAAGGCCATGCGCGACCAGGGCGTCATCACCGCGGCGCAGTACGAGCAGGCGCTGAAGGAAACCTTGCACATCAATCCGAAAGGCCAGGAGTTCGACGTGCACGCCGAATACGTGGCCGAGCTGGCGCGCCAGGCGGTGTACGAACAATACAAGGAAGAGTCGTACTCGCGCGGCATCAGCGTCTACACCACCATCCTGAAGGCGGACCAGGAGGCGGCCTATGAATCGGTGCGCCGCAACGTGCTGAACTACGACCAGCGCCACGGCTACCGCGGCCCGGAAGCCTTCATCGACCTGCCTTCTGATCCGGATGAGCGCGAGGACGCCATCGACGAAGCGCTGCAGAAGCGCCGCAGCAGCGACCGGCTGATCCCGGCCGTGGTGCTGGCCGCATCGCCCAAGAGCGTGACGGTGGAGACCATCGACGGCGAGGAGCACGAGATCACCGGCGACGGCCTGAAGCTGGCGGCGCCCGGCCTGGGCGAGAAGGCCAAGGCCGGCCTCAGGCTGCGGCCCGGCGCCATCGTGCGCGTATCGCAAGTGGATAAGAAGCGCTGGGCGATCACCCAGGTGCCGCAAGTCGCGGCGGCCTTCGTGTCGCTGGATTCGGCCACCGGCGCCTACCACGCCATGGTGGGCGGCTTCGACTTCAACCTGCATCAGTTCAACCACGTTACCCAGGCCTGGCGCCAGCCCGGCTCCTCGATCAAGCCCTTCGTCTATTCGTCGGCGCTGGAAAAGGGCTACTTCCCCGGCACATTGATCAACGACGTGAAACTGTCCGACACCGGCGTGGACACCGGCGGCTGGGACCCGCAGAACGACGACAACGTCTACGACGGTCCCATCTCCATGCACGTGTCGCTGGCCAAGTCGAAGAACGTCACCTCGGTGCGCCTGCTGCGCGCGGTGGGCGTGCCCTACGCGCACGGTTTCCTGGACAAGTTCGGCTTCACGCCGTCCAGGCATCCGACCAATTTGACCATGACGCTGGGCACCGGCGCCGTCACGCCGCAGCAACTGGCCGGCGCCTATTCGGTGTTCGCCAACGGCGGCTACCAGGTGCAGCCTTACCTGATCTCGCGCATCGTCGACGGCAACGGCAAGGTGCTGTCCGAGACCAGGCCGCAGCAGGCGGCGCAGGAAGCCAACCGCGTGCTCGACCCGCGCAACGCCTTCATCACCGACACCATGCTGCGCGAAGTGGTACGCAGCGGCACCGGCGCGCAAGCCGGCGCGCGCCTGGGCCGGGCCGACCTGGCCGGCAAGACCGGTACCACCAACGACGCGGTGGACGGCTGGTTCGCCGGCTACGGCGGCGGCGTGGTCGGGGTCGCGTGGATGGGCTACGACGATCCGAAGTCGCTGGGTGGGCGCGAGTTCGGCGCCACCCTGGCCATGCCGATCTGGATCGACTACATGCGCGTGGCGCTGCAAAAGGCGCCGCCGCGCGAACGCCCCGTGCCCGAAGGCGTGGTGCAGGCCGAAGACGGTTCCTGGATCTACGCCGAATACCTCAACGACAATTCGGTGCGTACCATCGACCTCGATGGCCAGCCGCCGGCGCCGGTGCAGGAACCGGGCGCCACCAACGTCCAGCCCACGCCGGTACAACCGTAACGGAGGAATGGCCCGCAACGCTGGCACAAAAAACAACGTTCCGCCGGCTTGCCGGGCCAAGCACATGGCCTGGCGAGCCAAACCGGATCGGCACGGCCATGCACCCAAGTGCACCCCCAACCGCAATGCTACATTTTGAACCGGGCCCAGGCCCGGTTTTACATTTCCGGCCACATAAAAATCAATCGAATCGGAGACAAAATGAAGAAACGCTACTGGAAGTCGCTTGCGCTGTTCCTGATCACCCTCATGGCCCTGCCCGCACCGTCCTGGGCCCAAGGCTACACCCAGACCAAGTATCCCATCGTGCTGGTGCACGGCCTGTTCGGCTTTGACAGCCTGGGCCCGGTGGACTATTTCTATGGCATCGCCTCCGGCTTGAGCAGCGGCGGGGCCAGGGTCTACGTCACCTCGGTTTCGGCATCCAACAGCACCGAAGTGCGCGGCGAACAGCTGCTGCTGCAGGTCAAGCAGATCCTGGCCGCCACCGGCGCCGCCAAGGTCAACCTGATCGGCCACAGCCACGGCGGCCCCACCTCGCGCTACGTGGCCTCGGTGCGGCCCGACCTGGTGGCCTCGGTCTCCAGCGTGGGCGGCGTAAACAAGGGCTCCAAGGTGGCCGATGTGCTGGTCGGCGCGGTGCCCAACGTGACCTACGACCTGGCCAATGCGCTGTCCGGCCTGATCAGCCTCCTGTCCGGCAGCCCCACCCTGCCGCAAAGCTCGCGCGCCGCCGCCGAGTCGCTCAGCACCGCCGGCACGCTGGCCTTCAATGCGCGCCATCCGCAGGGGGTGCCAACTTCGGCCTGCGGCGAAGGCGCCTACCAGGTCAACGGCGTGCACTACTATTCCTGGAGCGGCGCCAAGCCATGGACCAACGCGCTCGACGCGGCCGATCCCTTCCTGGCCGTGACCGGCCTGGCCTTCAACGGCGAGAAGAACGATGGCCTGGTTGGCAGTTGCTCGAGCCGCCTGGGCCGCGTGATCCGCGACGACTACGCGCTCAACCACCTGGACGAGGTAAACCAGCTGATCGGCATCACCAACCTGTTTGAGACCAATCCGGTCACGCTGTTCCGCCAGCACGCCAACCGCCTGCAGGGCCAGGGCCTGTAAGGAGCGCCGCCATGAACGCGACACGCTCCCGCCTGCGCAAGTTCCTCCGTCCTGCCGCAGCTGCCGGGGCAATGCTGGCCGTGCTGTACCTGGCCTGGCCGCCGCAGCGGCCAGCCGGCCCCGCGCCGGCGCCGCCGCAGGCCGACCATTTCGCGTTCGTGCGCTCCATGGAAGGCACCCGGCCGGACGGCCAGGTCAAGACCGACAGCGCCGAGCGGCTGCTGGTGGACGCCGAACTGGGTTACCTGTTCGACTACTACCTGGCCGGCCTGGGTGAGAAGGACCTGCTGGCGGTGCGCACCGAGATCGAACGCGAACTGGACCGCCGCCTGCGCCCGGCGCCTGCCGCCGAAGCCAAGCGGCTGCTGGCCAGCTACCTGGCCTACAAGCGCGCGCTGGCGGACGTGGAAGGCCGCATGCCCAACAGTGCCGACATGGCCGCCGGCGCGCGCGCCCGGCTGGCCGCCATGCAGCAACTGCGTCCGCACTATTTCACGCCGCAGCAAATCGCCGGCCTGTTCGGCGGCGCGGACGCGCAAGCGGCCGACACCATTGCGCGGCTGGAGCTGGCCGCCGACCGCAGCCTGACCGAAGCCGAGCGCCAGGCCCGCGTGGCGGCGCTGGACCAGCAACTGCCGCCGGCGCTGCGCGAACAGCGCGCCGCACCCACGCGCGTGCTGCGGCTGGAGCAATCAGTGCAGCAGCTGCGCGCGCAAGGGGCGGGGGACAATGAAATCTACCGCCTGCGCTCGGCCGCCCTGTCGCCCGAAGCCGCCTCCCGCCTGGCGGAAGTGGACCGCGAAGACGCGGACTGGAAGCGCCGCATCGCGCTCTACCAGGCCGAACGCCGCCAACTGGCGGCAGCCGCCGCCGGTCCCTCGCCGCACCGGGCGCAGGCCCTGCGCGATGCCTATTTCAAGCCCGAGGAGCAGCGTCGCCTGGGTGCATACGAATAGCCAAAAACCGATATTGACCGAGCTCAACAGTGCTAAACTCATGCGAGTTCAATATCGGCGGATGGCTACGGACGACCACGTATGGCGATGTCAAGACTCAGTATTACGATTACCGCACCCATTGCGCTGATTTCAGCGCTTGCCATCGGCCTGACGGTATTTCTCAACGTGGGCAAGCTTGACCGGACGCTGGGCGAACTGGAAGACTCCCGCCTGCGTTTCACCATCAACGTGCTGCGCCAGAACCTGGAAACGGGGCTGGACCTGGGCCTGCCGGTGCGCAGCCTGGGCAACGCGCAGGCCGCCATGGAACTCGAAGCACGGCAGGACCCGGATATCGTCGCCCTGATTGTCAAGGACGACAAGGGCCGCGCGGCCTTCAGCACCGGGCGGCCGGCGCAAAGCGACAGCATCGTCCTCAGCACACCGCTCTCCAACAACCTGGGTGTCACGGTCGGCGCCATCGAGCTGCATTACTCGCGGCGCAGCCACGACCGTTTCATCGCCGGCATTTCGCGCCAGTTGCTGCTGGCCGGCCTGCTCGCCACCGTCCTGTCCACGCTGCTGGCGGTGCTCGGCACGCAACTGTGGGTGCGCCGCATCGGCCGCACGCTGGGCAGCATCGAACACACGCTGGACGCCAGTGCGCCGCCGGTGGCCAGGCCGGACCGGCACGCGGTCGCGCTGGCCGAGCAGGCGGCAGGCAGCGCCGGCCGGGCCTTGCGCGACCTGGAGCAGGCGCGGCGCGCCATCACCAGCAAGGACGTGGCGGGCGAAAAGCTATGAGCCTTGCCTTGGCCCCTTCCGATAGCCACGAAGAACGCCTGTACACGCGGCCGGTGCGCCGCCTGTTCGTGTTCGCGCTGGCGCTGTTGCTGGCGGTGCAGCTGGCGCTGTCGCTGTATGCGTGGTCGCTGTCCGAGCGCGCGCTGCTGCCGGAGTTCGGGCGCAAGGCGCAAACCACCGGCGCGGCGCTGTCCGCACAGCTGGCGCGCGCGCTGGAGCATGGCATTCCGCTGCAGCGCCTGGAGGGCGTGCCGGAATTCTTCGCCGATGTACTGAAGCAGAACCGCGACCTGGCCTACCTGCGCATTGCCGACAGCAGCGGGGCCGCGCTGTACGGCAGCACGCAGGCCGACAGCAGTGCGCCCGAGCAGTTTTACGACACCGCGCTGCCGTTGCTGCACCAGGGCCGCGTGGCCGGCCATTTGCACGTGGGCGTGGACAAGAACCACATCGCGGCGCGCGTGCGCGAACTGCGCTACGACATCGGCATTGTGCTCATCACCAGCCTGCTGATCGCCTTCGAGATCCTGTGGTTCGTGGTGACGCTGACCTTCACCGCGCCGATGCGCCAGATCCTGGCGCTGATGAGCAGCATGGCTGCCGGCGACTTCCGCCAGCGGGCGGCGCCGCCTCCGGGCGCGGCCATCGCCGCCCGCCTGCACGCCCTCACCGCGCGCATCAACCAGGGGTTCAGCGAACTGGTGCGCAGCGCATCCGCATTGCGCGAGGCCAGCCCGCAACAGGCGGCGCACGCCGAGCCGCTGCTGCAGCGCCTGCGCCAGGCGTACCGGTTCGGAGACGCCGCCGGCGTCCACGCGGGCGGCGGCCTGGGTGGCGACAGCGGCATCGATACGGCGCAGCAGCCCCGCATCGTGCTGGTGCGCGTACTCAGTTTCCTGTTCATGTTCGCGGAAATGCTGTCGCGCCCCTTTCTGCCGGTATATGCCGCCTCGCTGCCTTCAGGCGCCGTGGCGGGCCCGCTGCACGCCAGCCTTCCGGTCACCGCCTTCCTGCTCGGGGTAGCGCTGACCATGCCGTTCGCAGGCCACTGGTCGGACAGGCTGGGACGGCGCAGCAGCTACGTCGCCGGCGCGCTGGCCGTCATGGCCGGCCTGGCCGTCACCGGGCTGGTGCCCGACTACTACGCGCTGGTAAGCGCACGCGCCGTCACCGGCATGGGCTACGCGATCATGTTCATGGCCTGCCAGGGCTATGTGTTCGACCATACCGACAGCAGCAACCGAGGCAAAGGCATGGCGCTGTTTGTGGGCGCCATCATGGTGGCGGAAATCTGCGCGCCGGCGGTGGGCGGCATCCTGGCCGACCGCGTCGGCTACCGCATGGTGTTCCTGCTGGGCGCCGCCGTGGCCTTGCTGGCGGCCGCCATTGCGGCGGCGGTGCTGAGCAAGGGCGCCGCCGACGGCCAGGCCGGTGCGCCGTCCTCGCTGCAGCCCGCGGCGCCGTCCGATGGCCTGGCAGCCGGGCAGCCCGCTGCGTTGAACGCCGGGCGCGGCGCGCCGCTGCTCGCGCGGCTGGCGCGCAACAAGCGCTTCCTGGCGCTGTCCATCCTGTCCGGCGTGCCCGCCAAGTTCCTCTACTCCGGCTTCCTCATTTTCCTGGTGCCGGTGCTGCTGTCCGGGCTGGGACTGTCCAAGTCTGAAATTGGCCGCTATACCATGCTGTACGGCCTGAGCTCACTGGCGCTGGCGCCGCTGTTTGCCCACCTGGCGGACCGCTACAACGCCTACACGCCGCTGGTGGCGGCCGGCGGCCTGCTGACCGGGCTGGGAATGCTGCCGGTGGCCTGGGGCGCCAGCGGCGGCCTGGTCATGCTCGGCATCGGTGCGCTGGGAGTGGGCCAGTCGATGAGCATCTCCGCCCAGCTGGTGCTGGTGGCGCGCGTGACCCGGAAGGAAGCGCAGGATGCGGGCACCGGTCCCATCGTCGGCCTGTTCCGTCTGCTCGAACGCCTGGGCGCGGCGGCCGGGCCGGTCGTCACCGGCATGCTGGCGGCACGCTACGGGGCGGCGCAGGCCATGGCCTGCCTCGGCGTGTTCGCGCTGGCGGCCTCGCTGCTGTTCTCGCTGGTGTTCGCGGCGGCCGGTGCATGCGACAGGCGGGCCGCCGGCCGCGGCGGGGACGCTCCCGAGGTGGCGGCATGAAGCGGCGCGCACTCTGCCGTGCGGCGGCCATGCTGGCCCTGGGCAGCGGCCTGCCGCGCGCATGGGCGCAGCAATCGGCGATACGGCAAAGCAGCCGTCCGCCGCGCATCTACATGATCCTGTTCCGGGGCGAGACCGCCGTCGAAAAAGGCTTCCGCGACTACTTCGCCGTCAACGGCATGCCGGTGGAGCTGATCGTGCGCGACGTCGCGCTGGATGTGGGCAAGGTGCCGCAGCTGGTCGCCGAAGCACGCGCCATGAAGGCAGACCTGATCTACACCTGGGGCACCCCCATCACGCTGGCGGTGGCCGGCAAGGAAGGCGCGGTCGATCCATTCCGCCACGTCACCGACATCCCGGTCGTGTTCACCATGGTGGCCTCGCCGCAAGGCTCGGGCCTGGTCAAGTCGCTGGCCTCGTCGGGACGCAACATCACCGGCGCCTGCCATGTGGTGCCGCCGGCGCAGCAGCTGAGCGCCATCCGCGCCTACCGCCGCTTCGAGCGCCTGGCCATCATCTACAACCCGGCCGAACCCAACTCGGTACAGAACGTGAAGGATTTGCGCGCGGTGGCCGCCAGCGCGCGCTTCCAGCTGCTGGAACGGCAGGTGCCGCTGGACGCCAAGGGCCTGCCGCTGGCCGGCGCGCTGCCGGCCATGGTGGCCGAACTGGCGCAGCAGAATGCACAACTGCTCTACATCGGGCCGGACAGCTTCCTTGCCGCCAACCGCAAGGCGCTCACCGAGGCGGCACTGGCCGCGCGCCTGCCGGCCTTCTCGGCCACGGAAATCGCCCTGCGCGAGGGCAAGGCCCTGTTCGGCCTGGTTTCCGGCTATGAGAGCGTGGGCCGGCTCACCGCCCACAAGGCGCAGCAGATCCTGCGCCAGCGCATGGCGCCGGCCGCCATTCCGATCGAAACGCTGGCGCGCTTCTCCTACCTCGTCAACATGCCGGTGGCGGCGCAGCTCGACCTCTATCCACCGCTCAAGGTGCTCAACTACGCGGAACTGCTGAAATGATCGACGCGTCCCCCGCCATTTGCAACAACGACCCGGCCTTCAGCTGGCGCCTGATGCGCGCCGGCGAGGCCGCTCTGGTGCACCGGCTGCACCGTGCCGCGCTGGCGCACGTCCCGCCGGGCATGGTGCGGCCCGATGAACTGGCCCATTTCGAGCGGCACGCCGCTACGCAGGGCCGTATCCTGTGCTGCTACGCGGACGGTGAACTGGTGGCCTACGGCGTGCTGGGACTGGACTCGGACGCGGTGGACCATATGGCCGAACTGCTGGGCGCCAGTCCTGCCGACCGCGCCCGCATGTGCGTGCTGGACGGCGCGGCATCGCTGCCGGAATGGCGCGGGCGGCGCCTGCACTGTGCCGCCATCGAGGAGCGCATGGCGCTGGGCCGCGAGCTGGGGCGCTCGCTGGTGACGGCCACGGTCGCGCCGGAAAACATGCGCAGCCTGCGCGGCCTGCTGCTGGAAGGATTCACCGTGCGCGGCTACGCCATCGTCTATGGCGGCCTGGCGCGCCTGCTGGTGCAGCGCGACCTGCTGCTGCCGGCGCAGGAGTGGACCGCTGCCCGCCGCATTGCCCATGGCGACCACGCAGGCCACCGGCGCGCACTGGCCGATGGCCTGCAGGGTTTCCACTGCTGGCAGGACGAGCACGAACACTGGTTCGTGGAGTACGGCCTAGCGCTTGGGCGCTAGCGGAATGCTTTGCTCGAAACGGAACAGATTGCCCGGATCGACGCGGCGCTTCACGTCGGATAGCTGGCCCAGGTTGCTGCCGTAGTAAGCCTGTGCCCAGTTCTTCAGGTCGCGGCTGGGGAAGTTGACATAGGACTCGGGCTGCAGGAAGCGCTGCATGTCGTCGTAGTAGTCCTTCAGCCAGGCACGCTGGCGCTGCACCGTCTCCGGTTTGTCGATCGGCCCCCAGGACGCTTCCATCTCGAAGATGAAGTTCGAATCGCGGTGCACATAGGCGGTGGCGTTGCTGGGCACCGCCTTCACCTGGCCGCCGATGGCGAACAGGATGCCCATGTTCTCCTGCAGCACCGAGCCGCCTGGCCAGCGCGTCATCCACGTCAGCATATTGTCCATGGCGGCCTCGCTCAGCGCCGTCTTCACGAAGCTGCAGCGGATGTCGTACAGGCCGTTCGGGTCATCGGTCAGCAGGTAGTCGCGGCCGCGCCAGTAGTCCACCTCGTAGATGTCGGCCGTCTGCGGCACGGCGACCGCGTACAGTGGCGCCAGCATCTCGCGCAGTTCCTTCTCGCCGCCCCAGAACTGGCCCAGCGTCTGCACGTACAGCGAGTCGCGCGCGGGCCGCGCACCAGCCGCCATTGGCAGCGCCTTGCTGCGCGTGGAAATCATGGTTGGGTAGGTCAACTGCAAGGCCTGCAAGGCGCGCAGCAGTTCGATCTGCTTTCCCGGCGCCCAGCTCAGGTTGAAGGTGGTGACCTTGTCCACCTTGTGCAGCTTGAAGGTGAAGCCGGTATGCACGCCGAAATTGCCGCCGCCGCCGCCGCGCACCGCCCAGAACAGCTCCTTGTGGCTGCTCGCATCGATGCTGCGCGCCTCGGCGCTGGCCAGCACCAGTTCCGTGCCCAGCAAGCTGTCGCAGGTCAGCCCGTCGTGCGTGGCGGCGAAGCCCCAGCCGCCGCCCAGCACCAGGCCGCTGGTGCCCACGGTCGGGCAGCGGCCGGACGGAATCGCATACGGATAGTTGCGCAGCACGGCGGCCACGTCGTTGTTGTTGGCGCCGCCCTGCACCCACGCGGTCTCATTCTTCAAGTCCACCGTCACGCTGTTCATCGCTTTCACGTCGATCAGCAGCCCGGCAGTGGTGGAAAAGCCCGCATAGTTGTGGCCGCCGGAACGGATGGCGAACGGCATGCCGCTGTCGCCGGCCCAGCGAATGCAGCGCTGCACGTCGCGCTGGTTGGCGCACATGGCCACCGCCTGCGGCAGCACGCCCGAATAGCGCGCGTTGTTCGGCCAGGCCGCCAGCGCATAGCCATCCTGGCCCGGCAGGATCAGGCGTCCGTCGAAGTCCCGCGCCAATGCGCGCAGCCCGTCCGGCCCCAGCTTCAGCGCCGGCCTGGCCAGCACCGCGGCGGGCGCCAGGCTGAGCGCCGCGGCGCCCAGCGCGCCCGCAGCCCCGGTCTGTAAAAAGCGGCGCCGCCCGCTCGCCACGCTGTCCTGTACCTGTGTCCGTGCCCGCACGTGCAATTCCCCGGTGTTACTCGTCATCCCGTTCCGCTCCTTTTGGTTGATGTCCCAGTTTTCCCCGCTGCTTCTCGCGCTCGCGCTGCCGCAGCACGTCTATCATGACGTTGAAAGTGCGCGCCAGCCGGCCGATCTCGTCGGTGCTGGTCACCTTGATGCTGGCGCGGTCATAGTCGCCGTCCTTGAGCGCATTGGCCGCCTCGGTCAGCCGCACCACCGGGCGCGTGATGGTGCGCGCAAACAGCACCGCCAGTATCAGAAACACCAGGCCGACCGCCGCCACGCTGTACAGCACATTGACGAACAGGCGCTGCAGCGGCTCCTCGAAGCGGGCGCGCGACTCGGTCACGCCGACCACCCAGTTGTGGCCCTGCACCGGCGCGTAGCCGGCGTGCTCGTCGCGCCCGGTCAGGGTCGAGTGGAAGCTGATATTGCCGGCGGTCTTCGCACCGATCAGCACCTTGGCCAGTTCCGGCATGTCCACGCTCTCGATGCGGTGGCGCCGGAAGCGCTGATCGGCGATGATGCGGCCGAGCGTGGCCTTGGGCAGCGGCGCCAGGCTGCGGTAAAGCTGGTTCTGGTCCGGGTAGTGCACCAGGATGCCGTCGCCGTCTATCATGAACGGCACCCGCTTGCTGGTTTCGTTCCCGCCTGCGCTCGCTTCGTCCAGGATGGCCGAGATGGTACCGCCCTTGATGCGCATCACCACCACGCCGATCACCTTTTTGCTGTCGTCGAAGACAGGATTGGCGTAGTACACGCCAGGCTTGCCCGCCGTGGCGCCGATGATCACGCCGGTCATGAAAGGGCGGCCCTTCATCGCTTCCTGGAAGTACTCGCGGAACTTGAAATTCACGCCGGCCACGCCGGGTTCGCTGGACACCAGCGCGGTGCCCTCCTTATCCATCAGGAAGATCAGGTGCGCGTCCGGGTTGGTCTTGATCAGGTTGGCCAGTTTGGCGCTCACCACTTCCCGTTTCGCTGCGCTGGGCGCACGCAGGTAGTCGATGAAGGCCGCGTCGGTGGCCAGGTAGCTGGCCTGGTAGCGGCTGTCCAGTATCAGCTGCGAGATGCGGCCGGCCGTTGCCTGCGCCAGGCTCTCGAGATTGCGCAGTTCGCTGGCCGACACGGCGGCCACCGATCCATTCAGGTTGTAGTAGGCGGTGATGGTCATCGGCAGCAGCGCGGCCAGCATCATGGCGATGGTCATTTTCACCACCAGCGGCCACGATGCAGGGCGCCAGATGGCCTTGCCTAGCTTGCGCACGCCTTTCTTCAGCCGGCGCTGGCCATCCTGTTCGCCCACCCGTAGCGCTTCCTGCAAGCCAAGGCTGCCGGCGTGCGAGGCGAACAGCCGCTGCGACAACTCCGCAATGCTCTGCGGCCGCTGTGCCGGATCGACCGCCAGCGCCCAGTCGACCGCGGCCAGGAATTCCTCGCTATAGCGGCCCTGGCCGGCCTGGACCGCAGGAATGTACTCGGCCACGCCGCTGTGGCGCTCGGGCGCCGGCGCCGGCTTGGCGCCGGTGACCATCCAGTACAAGGTGGCGCCGACGGCGTAGATATCGGTCCACGGCCCCTGCTCGCCGCCCTGGTACTGTTCCAGCGGCGCATAGCCCGGCGTGACCACGTCGGCCATGGCCTGCATCCCGCCCACGGTCAGCCGCGCCGCGCCGAAGTCGAGCAGCACCCAGCTGCCGTCTTCCTTGCGCACATAGACGTTGTCGGGCTTGATGTCGCGGTGCAGATAGCCCGAGTCATGCACCAGCGACAGGCCGTCGAGCAGCGGCTGCACCAGCGACAGCAGTTGCTGCTCACCCATGTCCTTGTGCTTGTCCCACCACTGCTTGAGCGGCTGGCCGCGTTCGTATTCCAGCACCATGTAGGCAGTGCGGTGCGCTTCGAAGAAGCGCGCCACGCGCACGATGTTCGAGTGCCGGAAGGTGGCCAGCGTGCGCGCCTCTATCAGGAAGCACTCCAGGCCGTTCAGGTAGAACTCGTTATCCTCGGGCCAGCGCGGCGACACGGAACGGTCGCTGGCGCGGGTGGCGAAATCGGCTGGCAGGTACTCCTTGATGGCCACCCGTACGTTCAGGTTCACGTCGGTTGCCAGATAGGTGATGCCGAAGCCGCCCTGCCCCAGCACCGCGTCGATGCGGTACTCGAACAGCTCGAAGCCCGGCGCCAGCGCCAGCGGCGTGGAAATGCCCGGGCCGATGGAGCGGTTCGGCGCGGCGGGCAAGGCGGGCAGCTGGGAGCGCACCGGCTGCGAGCGCGGAGCAGAGCGGCCCAGCGTGGGCGTGGTGGGCCGCGTGGGCTGGGTTGGCTGGGTTGGTTGAGTAAGCTGGCCATGCTGCCCGTGCCGCGCCTGCAGCGCCTCGCGCCGCGTCGGTTCGCGGGTGCCGTCCGGCCGGTAGTGCGGCACCGGTATGGTGGCGTCGTCATCGTAGGCATGCTGCGCGCCGTGCGGGCGCGGCACGGTGATGTCGGTCTGCCCGTCGCGCGCGGCCAGCTGGTCGGTTGCGGCGCGTGCAGTCATTTCCTGCACGTCCCGCATGCGGCGCTCGACGGCGACCACGGCTTCCAGCGCAGCCACGCGGCGCGCCAGGATGGCGGCACGCGCCTCGGCGGCGGCGTTGCGGCCGGAATCGGCACTATCCGCCTGCCCTCCGTCGTCCCCTGATCCGTCCCGCTGCCCGCGCTGTTCGCTATCGTCCATGCCTCATCCCGCCATTCATTTTTTATTAGCTCGCGCCATAGAGCGCATTGCGCATGCTAGCATGCAGTTATAGCCTTTGTGGCAAAGCCTTGGCGACAATTTCAACGACTGGAGACATCTTGGGGAACTGGAAGCAATTATCACCGTCGGCGCTGCACCGCCTGGACCTGGGACTGGCCTACGGCCTGACCGATGTGGGCACGGTGCGCGAGTCCAACCAGGATAATTTCTTCATCGCCCCGGACCTGGGCCTGGTGGTCGTGGCCGACGGCATGGGCGGCCACGAGGCGGGGGAAATCGCCAGCGCCGACGCCATCAACCTGCTGCACAGCTTTATCTGCGCCGCGCACGGCGGCCAGCAGGCCACGCCCGGGGAGGCTGGTGCCGCCAGCGACGCCACCATCCCGGCCTTCCACCCCAGCGCCTTCGACCCGGTGCAGGCCGATCCCGACGCCACCTGGACCGACGCCACCATGCGCGCCATGATCACGCTGCACGACGCGGTTGAATTCGCCAACGAGCGCATGTACCAGACCAACACCGCGAACGACCAGGCCGACGGCGCCGGCATGGGCACCACGCTGACCGGCATGTGGCAGGTGGCGCAGGATGGGCCGGTATTCATCTTCCACATCGGCGACAGCCGCCTGTACTGCTTCCGCCAGGGCCGCCTGAGCCAGCTCACGCGCGACCAGACGCTGTACCAGCAGGCGCTGGAAGCGGGCATGCCGGAACCGCTCCCCGCGCGCAACCTGCTGCTGCAGGCGCTCGGACCGGCGCCGCTGATCAAGCCGGACCTGCAAACGCAAGCGGTCGCGCCGGGCGACGTTTATCTGCTGTGCAGCGACGGCCTGTACGGCAATTCGCCGCCGGAAGCCATCGCCGCCACGCTGGCACGCGTGCGCGACGATAACCTGGGCGAGTGCTGCGCCGAGCTGGTGGCCATGGCCAAGCGCGACGGCAGCCGCGACAACATCACCGCCGTCATCGTGCGCTGCAAGGACGCGTAAGCCGTCCTGCGCGAGGACCAGCCACGCCGTGGGACGCAATCGCGGCGCAGCCCCGTAACCGGCCAGCGCTCAGGCGCCCCAGCCGGTCTGCAGCCAAGTCCCCGTGAGCATGCCGGCGAAGGCGGCCGGTGCAGGCAAGCCGCGGCACAGCAGCAAGCTCGGTTCCACTTCCGCCGATCCATCGGTCCACCACACGCTTTGCCCGCGCAGCGCCGCGGCAGCCAGCGCGGGCACTTGCGCGCCCACTGCGTCCAGCGACGCGAGCGGCAGGCGGCAACCCGCGCCGCCCAGCTGGCCGGCCAGCGGCGCATCGCTGAGCGGCGGCATCGCTTGCAGCAAGCCATCGAACGGCTCGAGCTGGAAGCGCTCATCCAGCGAGGACAGGGCCAGCGCCTCCAGCTGGTCGAACCACGGCTTGCCGTTGGCCACCCAGTCCAGCAAGCCGCCGCCGCCCGGCGCACCGGCCGCTATCGTCAACGGAAAATGCCGCCCCACCCGATCCACGCTGGGCATCAGCAACCCGGCCCAGGCATTGCGGTCGCATGCGCCGGGCGCCAGCGCGAAGCGCCACACCGGGCTGGTGAGATAGGTCTGCAGCCAGCGCGGCCCCAGCGCCTCGCGGCTGCCCTGGATGGATGCCTGCAGCCATGCGTCCCACACGCCCAGCAGCGACGGCGGCAGGCGCCGCGACACAAAGTCGCCGTGCGTACTCACCTTGCCAAAGAAGCCGGGCGCCAGTTCGGGTTCTTCCATCACAGCGACTCCAGGCAGCGGAACTGCTCCACCCCATCCCGCCTGAATGGATTGTTGACGCTGTTGGCGGTCAGTTCGTAGATCATCTTGCGGCCGTCCAGGTCAAAGGTCAGCTTGTAGCGTTCGCCCTGCGCGGAGGGTTCCAGCATGCCCTTGTCCAGCATGCGGAACCAGGCCCAGGCGCCCTCGGTGCGCAGCTCGGCCGTGGTGGCGGGCGCGACGTCGAACCGCACCGCGTTGACGCCTTTGCCGCTCGGGATCTGGAAACTGGCCGCGCCTTGCGCCGCCTTCGGCGCGAACGCCAGCTGCTGGCCATCCACATCCAGCACCACTTTCGTCAGCGCCGCATCGGCCGCCAGCGGCTTCAGGTCGAAACGCACGGAGGCCTGCTTGCCGCCATTGCCGAAGAATTTGTCGCGGATCTGCGCGGCGCGCTGGAACTGGGTCAGCACTTCCTGGTCCATGCCGAGGTCCATGTTGTTGACCACGCGCCAGCGCCACTGCGCGCCGCTGGTGTCCACGTAGTTGACCAGGTGCTTCTGGAAGAACTCGTCGGCCAGGCCGCCAGGGCCGAAGAAGCGGCCAAAGTCGTCCGGCGTGGCTTCCTGCACGGCCTTGCGCACCAGCGGGTAGCGGCCGGCAATGGCGGCGCGGCAGAACAGCGCGGGGCCGGTCTTCCACAACGCATCGAGGCGGTCGCGCTCCGTGCCCAGCGTGAGGCCGGTGCCGGCCGTGTCCACGCTGCGCACCAGCGCGCCGAGCGGGGCGGGCAGGCTGTCCGCCTCGCGCTTCAATTTTGCCAGCGCGTCCGCCGGGGGCGCGGGCTGGCCGGCGGCGCGCGCGGCGTTGGCGGCGTCCAGGTAAACCGCCACGTCCTTCAGCTTGAGCAGCACGCCATCCAGGCCGGACGGACCGGCGGCGCCGGCGGCGCCGAGGGTCCCACCGCCCGCCTCCACCATCTTGTGCAACGGCGCGAAATGGATGTCGACCGGGTTCACGGGCCGCACGTCGGCCGGCAGCACGTCCTGTGCGCCGTCGCTGAGCGCGGACTCCAGGCGCCGCTTGGCCGCGTCGCTGAGCTGCTTGACGGTGTCGGTGGCGGCGTCCACGCTGGACTTGGCCGTCTTCAGCTTGTCCAGCCGGGTCTGTTTCGCAGCCGCCTGCAGGAATTTGCGCAGCGGCGACTCCTGGCTGGACACGCTGTTGATCACGCGCGCCGCCTGGTCCAGGCTGGTAAACGGCACCAGCGTCACGTCCGCCAACAGGCCGTCCCACAGCCGGATGTACTCCTCGAAATACATCTGCTGCACCACGGCTTTCATTTGCGCCGCGCTCTCCAGGCTGTCCACCGCTTCGCGCTGGTCCAGCACCCAGCTGTCCTTCACCACGTCCGCGATGGCGCCGTCGATCTGCTCGGTGAATTTCTTGTAGCCCGCCAGCGTGAAGGAGCCGGCAATGCCGCGCGTGAGCGGCAAGCCGCTCTGGCGCGCCAGCACCACGCCGGCGTCGCGCCCGGCGGCGGCAGTAACGTCGAAATCCGGCACGCCCGCACTGGCCAGGCTGCGCTTCAGGCGGGTGTAGACGCGCTCGCCCATCGGCAACTTGGCCAGGCTGAGACGTACCCGGGCGATCAGCGCCCGGTCCAGCTGCGGCGGCGCCTCGGCCTGGCTGGACGGCGCCAGCATCGCGGCCACATGCTGCGACAGATCCTGGCGCTGCAACTCATTCGCTTCCGGCAGGTTGCGGCTCCAGTCGTAATCCAGCCAGGCGCGCACCGCTTCCGGGTCCAGGCGATTGCGTTCGCCCAGCATGATGTAGACGCGCAGCAGTTCATACAGGTACTCGGGATTGTTGGCGGTGCCGCGCCGCAGCTGGGTCTCCATCTGGTCCAGGATGCGCGGCAGCAGCGCCTCGCGCAGCACGCGCTGGTAGGCGCCCTGCGCGCCTTCGCCCAGCTTGCCGCCCTGGTACAGGCCCAGCCCCATCAGGAACGGCACTTCCTGGCCCTGGCTGCGGTAGCCGCCGGGAATGTCGCGCAGCGCGTTCAGTAACGGCAGCGCGGCCACCGGCGACGGATCTTTCGGCAAGGCGCGCGCCAGCTGGTCGATTTCCGCCGTGCGCGCCGCCACGTCGTTCACATAGCCCTGGTTGCGCACATAGCTGGTGAGCAGGCCTGCCGATACCAGCAGCAGCACGGCGGCGGTCAGCGCGTACGCGCCCCATTGCAGCCAGCGGCGGTTGCGTTCCAGGCGCAGGTTGGCGCCGGCCAGTTCGCTCTCCTGGAACACCACGTCGCGCAGCAGCCGCGTGATGAAGTAGCTGCGCCCGCCGAAGGCATTGGCCGGCAGCACCTTGCGGTCCAGGCCGAAACTGGCGGCCAGCGTGGACATGACACGGTCGATCGGACTGCCTTCCTGGGTTCCGCTGGTGAAGTACACACCGCGCACCAGCGCGGCCTCCTCGTAGGAGGTGGATTCGAAGACGTCGGTGAGGAAGGCTTCCAGCACGTCGCCGATGGCGGCGAACTGCTGCGGGAAGTTGTACATCAGCGCGCGGCGCTGGATGTCGCGCTCCTGCTGCATGCGTTCGAACAGGCGCGCCTGCAGCTGCGCCTGCAGCGCATCGAATTCGGCCGGGAAGGCTTTCAGGCCGGCATCCGCCTGCTCCGCCGAGGCCAGCGGGAAGGTGACGCCCCAGACCTGCGTGCGTTCGTCACGGCCAAGGTTGTCGAAGAACTCGACGAAACCGGCCAGCAGGTCGCACTTGGTGACGATGACATAGACCGGGAAGCGGATGCCCAGCTCCTCGTGCAGTTCCTTGATGCGCGCGCGGATCGCCAGCGCCTGCACGCGGCGTTGCCCCTCGCCTTGCTGCAGCAGGTCCGCCACGCTGAGTGCAACGATCACGCCGTTGATGGGACGGCGGCGGCGATGCTTGCGCAGCAGTTGCAGGAAGCCCTTCCACGCGGCCTGGTCCACTTCGGTGTAGCTGTCCTGGGTGGTGTAGCGGCCGGCCGTGTCAAGCAGCACGGCTTCGTCGGTGAACCACCAGTCGCAATTGCGGGTGCCGCCCACGCCGCCGATGGCGCCTTTGCCATGCGTGTCCGAGAGCGGAAATTTGAGGCCGGAATGCACCAGGGCCGTGGTCTTGCCGCTGCCGGGCGCGCCCACGAACATATACCACGGCAGCTGGTACAGGCCGCCGCCGCCAAAGCGGCTGCCCGCTTTCGATTTGCGCAGCACCGCCATGGCGTCCTGCAGGCGCTTGGCCAGCACCGCCATTTCGGCGGCGCTTTCCTTCTGGCCCGGCGCCACGGCCGGCGCCGCGGCGGGATCGCCGGCCACGCTTTTCATCAGGCGGCGTTCGGCCAGGCGCGCGCGCAGCAGCTTCCAGCCGAAGTAGAGCGCCCAGGCCAGGAACAGCAGCGCGATGAAGAACCAGCGCACGCCGGTCGCGGCGAACGGCTCCTTGCCGTCGAAAGCCAGCAACGGCGCCTCGAACCAGAAGATCAGGGACAGCAGCAGCACGCCGAAGAAGGCCAGCACGGGCGGCTTGATGAGCCAGTTGAAAAAGCGTTTGATCATGGGGTCAACACGATAATCACCACGCGGCGGTTGCGTGCGCGGTTGGCGGCGCTGTCGTTCGGCACCAGCGGTTCGGTCTCGCCGCGCCCTTCCACGCTATAGCGCGCGGCGGGGCCGGCCTGTTTGGCCAGCAGCTCCACCACGGTGGCGGCGCGGCCCTTGGACAGCGCCCAGTTGGACGGATAGCGCGACGAGCCTCCCGGCACGTCGTCCGTGTGGCCGATGACGATGACCTTGCCGGGCACCGGCTTGAGCGCTTCGCCGATGCGCTGCAGCAGTCCATCATACGATGGCTGCACTTCGGCGCTGCCGGACTTGAACACGCCGTCGCCGTGCAGCACGATGGTGGAACGGTCCGGCGTTTCGGTCACGCTCACCAGCCCGCGCTCGATCTCGGGCGCAAGGAAGCGCGCAACGCGCACCGGCGGATTGGCCATCGGCGGCGCAGGCGGCGCGGGCGCCACCAGTCGGATGCGCTGCAGGGCGGCGTACACGGGGTCGGACTGGCGGTTGAGCAGGAAGCTGAAGCCGAGGTGGATGCACAGCAGGACCAGGCCCGCGGCGGCCGCGATCACCCAAACCGGAATCAGGCGCAGCAGGCCGGGGCGCTTTTCGCTCGAGCCCTTCCAGCGCAGCGACAGGTCGGGCTCGAACGGGCCGCGCTCTTTCTGGATCAGCTGCTGCAGCCGCTCGCGCAGCAGGTCCAGCTGGACGCGGCCGCCGTCCATGACGCGATAGCGGCCTTCCAGGCCCAGCGCCAGGCACAGGTACATCAGCTCCAGCACGTGCAGGTTGGCGCGCGGCTGCTGACTGAGTTTTTGCAGGATCAGGAAGAATTTCTCGCCGCCGAAGGCCTCGTTGTGGAAGGCCACCAGCAAACTGCGGCTGGCCCACACGCCGCTGCCGCCCCAAGGGGTGCTGGAGATGGTCTCGTCGAGGAAGGTACACAGCGAATAGCGCGCCACGGCGATGGCCTCCTGCTCGCAGCCGGCCGCCTTGGCGTCGTGCTCGAATTTCTTGATGGCCGCCACCAGTTGGCTGCGCAGGCCTTCCACGCTGGGGTGCGTGGCCATGATGCGCAGCGGGACCACCAGGTCGAGCAAGGCGTTGGCGGCGCCGACCAGCGGATTGACGCCGTTCAGGTGGGCGCGCGGCCCGGCCGTCAGCGGCGCCAGCGTGGCATCGTAGTTGGTGTGGCCAACGGCCGGCCGCTCGAAACCGCCGGCGGCCGGGCCCGAGCCTTGGCCATGGGGCCATGCGGCGGCGCCAGCGCCCATGGCGGCAGAGCCGTCCGTCCCCGCTCCCAAACCGGCCGCGCCAGGCGCAAAGGCGTCCGCGCCCGCGCCGCCCGCAGCCGGGCCGCCGGCAGCGCCGCCCAGGCCCGGCACCGGCGCAGGCGCACCGCGCCGGCCGCCGGGCTTGGGGACCAGAATGGTACGGTCCGAATCGGGCAACTCTTCCTGGCTCATCTTGGCTTACTTCCGGATGGCCCAGAACTCCATTTGCAGTCCGGGGAATTCGCCCGCCACATGCATGGCGAAACCGGCCGAGGTAGCCAGCTGCTGCCAGTAATCGCTGCCCTTGTCGAGCTCGAAGTAGGTGTAGCCCGCGTGGAACGGCAGTTGGCGCGGCGCCACCGGCAGCGGCCGCAGCGCGATGCCGGGCAGCTGCAGGTTGACCAGGTCGCGGATCTTCTCCACCGAACCGATCTTCACCTGGCGCGGGAAACTGTTGCGCACCGTCTCGGGCGGCATGTGCGCGTTCACCATCAGCACGAAAGTGGCCGACTTCACCAGCTCCGGATCACGCATCACCGCCACGCGGATGCCGAACTGGCGCTCCTCCAGCGGGATAGGCACGGCGTGCGCATCCATCACCATCGACAGCGACTGGCGCAAGTCCTCCATCACCGGCAGGAAGGTCTCGCGCAGCTGCTCATGGCGGTACACCGGGTACTGGATGGCGCGCTTGTTGTTCGGGCTGAAGGTGGCCAGCTCGCCGGCCAGCTGCACCGCCTCGCGGTAGTATTCTTCCGGGTGCAGGCCGGTCATGCCGGCCAGGTGCGCGAACAGCGGCTCGGCGCGGTTCACCAGTTGCAGCAACAGGAAGTCGGCGATCTCCGCCGCTCCGGCCGCGCCGGGCTGCGACAGGCGGTTGCCCAGCGCGTCGCCGCGCTGGTGCAGCAGGCCCACCACCTCGTCGGCAAAGCCGCCCAGGCGCTGGGCCACGCGGAAGTCCAGGCATGGCGGGCAGTATTCGGGGTCCAGCACCACGCGGTTGTCCGGGCGCCGCTCGATCACGCGCGCCACGCCGATGCAGGCGTAGGCGTTGGCCACATCCGATTCCAGCGCCAGCCGCAGGCGCAGGCGGCCCACTTGCATCAGCGCGCTGTTGTCGATGCCGTTGCTGTCCCACGCTTCGTGGTCCACGGTGCCGTGGCGCGCGAAGTTATCCGGCGCCGGGCTGTCGCCGGTCTCGGCGATGCCGGGACGGCGCAGCGGCAGCGCCAGCACGATCAGCACATTGCGCGCGTCTTCCGGGATATCCAGCGGCAGCGGCAGGTCGTCGTCCGCAGGCAGGTTGAACGGCGTGCCGTCCGGCAGCACGGCACTGCACGACATGATCGCCAGCTTGCCCAGCGCGAGCTGCTGCTCATCGATCTTCAGCGACGAAAAGCCCCAGGAATAGGGACGCAGCCGGGAAACACGGCTTTCAAGCTGGGTTTGCAGATAGCGGTCGTGCTGCTGCAGGTGCTGCGGCTGCAGCAGCATGCCTTCGGACCAGATGACTTTACGGTTCCACGCCATGGTGTCTCACTCGATAGGAATTATTTGCGGTGCAGCCGGCCGATCTGGTCTTCGTAGGCGGCAGAGAATTTTTCGCCGAACAGGTGCTGGAAGTCGTCGTCGGCTTCGCGCAGGATGTCGTCGTACAGCGCCACCATGCGCTCCCACATGCGGGCTTTGCGGGTGGTGGCCATCATTTTGTCCATCACGCCCTCGGGCTCCTTCGCCTCGATCAGCGCGGGGTTGAAGCGCGCCAGCACGCCGTCGAGCGCGGCGCGCATGCCGGCGATGACCGCCAGTTCATGGGCTTTCAGGTCTTCGAAAGCGCTGCCGATGGACTTCACCGGCGGCATATAGCCCGACATGGCGTTGGTGAGCATCTGCGACAGCGCGCTTTCCGCGTCGGGGAAGAACTTCAGGGGGTTGTTGGCCTGGGCGCCGAGCACCGTCATTTCAAGCCGGCTCTCGCGCTTGGTCATGGCGCGCGCCATCAGCACCGCCATGGTGCCGGAAGTGGCCTCGCGCAGCATGGCGCCCACCAGTTCGGCCGTTTCGGCGGGAGACTTCGTGGTGCGCAGGCCGCTCAGGCCCAGGCCGCGCAGCAGCGCCTGCATCACCTCATCGCCGCCCTGCCCCGCGCTTGCCGGAGCGGCGTAGCCTTGCTGAGGCGGAAGCGCGTAAGCAATCGGCCCGGCCGAAGGCTGCGCAGGCGATGCGGCTGGGGTGGCTGGGGCAAAATGTGCGGCCGGCGTGGAGACGCGTGGCGGCAGGAAGTCGGCAAGCGGGTCGTAATCGTCCGGGATCAGCATTGCCGGCGGCGCCGCAACGGGCGCCGGCGCAATCTGCGGCGCGGCGCGCACCGTCAGGACCGTGGGCTCGGGTACCTGCGCCGGCGATTGCTGCGGATAGTGCGTTTGCTGCGGATATGGCGCTTGCGGCGGGTACGCAGCGCCGGGCAGCACTACGCCCGGCATCGGCATCCACTGCGGCGGCGCATGGTCGGGCTCCGAGCCGCGGAAGGCAACCGGCGGCGCGGCGTGCGCGGCGTTCGCATCGTTGAGCAGGTTCAGGCCGAGCGGATCGTTGGCCGACGGCGCGGCCAGCGGATCGTGTCCGCCGCTCAGTTCCAGTATTTTCACCCCGGCCAGCGTGTCGCGCATCTCGTCGAAGGACCTGCCCTCGTACGGCGACGGCGCGGCGGCCGGCTGCGCCTGGAACGGCAAGGCGTCCGACGTCTCGGGCTGGAATACGGGAATGGCCGGCGCCTGGGACGCACCCTGGCCCACCGCCACTTCCAGCACATAGTCGCCGATCAGCAGGCGGTCGCCGTCCTCCAGCACCGCGCTCTTGCCGGCGCCCACCGGGCGGTCGTTGATCCAGCTGGGATTGGCCCCCAGGTCCATCAGCGTATATTTGCCGTCGGCGAAATCGATCTTGCTGTGGTTGCGCGAAATGTACTTGCCCGGATCGGGCAGCTCCAGGTCATTGCCCGCGGCGCGGCCTATGGTGCCGCCCAATTGATCGAAGCGGCGCTCCACGGGGGCAGCCGGAGCTTGCTTTCTGTATGACTGTATCCGCAGAGTTAAAAACATCGGCTCGCTATGGCTCTATGGCTGCTGGTTGAACTGGACATTATAAGGTCGCGCTTGCGCAAAACACAATCTGCCGTGTCAGTTGATTTTCACCAGCGAACCGCCTATGGTCATGATGCCGCCCGCCTTGAGCGTGGCCATGCCGTCGGCCTGCACCGTCACATCCGGCGACTTGATGGTGATCTTGGCCGGTTCCATCTTGATACTGGTGCCGCCCACCTTCAGCTCGATCGAGGTGGTGGCCTCGATGACGATGGTCTTGGACACGGTCACCTTCTGGTCGCCGGTAATGGCCACGGTCTGGTTGCCGCCCACGTCGAGCTTCTGGTCGACCGCGATCTTGACCGTCTGGTTATTGTCCACCTTCAGGTTCTGGTCGTTGGTCACCGTGATGATCTGGTCATGATCCACCGTCACCGTGTGGTCGTTCACCACGTGCTCCTTGTGGTCGTGCCCAACGTCCAGGCTGCGGTCGTTCTTGATCGCGATGGTCTGGTCGCCCTTGTCCTTCTTCTCGAAACCGACTTTCAGCGTATCGTTGTTTTTCACCACGCGGTTGTAGTCCTTCTCCGCCTGGACGAAAATCTCTTCGGAGTCCTTCTTGTCCTCGAAGCGGATCTCGTTGAAGCCGCCGCCGCCCTTGGACGTGTTGGACTTGACGGTGGACTTGGTCTGCTCGGCAGGCAGGGGATACGGCGGCATGGCGTCGCTGTTGTAGACGCAGCCGGTGACCAGCGGCCGGTCCGGGTCGCCTTCCAGGAAACTCACCACCACCTCCATGCCGATACGCGGAATGAACATGCTGCCCCAGCCCGCGCCGGCCCACGCCTGCTGCACCCGCACCCAGCACGAACTGAGCTCATTTTCCTTGCCGTCGCGGTCCCAGTGGAACTGCACCTTGATGCGGCCATACTGGTCGGTCCAGATTTCCTCGCCCGCCTTGCCAACCACCATCGCAGTTTGCGGCCCCTGCACCACCGGCTTGGGCGCCGTGCGCGGCGCACGGTAGCTGTGCTCCTTGCCGATGGCATGAAACACGCATTTGAAGTCCAGCGGCGTGTCGCCGCCGGTGGCATAGTCGTCGCCGACGATTTCGTATTGCGCGCCGGTCACCAGGAATTCGCGGTTCTGGTCCTCGCGCGGATGGTTCTTCAGCTTGAACAGCCCGCCCGGGAACAGGCCGCGCGCGCTGGTGTCGGCCGCGATTTCTTCGCACTGCCCATGCAGGCCCTCCATGCGCCCCCTCGCCAGCGCGGTGCCGGTGGCCGCCACGGTGTAGAGGCCGGGATAATCGTACATCTCGTAGGCCTGCTGGCTGAACGCGGCGGCAACGGTGGACTTCACCCTCAGTCCGCCCGCGGTGCTTGAGGCAGCCTTTTCGAAGTCGAAGTCGTTCAGCGAGTAGCTGCTGGCCTGTATCATGCCCGAAGCGGCCCAGCCGTACACCGCTTCCTGGTCCACGATGCGGCGCCCCTCCTCGCCGGAGAACTCCACGCTGGCGTAGCCGGGCACCGCCTGGTGCGCGCCATAGGAATCGGCCAGCACCATGGTGTGCTTGTTGGCCGTGTGCGTGAAGTAAAAGTAGATCCCGGCATTCTCCAGCAGGCGGCAGACAAAATTGAAATCGGTCTCGCGGTACTGCACGCAATACGGCAGCGGGTCATAGGTGCCGCTCAGCGCACTCACGTTCAGGTCGATGGCGCCGCCATAGGACGCGTCCTGGCACACCGCCTTGACAATGTCGATGACGTTCTTGTCCTGGAAAATGCGGCAATTGGAGGCGCGCGTGAGCAGCCACAAGCCGGGATGGACAGTGGCCTCATACCGGCTCAAGCTGCCGTACCAGCCGCTGCTGGCGAAGCGCGTCACGATGCCGTGAAAATGCCGCACCGAGCCGTCCGGCAGATCCATGTGCACGCCCATGGGCTGGCCCAGCACGTCGGCTATTTTCAGGTCCGGCTTGGTGCTCAGCAGCTGCACCCGGAATTCGGACAACTGGCCCAGGCGCTCGGAGCCGCTCATGCGGTCGAACAGCAGGACGTCGTCCGCCAGGGCGCTGGTAACATTTACTTCACGGTTGGCTTGCGTAAGAGGCATAACGGCTTCGGCTCAGGGGATCATGGTTTTGGTGGTGCCGGCGTTGCTGAAGGCGATCACGCCGCCCCAGTTGCACAGGCACTTGGAGATGTTGTCCAGCGCCGGCATGTTCGCGATCAGCACTGTCGGCGCGCCCGGCACCCACGGCGCGAACGTCGCCGGTATGCAAGGCATGGGCGTGAGCACGCCCAGCGCGGCGGCAGTGGCGGCGGCCACCGTGGGGTTGGCCATGGAATTGCACACGCCGAACGGCATGATGTTCACCATGGGTTGGTGATCCATGATGTTGGCGGCAGGCGGCCCTTCGGCCAGCACTTTGTTCGCCGGAAGCACAACCAGCGACGACGGCGCCGCGCCGAACGTGCAAGTCATCATCGCTCCCATCACTACCTGATTTGGCATATCCCCTCCTGCGGCTATTATGACTGAAAAGACTGTCTTAAAGGTAAGGTTTTAGGATAAGCTGCCGATCATCACAGCATATCGACGAGGACAGTCATGGCCACATCGCTGACATTTGAATTCGGCTTTGCCGCCGCCGATCCATACGAGCCAGGCGAAGGCGGCCAGCCCATGCGGATTCTGGTCATGGGAGACTTCAGCGGCCGGGCGCAGAGCACCATGGGCACGCCGCGCCGGGTTGATCTCGACAACTTCGAGCAATTGCTGGCGCAGTTCGCGCCCAGCGTGCAAGTCGCGCTGGACGGCGCGCCATACAGTTTCAGCTTCAGCGAACTGGAGGATTTTCATCCGGATCGGCTGTATCAAAAATCAGACGCATTTGAAGCGCTGCGCGGCCAGCGGCAGCGCCTGCGCAACCCGGCCACCTTTGCCGCCGCTGCCGCTGCGCTGCAATCCGGCGCCGGTGGCTATGCCGCGCACGAAGGCGGCGGCGCCGGCGCCAACGGCGCGGCAGCCGAACACGCCGGAGACTTCGCCAGCCTGCTGGGCGGACAGGTGCGCCGCGCCGGCCACGGCGCGCCGGCTTCGCCGGCCGGCGTGCCGTCGATCGACCAGCTCGTCCGCCAGATCGTCGGCGCCATGCCGCCAGGCCCGGATCCGCGCCAGGCCGAATACGTGGCGGCGGTGGATGCCGTCATCGGCCAGCGCATGCGCGCCGTGCTGCACGCGCCGCAGTTCCAGGCGCTGGAAGCCATCTGGCGCGGCCTGCGGCAACTGGTCACCGGCCTGGAACTGGGCCAGGACCTGCAGCTCTATGTCCTCGACGCCGGCAAGGACGCCTTGCAAGCCGATATCGATGCCGCCGCGGGCAGCCTGGAGGCGTGCGCTTTGCACCGGCTGCTGGTCGAGCAGCCGCGCACGGGCGCCGACGCCGCGCCCTGGTCGGTGCTGTGCGGCGCCTACAGCTTCGGCCCCGGCGCGGCCGACATCGGACTGCTGGCGGCCCTGGGCGAACTGGCGGCCCGCGCGCACGCGCCGTTTATCGCGAACGCTGGCGATGCGCTGGCAGGCGCCGCCTCCCTTGCCGCCACGCCCGACGCCTCCGGCTGGCAAGGGCTGGACGGCGACGCGGCGGCACGCTGGCGGGCGCTGCGCACCAGCCCGCAAGCCGGCTGGCTGGGCCTGGCGCTGCCGCGTGTGCTGCTGCGCCTGCCCTACGGCAAGGCCACCGACAGCATCGAACAATTCGATTTCGAAGAAGCGGACGCAGGACACGCACACCAGGACTACCTGTGGGGCCACGCCTGCCTGGCCATCGCCCTGCTGCTGGGCCGCGCCTTCGAGGCCGGCGCCTGGGACATGTCGCCCGGCGACGTCCTCGAGCTGGACGATCTGCCGGCCCACATCGTGCGGCGCGACGGCGAAGCCCATATGCAGGCCTGCGCGGAGGCCTTCCTGACCGAGCGCACCGCCACCGCGCTGCTGGAGCACGGCCTGATGCCGCTGCTCAGTTTCAAGAACCGCAACGCGGCGCGCCTGCTGCGCAGCCAGTCCGTATCCTTCCCCGCGCGGGCCTTGTCCGGCCCCTGGAATTCCTGAGTCAGTACCAGCAAGAGCAGAAAATGAGCACGAAGAAGAAAACCGGCCAGAAGATTTCCCTCGACGACGCGCTGCAACTGGCGGTCTCGGTGCACCGCGAAGGCAAGCCGCGCCTGGCCGCGCAACATTACGAAGCCATCCTGCAAGTGGCGCCCGGCCATCCGGACGCGCTGCACTATATGGGCCTGGCGCAGCACCACCTGGGCAACCACGACGGCGCGGTCAACCTGATCCGGCGCGCGCTGGAGGTGGCGCCGGACTACGTCGATGCGCGCAACAATCTGGGCAACGTGCAGAAGGAGATGGGCCGCCACGCGGACGCCGAGCAGTCCTACCGCGCGGTGCTGGAGGCCAGGCCCGACTTCGCACTGGCCCACAACAACCTGGGGGTGGTGCTGCGTGCGCAGGACCGGCTGGACGAAGCGGCGGCGGCATACCGCCGTGCCGTCGAGCTGTCGCCGAAGTTCGCGCAAGGCTGGATCAACCTCGGCAATGTGCTGAAGAAAACCAGCGATTTCAACGAAGCGCTGAGCTGCTACTGCAACGCCGTGCTGATCACGCCCGACAATCCGGACGTCTACCGCAGCCTGGCGCGCGCCCTGATATCGCAACAGCGCGATGCGGAGGCGCTGGAAGTGTACCGGCAATGGGAAAAGGTCGAACCGGACAATCCCGTGGTGCAGCACCACATCGCCGCCTGCCAGGGCGCAGCTGCGCCGGAGCGCGCGTCGGACTCCTACGTGCAGTCCGTCTTCGACCGCTTTGCCAACAGCTTCGACGAGGTGCTGGCCAAGCTGGGTTACTGCGCGCCCGCCATGTGCGGCGAGATGGTGACGGCCCTGCTGGGCCCCGCCCCCGCCGCCAGGCCGGCGCTGCACGTGCTGGACGCCGGCTGCGGCACCGGCCTGTGCGGCCCGCTGCTCAAGCCCTACGCGCGCCACCTGGAAGGGGTGGACCTGTCGGCCGGCATGCTGGCCAAGGCGGCAGAGCGCGGCGGCTACGACACGCTGCGCGAAGCGGAACTGACCGCGTGGCTGCGCTCCCGCCCGGACGCGTACGACCTGGTGGTATCGGCCGATACGCTGTGCTATTTCGGTGCGCTGGACGTGCTGATCCCGGCCGCCGGCGCCGCGCTGCGCCCCGGTGCCCACCTGGTGTTCACAGTCGAGGAAACCGTGGACAGCGCCGCTGCGCCGCAATTCCTGCTGCATGCGCACGGCCGCTACAGCCACACGGAAGCCTACGTGCGCGCGATGCTGGCCGATGCCGGATTGGAAGTGCGCGAACTGCGCCGCGTCACGCTGCGCCAGGAAGCCAGCCGGCCGGTTGCAGGCCTGCTGGTGGGGGCGCGCAAGGGCGGCTAGGAGCGGCTTTTGCCTGCCGCAGGCCTGGCCAGTGGCGCGCCGGCCGATACGGCCGGCTTGGCCATCAGACGCTTGACAGCCAGCTGCACCGCCAGCGCGCCTGCAAAGGCCGCGCCGAATGCGGCGGCGGCCGAACTTTCGCGCAGCAACAGCGACAGCACCAGGCAAAAAGTCGCAAAAGCGAAGTAGCCGAACACCATGCCGCGCAACAGCGCCACCGCGAACGCGCGGCCGGAACGCACGTGCGAGAAACCCACCAGCACGGTGCTCATCACGGGGAACATGGCGAAGAAGCCGCTCAGGCGCGCGCCTATCGCGGCTGCGCCGTAGCTCACGGCCAGCACCAGCGCCGCCCCGGCCAGCATGCGCCATGGCAGATCGCTGGCCGGGGCGGCGCCGGCTACGGGCCGCGCGGATGCCAATGCCTGGTCCGAGCCGTCCGGCCGCACCCGCGGAAACAGCTTCGGTGCGATCAGCAAGGCGCCCACCACCATCGCGAAGCACGCTGCCACCGGCAGTTGCACCGCCTGCAAGCCGGCCACCGCCAGCGCCCAGGCCAGCAGCGCGCCCAGCATCGACACGGCCATGCCGAAACGCTCCGCCGTCCAGGCGTAGGCGATGCTAAACACCAGCACAGCGATCACCGCCAGCAAAGTGCCTTCGGCGGCGCGCGCGGCAAACGCGGCGCCCTGCTCCAGCGTCACCGTCAGCAGAATGGGCCCGGAGACGATGGGAAAGGCGGACATCCAGCCCGCCACGCCCGGCCCCCATCTCCGGCCCACCAGCGTTACAGCATAGATCAAGCTCGGAACCAGGAGCAGCTTGAGCAGCAAGATCAACGGCATCGATCAGTGGTCCGTGCGCATGAAGTTATTGATGTTCTTCACCAGGAAAGTGGGTGGAATGGTGTTCAGTTCCAAAATATGCTTGCACTTCGCCTCGTCCACGAAATCGATCATCACGAAGTTGGGCATGAAGGCCTTGAGCAGCGTGCCGCTGGCGAAGCCGTCGATCTTGGCGAACTTGTTCATGCGCGACGTGATGGCCGCGTCCAGGCCGTTGCTCCACATATCCTTTAGCCGCGCCACGTTGGGCGCCGTCCACATGCCGCTGTTACGGTCGCGGATGCTCTCGAATACGCCCGTCGTGGTCCAGTACATCATGCCGACCACGTTGGGATTGCCGTCGCCGCCGCGCGCCATCAGCTTGCTCTGCTTCTTGATGTTCTGTTCGATTTTGCCGAATGGCTTGCCGACGCTGGTGCCGCCCTTGCCGAAGTACTGCAGGCCTTCGTAGCGCTCGTCGTAGGTGCTGCCGGCCTTGCTCAGGTTCTTGATGCCGAGGATGCCTTGCGCGGCACTATAGCTCGCCCGCACCAGCTGCAGCCCGTCCGACGCGAACAGCACGATCACCTTGCCCTGCAGCTGGCGCAGCGTCCGCGTATTGAGGTTGCCGCCGCCCTTGTAGATCTTGTCGCCCAACACTTCCACGCAAGCGGCCGCGATCATCTCCCAGTTGTGGCAGTGGTCGAACTTGAGCACCACGAACTCGGTAGCGTAGGTGGTCACGAAACGGGACGCGTCGCTCAGGATCTTGGTCAGCGTCAGGCCATATTCGCCGCCCCACATGCTTTTCACCTTGGCGGTCGCCAACCCGCCCGTGCGGATATCCACGCCGGTGGTTTTGCTCTCCGGGCCCTTGCCGTGGTAGGCCTTCAGCGCCACCACCTTGTCGGCGCCGCCCTTCTTGACCAGCGCGCCGGTGATGCGGATATCGAACAGCCGCGCCCCCGCCACGGCCTGGTCGAAGATATCGAGATCCTGGGTCTGCGTGTTTGCGTCGCCCATGGTGACGCCGGCGTCATGGCTACCCGCCATGACGACCTCGTTGAGTTTCTTGTCCGGGCCTAAATCGTAGTAACTGATCATTTTTCACCTGCTCCTGGCATTCAAAAAAGGCCCGCCATCCCGCTTAGCTGTGCAAATGCACCGCGCGGCCATTGTCGATCGCCGTCACATCGGCTTCGCAAAAGCTCTGGCATTCCGGGCAATAGCTCACCACCATGTCATCTTCATCGAAATACAGCACCGCGTGCATCAGCTCCGTGTGCTCGATCGCCGCCATGCTGTCGCATACCGTGCAGCGGATAAAGATCAACGAGCAGATCCTTCGGTAGACATCCGCATCCGCGCCGTAGATCATCTCGCCATCCACCAGCTTGTTGGCGCCGGCCTCACTCATCCCCATCGACATCAGGCCGTAGATCACCAGGTCGCGCAGCGTTTTCCGGCGCCGCGCCTCCACGTTCAGGGTCGGCATCGATCCGCCGGGCTTGCGTGGCGCGGGCGGCACGTCGGGAGGCGCCAGTTCGGGAGCCGGCTTGTCCTTGCAGGTGACCCACCAGTTTTTCACGAACATGAGCCCGATAATCGTCGCCGCCGTGGCTACCACGGTCCACGCGCCTTCCTTCGGCGAACCAAACCCGGCCCCGCGCATGATCGCGCCGATCAGGCGCCGCTGGTCAGTCTCCCTGCCGCGGTAAATGGCGCCCTGCCCCCACAGGAATCCGCACCAGTGGTTGTAGGTCGTCAGCTTGGTCTTCTGCTGGCGCAGCAGGGCATTGGTCAGGAAACTATAGGAGCCCAGCGATTGCGAGATGAGCCCCATCAAGAACTTCTCCAGCCCACCGGCTGCACCAACCAGCGCCATGTTCTCAAGGCTCGATCCGCTGCCCAGGCTCGGCAGGTTCAGCCAATATGCAAGCTTGTAGATCGGCGTCGCCTGGTTGAAGCGGCTGCGGGGCAATCGCTTGCCGGCGCTCCGCAACAGCCAGCTAAAGTTCGACTTCGCTTTCAGTGTGAACACGTAGCGCATGCTGCCTCCCTGGTGGGCACTGCCGGGCTTCAATCAAAACTGTAGGCAAACTCCCCTTCTTTGACCTCGACCTGCACGCCGGCGATGGCGTCGCCCTGCATCATGCGGTTCAGGAATTCGCGGCTGATATCGGGCAGCATGGTGTTGGTCAGGATGGCGTCGATCATGCGGCCGCCGGACTCGCCCTCGGTGCAGCGCGACACCACCAGCTTGACCACCTCTTCGCTGTACTGGAACGGGATCTTGTAGCGCGCCTCGACGCGCTTCTTGATGCGGTTCAGCTGCAGCTTGACGATCTGGCCCAGCATCTGGTCCGACAGCGGGTAGTACGGGATGGTGACGATGCGGCCCAGCAGCGCCGGCGGGAACACCTTCAGCATCGGCGCGCGCAGGGCCTTGGCCATGCCGTCCGGGTCGGGCATCAGGTCCGGGTCCTTGCACAGGCCGGCGATCAGGTCGGTGCCGGCGTTGGTGGTGAGGATGATCAGCGTGTTCTTGAAGTCGATGAAGCGGCCTTCGCCGTCTTCCATGAAACCCTTGTCGAACACCTGGAAGAACATCTCGTGCACATCCGGGTGCGCCTTCTCCACCTCGTCCAGCAGCACCACCGAGTATGGCTTGCGGCGCACCGCCTCGGTCAGCACGCCGCCCTCGCCATAGCCCACGTAGCCGGGCGGCGCGCCTTTCAGCGTGGAGACGGTGTGCGCCTCCTGGTACTCGCTCATGTTGATGGTGATCAGATTCTGCTCGCCGCCGTACAGCGCCTCGGCCAGGGCCAGCGCGGTTTCGGTCTTGCCGACGCCGGAGGTACCAGCCAGCATGAACACGCCGATCGGCTTGCTCGGATTGTCCAGGCCCGCGCGCGAAGTCTGGATGCGCTTGGCGATCATCTCCATCGCGTGGTCCTGGCCGATCACGCGCTGGCTCAGCAGCGAGGCCACCTTGAGGATGGTCTCCATCTCGTTCTTGGCCATGCGGCCGACCGGGATGCCGGTCCAGTCTCCCACCACGGCGGCCACCGCCTGGTAGTCCACGGTCGGCAGGATCAGCGGGGTTTCGCCTTGCAGCGCGCTCAGTTTGGCCTGCACGGCCTTGAGCTGCTCCATCAGCGCGACGCGTTCTTCCGGCGCGATGGCAGGTGCGGTGGCGGCGGTGGCGGCCGCAGCTTCGGCGCCCGCCTCCAGGCTGCTGCCGGTGCCCTCCACCGGCTGCGCGCCGTCGCGCAGCTTGGCACGCAGGGCCAGCAGCTCGTCCACCAGCTCGCGCTCCGCGTTCCAGCGCGTCTCCAGCCCGGCCAGGCGCTCGCGTTCGGCGCCCAGCAGGTCGTCCGCCTCGCTCTTGCGCTTGCCGATGTCGATGCCGATGGCGCTTTCGCGGCCGATGATGCCCAGTTCCGTTTCCAGCGCTTCGATGCGCTTGCGCGCATCGTCCACTTCGGCCGGCGTGGCGTGCAGGCTCACGGCCACGCGCGCGCAGGCCGTGTCGAGCAGGCTGACCGACTTGTCCGGCAACTGGCGCGCCGGGATGTAACGGTGCGACAGCTTGACCGCCGCCTCCAGCGCTTCATCGAGGATCTGCACCTTGTGGTGTTTTTCCATGGTCGAAGCCACGCCGCGCATCATCAGGATGGCGCGCTCTTCGCTCGGCTCGTCCACCTGCACGGTCTGGAAGCGGCGGGTCAGCGCCGGGTCCTTCTCGATGTGCTTCTTGTATTCGGCGAAAGTGGTGGCGCCGATGGTGCGCAGCGTGCCGCGCGCCAGCGCAGGCTTGAGCAGGTTGGCCGCATCGCCGGTGCCGGCCGCGCCGCCCGCGCCCACCAGCGTGTGCGTCTCGTCGATGAACAGGATGATGGGTTTCGGGCTGCCCTGCACTTCGTCGATCACCGAACGCAGGCGCTGCTCGAACTCGCCCTTCATGCTGGCGCCGGCCTGCAGCAGGCCCACGTCCAGCGTCAGCAGCTGCACGTCCTTCAGGCTGGGGGGCACGTCGCCACGGGCGATGCGCTGCGCGAAGCCTTCCACCACGGCCGTCTTGCCGACGCCGGCCTCGCCCACCAGGATGGGATTGTTCTGGCGGCGGCGCATCAGGATATCGACCACCTGGCGGATCTCGTCGTCGCGGCCAACGATGGGGTCCATCTTGCCGCTGCGGGCTTGCTCGGTCAGGTCCACGGTGAACTTCTTCAGCGCTTCCTGCTTGCCCATGGCGGCAGGCGCGATGGCGCCGGAGGCCTCGCCCGGCGCGGCCCCGCCGCCGGCCTGGAAGCCGTCCGTGGCCGCCATCTGCGCTTCCGGCGATTCCTTCAGCAGGCTGGCAAACTTCTCGCTCAGGTCGTCGGCCTTGATCTTCTGGAATTGCGGCGACATGCCATACAGCGCGTTGCGCAGGCTGGAAGTCTTGAGCATGCCAACCACGATATGGCCGGAGCGGATCTGCGATTCGCCGAACATCAGCGTGCCATACACCCAGGCGCGCTCCACCGATTCCTCCAGCTGCGAGGACAGGTCGATGCCCGAGGTGGAGCCGCGCGGCAGGCGGTCTAGCGCCGCCGTCAGGTCGCGCGCCAGGCCGGCCGCGTCCAGCTCATAGTGCTTGACCAGGCGCAGCAGGTCGGAATCCTGCAACTGCAGGATCTGGTGCATCCAGTGCACCAGTTCCACGTAGGGGTTGCCGCGCAGCTTGCAAAAGACGGTGCTGCTTTCGATGGCGCGGTAGCACAGCGAGTTCAATTTCCCGAACAGGGCGACGCGACTGATTTCTGCCATGGTGATTTTCCTTAGCCCGCATGGGCGCTTGGGTTGATGAGCAATTGATCCGGATTGCGGAGTGGCGCGGCGCCGGCTGGCCAGGTGCTCCAGCCAAGCCGCAGGCCGCTGCCGGCCCCGGCGCCCAGCCGCAACGGCGGGGTTTCTTCTTTTTTCAAGATCAGGCGCACGTCCCAGTCCAGGGCCGTGCCGGCGTAATTGCGCACCCAGGCCAGCAGGCGCTTCATGCTGTCGCCGCCGGGCAGCATGCGTTCATAGTCGGCAAAGCCCATCGGGCCGATGACGATGCGGAATTTGTTCTGGCAGTCCCATACCTTGCAACCGAGGACGGTGGACACGCCCAGCCGGTTGCCGTCCTCGGCGCGGCCGATGCGCGACTGGATCTCCGGCGGCAGCCGCATCCAATGGCCGGTGAACTGCTCCACCGCCACCGGCAGCTTGAAATACTCGCGCAGGATGGACACCAGGCCGGAGGCGGGCCGCGCATTATTGGCCAGCAGGCCGGCGAAATGCAGCTTGGCGAAGTCGCCGATGTCGTCGCGCTGGCGCAAGGCCGGCGCCCCGATGCCGAACAGGCTGCCGACGAACTCCGCATAGCGGTCGCCGTCCTCGCGGTCCAGGTTGATGGCCGGTTCCGCCTGCGCCCGCGCGCGGTAGAACAGCGACAGCATGCGGTGGTGGAACACGTCGAAAAAGGCCAGCAAGGTGCCGTCGCCGCCGTTGCGCAGGCGGTCGCGCGTGTATTCGGTGATGTGGATGGGCAGCGGGCCGTTGGCGCCCAGCAGGCCAAAAAAATTCACCGCCAGGCGCGCGCGCGCGTCGGCGCCGTTCGAACCGCCGCGCAGGAACTGCCCCAGCGCGCCGGGGTGGAAGGTCAGCGACGGGTCCTGGCCGAAGCGCACCGCGTCGTCGCGCGGGCGCAGCGAAGCGCCGATGCGCGGCAGCTCCGGGTGCGCATTCTCGATCAGCCGCAGCACCTGGAAAAAGTCCATGCGCGCAGCCTTGCGCTCCAGTTCCAGCTCGGTTTCTACAGGATCGCGCATGCGCCCCCCTTGGCCGGCCAGCGCATGATCTCGCCGCGCCCGATGGTGCGCACCACCGTCTCGGTGAAGGAGTTGATGGACACATACTGCGCGAAGAACTGCGCCAGCACGCCGCCCAGCAGGAAGGCGCCGGTGCCCTCGAAGGCCGCGTCGTCCAGCGTGACGGTCACCTGCAGGCCGCGCCCGAAGGTGATCGGGCCCGGCGACGGCATGCGGCGCGTGATGCTGGCGGTGCCGATCGACTGCACGCCTTCGATCTGGCGCTGTCCGTTCAGGTCGCCCGCATGGCAGTACAGCGACAGCATTTCGCGCAGCGCCACCGCGCCCTGGCGCGCGTCGCTGTCGGTCAGCGACAGGTAGTTGAGCGACAGGTGGTTCAGCAGGCGCCAAGCCACCGCGCCTTCGGCGAACGAGGCGTGCGGCTGGCTGGGGCCGGCCAGGCAGCGCACCGCCGTGACGGGCGCGCCGGATTCCAGGATGAAATCGGTCTTGCCCACGCCCAGCGGCATGGACAGCGGCAGGTCGCGGTTGGTGCACCAGACCGACAGGCCGAGCTGGCGCAGGTCGCTGCGGTACGGCGCCTCGGCCGCGTCCACGATGGAAATGAAGGTTTCGCTGCCGATGTAGCTCGAGCGCGGACCGACCTTGCGCTGGCGCTGCGAGATCAGGCGCGGCTCGCGCCGCACATGGTAGAAGGCCTTGTCCTGGTGCAGGCCGCCGATATCCTTGGCGGTGTAGAAAGGCCGGAACGCCTGCTCGGCGTTGGGGCCGGTGCCGTAGCCGGTCACCTCGTCGATCTGGAACACCTCGAAGTCCATCGGCCGGGTGCGGTCCACCAGCACGTGGTACTCGAACTCGTCGCCGCTGACGTTGATGCGGTCGGCGCGGCGCTGGAACAGGTTGATGGCCGGCGTGCAGTTGAGCGCGAAGTTGGACGCGTCCAGCATTTGCTCCAGCAGCGCGTCGCCCTTGTTGAGCAGGATCACCAGTTCCACCTCGGTTTCCGCGCAACGGCCCAGCGCCTGCTGCAGGCCGCGCAGCTCGACGAACTGGAAGCGCTGCGGGAAGGCGAAATACTCCTGCAGCAGGCGGTAGCCCTGGAAGGTGCGGCGCCCGCTCGGCAGCAGCGCCTCGTCCTCGCTGAAGCCCAGCGGCGCCACGGCGCTTCTCGGCAGCAGCGTACTGGCGCTGGCCGAGGCCACCAGCACCCCTTCCACGCTGCCCAGGATGCGTTCATAAATCTTCACCGGCATCTCGTCGCTGCCGCGCAGGTTCAGTGCCAGGCGATCCAGCGGCAAGGCGCGGAACGGCACGCCGCCGGCCGTGCGCAGTTTCAGGCGGATGCCGGCCTTGACGCTGCCCGGCAGCGCCGCGCCGTTCCCGGCACCAGCGCCGAACAATGCGCCGCTGTGCGTGAAGAACTTGGCTTCCAGCAGTTCCACCGGCCACATGGTCACGTCGTGCGCGGTGCGGTATTCGCAGGCGGTCGTGTCGCCCTTGCCCAGCACGCTGCGCATGGCGGTGCCGCGCGGCACCACGTAGCCCTGCTTGAGCGCGGGATTGCCCAGGTCCGGCTGCAGCTGCACCACCGCCATCGACGGCGTGGGCGCCAGGAAGTGCGGGTACACCAGCTCGGACATGTGCTGCGTAAAGCGCGGGAACTCGGCGTCGATCTTCATCTGCACGCGCGCGGCCAGGAAGCTGAAGCCTTCCAGCAGGCGCTCCACGTAGGGGTCGGCGCAGTCGAAGCCTTCCAGGCCCAGGCGGCCGGCTATCTTGGGATACTCCTTGGCGAACTCGCCGCCCACTTCGCGCAGGTGCTGCAGTTCCTGGCTGTAATAGCGCAGCAGGCGCGGATTCATGCCGCCGATCCCTTGCCGGAAGTGTTCTCCGTCACGCGGATGCTGGCGCGGTCCACGTCCAGTTCAGTTTTCAGGTACAGCCGTTCCGGGTAAGGTTGCGCCCACATATCGCCTTCGATTTCAAACATGATGGTGTTGCGGTCCGACTCGGCCGGCACCGCCTTGACGGTCACCGAGGCCCGTATCAGGCGCGGCTCGAAGTCCCAGATGGCCTGGCGGATGCCGCGTTCCAGCTCGGTCAGGTTCATGCCCGCCACGGAGATGCCGGAGATGTCCGGCATGCCGTAGTTGACCACGGAGTTGGCCACGTGCGGCAGCTTTTGGTGCTCGGTGACGGACAGCAGATTGGTGGTATTGAGCAGCCAGGCCAGGTCGCGCAGCACGCTCTCGCGCAGCGTGCGCAGCGACAGCACGCGCCGCTCGCGCGACTCGACGCTGCTCTCCGGCTCGTCGTCGGTCAGGCGGTCCAGCAGCGAAGGCTGGAGCCGCTCGCGTGGCGCCAGTTCAGCCATTGCCGCCGGCGGCGCCGTCAACGCCGTCGAGTTCGATGCTGCGCACGTCCATCAGCGCGTAGTCGGCCGCGTCGGTGGCGAACATGCGCTGGCCCAGTCCCACGCCGTCCTCGCGCCATTCGGTGCGGCGCGCCAGCAGCAGCGCGTCGTCGGCGCCCTCGCGCACCGTGCCGGCGTAGCGCGTCGGGATCAGCCCGACCGTGCTGGCGCCGTTGGTCCAGGTGAAGGTGGCCGGCATCCACACCTTGTCGCGCAGGTCGGCCGGGGCTTCGATTTCGATGCGGCTCACATGCTGTACCGGCACCCAGATGTAGCGCCCGTTCATGATCACCTCCAGCACCGGGCCGATGCGCGCGTCGGCGTCGGCCAGCCAGGCGAAGGCTTCGCCGTTGATGCGGCCGGCACTGGCCGGTGCGTCCTCGAAGGCGCGCGCGCGGGCCTGCGCGCCGGCGGCGGCATTGCCCTCGCCTTCCAGCTTGAGCGCCTCGGCAACCAGGGCGATCCACGCCACCGGTTCGCCGAACACCACGGGCACGCGTTTGCCGGCAAAGATTTCATCGCGCAGCGCCTCGCACTGGATCGCTTCGCGGTAGGTTTGCGCCATCGGCAAGGTGGCCGCATCCAGCTCGGCGGCCACGTTCAGTTGCGTCAGTGCGCGGTTCCACTGGCCCTGCACGCAGAGCAGCTGGAACAGGAAAGTTCGGAGTTTCGCGTTGGAGGGGTCTTTACGGATCTGGCCTTGCAGCGCGGTGAGCGCCTCGCCAAGCCGGCCTTCGGAAATGAGCTGTTGCGCGTCCATAAGGAGCCCTGAGATAAAACGAGAGGAGAAAAAAGCCGGGGCGCACAGGCCCCGGCAGCTTGCGATTACTTGGCGATGTTGCCGGCGATGTCCCAGTTGAACACGCCGCCCGAAGCGGTAACGCCTTTTTCGTTCTGCAGGAAGTACTCGAACTTCACTTCAGCGAAGTTCAGGCTGACGTTCTCGGTCAGGCGGTCCTCGCCGCCGCTGCCGCCGGTCGATACCGAGGTCACCAGCACCTTGGTCATGGTCAGTTCCAGGTACTTCTGCTGTCCCTCGCCGGCTTTGCGCACCAGCAGCTTGGCCACCGGAATGTGCGCGCCTTTGGCCAGCGCGATCAGCAGGGCCGGCGAAGCCTTGTCCAGGTATTTGGTGATCGAGATATCCTGGAAGTTGGCCTTGCCTGCGCCGCCGCCGCCGCCGGCGTGGAAGGAACCGGAGTTGGACGCGCCCCAGCTCCATGCCAGCACGTCGATATCGCCGGCTGCTTTTTGCGCGCTATCCTGGGTTTCGCCTTTGATCGTGGCGCCCAGGTTCAGGAACATGTCTACTGCCATTTTTATTCTCCTAGTGTGTGTGGACTACAAACTGTAAAAATCAACCGCCTTTGGCCGACGGCAGCTTGGACACCAACCGCAGCGACACGGTCAGGCCTTCCAGCTGGTAGTGCGGGCGCAGGAAGAACTTGGAGGTGTAGTAGCCTGGATTGCCTTCCACTTCCTCGAGGATCACTTCGGCCGCCGCCAATGGCTTCATCGCCTTGGTTCCTTCGCTGGAGTTGGCCGGGTCGCCGTCGACGTAACGGTTGATCCAGTTGCTCAGCCAGCGTTCCATCTCATCGCGCCCCTTGAAGGAACCGATCTTGTCACGCACGATGCATTTCAGGTAATGCGCAAAGCGGCAGGTGGCGAACAGGTACGGCAGGCGCGCGCCCAGGTTGGCGTTGGCGGTGGCGTCCGGGTCGTCGTACTCGGCCGGCTTGTGCAGCGACTGCGCGCCGATGAAGGCGGCGAAATCGGTGTTCTTCTTGTGCACCAGCGGCATGAAGCCGTTGGCCGCCAGCTCCGCTTCGCGGCGGTCCGAGATGGCGATCTCGGTCGGGCATTGCATGGCCACGCCGCCGTCGTCGGTCGGGAAGCTGTGCACCGGCAGCCCTTCGACCGCGCCGCCGGACTCGATGCCGCGGATGCGCGAGCACCAGCCGTATTCCTTGAAGGAGCGGTTGATGTTGACCGCCATGGCGTAGGCCGCGTTGGCCCAGGTGTAGTTCTTGCTGCCGGCGGCCGAAGTGTCTTCCTCGAAGTCGAACGCTTCCACCGGGTCGGTCTTGGCGCCGTAAGGCTGGCGCGCCAGGAAGCGCGGCATGGCCAGACCGACGTAGCGCGCATCCTCGGACTCGCGGAACGAACGCCAGGCGGCATGTTCCGGGGTCTGGAAGATCTTGGTCAGGTCACGCGGGTTCGACAGCTCCTGCCACGATTCCATCAGCATCACCGACGGTGCGGCAGCGGCGATCAGCGGCGCGTGCGCGGCCGCGGCGATCTTCGCCATGCCGGACAGCAGCTCGACGTCGGGCGCGCTGTTGTCGAAGTAGTAGTCGGCCACGATGGAGCCGAACGGCTCGCCGCCGAACTGGCCGAACTCTTCTTCGTACATTTTCTTGAAGATCGGGCTCTGGTCCCAGGCCGTGCCCTTGAACTTCTTCAGCGTCTTGCCCAGGTCGCTCTTCGAGATGTTCATCACGCGGATCTTCAGCGTTTCATCGGTCTCGGTGTTGTTGACCAGGTGGTGCAGGCCGCGCCAGGCGCCTTCCAGCTTCTGGAACTCGTCGGTGTGCATGATCAGGTTGATCTGCTCGGTGAGCTTCTTGTCCAGCGCCGCGATCAGGCCCTCGATGGTGCCCAGCACGTCGTTCGAAATCAGGTTGGTGCCGCTCAGCGCCTGCTCGGCCAGCGTCTTGACCGCGTTCTCGACCGCTTCCTTGGCCTTGTCCGATTGCGGCTTGAACTCCTTCTGCAGCAAGCTGCCGAAGTCGCTCATTTCCAGGGTGCCGGTGGCGCCTTGTTGTGCTTCAGTGATCTGTGCCATCAATTCCTCCGTCGATTATTCTTGCGGCTTCGGTGCCGAGGTCAGGGCCTGCATCAGGGCCGGTTCGGCCAGCAGCTTGCCGATCAGCTCTTCGGCGCCGGTTTTGCCGTCCATATAGGTCAGCAGGTTGGACAGCTGGCCGCGCGCTTCGAGCAGCTTGTTCAGCGATTCCACCTTGCGCGCCACGGCGGCCGGGGTGAAGTCGTCCATGCTCTCGAAGGTCATGTCGACCGCCATATTGCCCTCGCCGGTCAGCGTGTTGGGCACTTGCACCGCGATGCGCGGCTTCATCGATTTCAGGCGTTCGTCGAAGTTGTCGACGTCGATCTCCAGGAATTTGCGGTCCGCCACCGGCGCCAGCGGATCGGCCGGCTGGCCGGACAAGTCGGCCAGCACGCCCATCACGAAGGGCAACTGCACGCTTTTTTCCGCGCCGTAGACTTCCACGTCGTATTCGATCTGCACGCGCGGCGCGCGGTTGCGCGCGATGAACTTCTGGCTACTTTCTTTGCCCACGATTTACTCCTCCTAGTGATAGAAACGACCCGGTTTGCTGCCTGGTACTCTCGAATTTAATATTCGCTCTGCTGTGATTCTTCTTCACGCGGGCCGCTGACCACCAGCAGCTGCGTCATGCCGTCCGGCGCCAGGTCCTCCATGATTTCGAAGAAGTTCTTCGGAACCAGGCGCTTGGCGCGCTCCAGCAACAAAGGTACGGGACTGGACGGCTCGTACTGCTGGTAATACTTGTTAATCTTGTCGAGCATGCGGATCACATCGGCCCGGCTGGTGACGTCGCCGCTGATGGCGGCGGCGCGCGTGCCGCCCTTGCCGGCAGCTGCGCCGCCGGAGACTGCGTCGGCATCCTCGCCTTCCGCTTCGCCCTCGGCAGCAGCGCCTCCGGCGCGCTCGCCGCCGCCCTGCCCGGCGAAGAAATCGCGGCCGCGCCGCAACAGGCGCACCAGGGCATCCAGGTTCAGCGCCTGCGAACTGCCCACCTGGCGCACCAGGGTCACCTCGATCTGCGTCACGCTGTCGCAGGCGGCAGCCAGGCCGGCGCTGCTGGCGGCCACCCGTTCGGGATCGGCGTCCTGCAGCGCGGCGGCAATCGAATGCAGCTCGACCTTGCTCTCGCCTTCGGCTGGCTGCAGTTCACCGTTGGCCACTTCCAGCGTGCGCAGCGACAGCGGCCCCAGTCCGGGCAGCATCAGCAGCGTGGCCTCTTTCACTTCGCGCAGGAAGGCGTTGTCGGCCAGCGTGGCCAGGGAGTTAATGCGCAGCATGGGGTCCATGCCGTCGTCGGGGTCGAGCTGGGGATGGACGCTGTCCCAGCGCTGCTCCAGCAGCCGCTCGATCAGCGCCAGGCCGTTGGCCAGGCCGGGCATGCCCTCAAGCGCGAGCAGCGCGCGCGCCAGCGACACCGCCAGCCGCAGGTCGCGGCTGCGCTCCAGCAAACCGGCAGCCAGGCGCTTGACCACCTTCCATTCGGGAGGCACGGCCGGGGTGATGGTGTCGCCATACTGAACCTCGGGTTTGCCCAGGATGGCCTGTTCGAGCTCCAGGAATTCCGGGTCGTACTCGAGATTGGGACCGCAGGGCGCATCCGCCTCCACGTCCACCAGCAAAGAATCAATATCCACTCCACCACCCTTGGCAATCAGTCCAGTTTTCGACCACGACTATACTAGAATTTCCAAAAAATATTGCAGAAAATAATTCTTTTTTGTCACGCATTTGTTGGTCTAAATATATTGCAAGATGCGCCGCGTTATGCATAAGTCATCGCAAGGATGGCGTCCCGGAATTCGCTCGCATGCTGATAGCGGCCGGACGGGTTTTTAGCCAGTCCGCACGCCAGCACCGGCTCGAAAGCGCGCAGCGCCGGCGGCAGCGGCGGCGGCGCTTCCAGCAGCACTTGCTGCATCAGCTGGAACGGCGTGCCTTCGTAGGGCCGGCGGCCGGCAAGCATCTGGTACAGCACCACGGCGGCGGCAAACAGGTCGCTGCGGCAGTCGGCCTGGCCGCGCATCTGCTCCGGCGCCATGTAGCCGGGCGTGCCGTGCGCGCTGCCGGCGCCGGCCGGGCTGGCCAGGCCGAAGTCGGAGATCTTCAGCTTGCCCCCGGCATCGAGCAGCAGGTTCGAAGGCTTGATGTCGCGATGCACCACGCCGTGGCCGTGCGCATACGCCAAGCCGTCGAGCAACTGTGCCATCCACGCCACGGCGCGCACCGGCGGCAGCGGCCCGGCTTGCAGCAGCGCGGGCAGCGACGGCCCATCCATATACTCGAGGGCGATATAAGGAACGGCGTGCGCGCCGCCCAGGCCGGCGCCGGCCTCCAGCACCGCCACAATGCAGGGATGGCGCACGCCGACAGGCGGAAAAGCAGGCGGCGGCGCCAGCTTCAGCGCCACCTGCCGGCCTTCCGGGCTGTCGGCCAGCCACACGCCCGGGGCCAGCGCGCGCCGCAGCAGGTAGCCGCCGGAATGGCCCGGCACCACGCTACCGATATTTATTTGCATGGGCGCTGGATAACAAGGTTGTCATTCGCTTATCATACGACGAGACGTTTCTGCTATAAACTGAATCTTTCGTTTGTCCCACACCACACATAGCCACATGAATGAACTGAAGCAGCTGGGCCGGTATCAATTATTGCGCGTGCTTGGGCGCGGCGCGATGGGCCTGGTCTATGAGGGTGTCGATCCCAAGTTGAACCGCCGGGTCGCCATCAAAGTCATCCACATGGGCCGGATCAACGATCCGGCCATGCGGGCCGAGTACTCCGCGCGCTTCACGCAAGAGGCGCAGGCGGTCGCGCGCCTGAACCACCCCAACATCGTCACCGTGTACGACTTCGGCGAGGAAGACGGCGAAGCCTACCTGGTGATGGAACTGATCGCCGGCGAAGAGCTGGGCAGCTATTTCGACGACAGCCAGGTGTTCTCGCTCGACTTCACGCTGGAGGATTCGGTGCGCATGACGTGCGAACTGCTGGATGCGGTGGACTACGCCCACCAGCAAGGCATCATCCACCGCGACATCAAGCCGGCCAACATCATGCTCAGCGGGCAGCTGCGGGTGAAGCTGACCGATTTCGGCGTGGCGCGCATGCAGGACGTAAACGCCAAGCACACCGAAGCGGGCACCATGGTCGGCACGCCCAGCTACATGTCGCCCGAGCAGATCACCGGCCAGGCGGTCGGGCCGCGCTCGGACATTTTCGCCGCCGGCATCGTGCTGTACCAGTTCCTCACCGGCGAAAAGCCGTTTACCGGCAAGGGCCTGTTCGAGGTGCAGCAGAAGATCGTCTACGAGCAGCCGGCGCTGCCCAGCACCCTCAATCCCCTGATCAGCCCCATGTTCGACCGCGTGGTATTGCGCGCCCTGGCCAAGCGCCCGGAAGACCGCTATGCCAGCGCGCGCAGCTTCAAGGAAGACCTGAAACGCGCCCTGAACGGCGACGAAGTGGGCCTGGACGACACCATGCCGCCGCAGGCGCGCGTGGCAAACTCCTTCCTGTCCCCGGCCCCAGGCGCCCAGTCGTACAGCACCATGCCGCCGCCGTTCCAGCCGGGCGGCGCCCCGGCTGCCACCCGCGGCGATCCCGGCGCGGACCCGGACGCCACCCAGGTCTCCGGCGTGGGCCTGCCGCTGCCAGGCGCGCAGGACCAGGACGCCACCGTGGTCACCACGCCACCCGGCATCCGCCCCGGCGGTAAGCGCCAATGAGCGCGGCAATTAGCTCGGCCGAAGACCGGCTGCACTTCTTCAAGCGCCTGCAGCTGCTGACCAACAAGATCCACGCCACGCAGGACATCGACGACATCATGCTGGAGATGTCGGCCGAGCTGTGCGAGCTGTTCAGCGGCGACCGGCTCACCGTCTACGCCCTGTCGGACGACAAGGCCAGCATGGTGTCCAAGGTGAAAACCGGGCTGGCCTCGTTCAAGCAGCTCAAGCTGCCCATCTCGGCGCAAAGCATCGCCGGCTACGCCGCGCTGTCGAAAAAGACGCTCAACCTGCTGGACGTGTACGACGAGGCCGAACTGCGGCGCCACGACGACGCCCTGTGCTTCCAGCAGGGCGTGGACCGGCGCACCGGCTACCGCACGCAGCAGATGCTGGTGGCGCCCATCCTGGCCGACGACGGCGCGGTGCTGGGCGTGCTCCAGCTGATCAACAACCACAAGGGCGGCGCCTTCGACGCCATGGTGGAGGAAGGCGTGCAGCACCTGTGCGACTCGATCGCCATCGCCTTCGCGCACCGCCACAAGGCGCCCACGCGCGAGCGCAGCCGCTTCGCCGCCATGCTGTCCGAAGCGGCGCTGCCGCGCGTGCAGCTGGAACAGGCGCTGCGCAGCGCGGCGGCCCGCAATGTCGATATCGAAGACGTCCTGCTGGACGAACTGGCGATCAAGCCGGCGCTGGTGGGCCGTGCGCTGGCCGACTTCTTCGGCGTGCCCTACTTCATGTTCCAGGTGGACCGGCGCCGCCCGCAAGGCCTGCTGGACAGTTTCAACCGCGAATTCGTGGTGCAGAACCAGTGGATGCCGATCGAGGAAGGAAGGCACGGCATCTTCATCCTGGCGGTGGACCCGGACCAGCTCAAAGCCAGCGGCGCGGTGCAGCGCGTGTTCCCGCAAGCCACGCCGATCTACTGCGTAACCACGCGGCGCGAATTCGGCTGGATGGTGAACCAGTTCTTCGGCGCGGCGGATGCCTCGCCGGCCGACACCCTGCCGCCGCCCGCCGCCCGCGCCGCGCCGACCGCGCCGGCCTCCGTGCCCTCGCCCGCAGTTCCGGCGCCAGTCCCAGGCCCTGCCGGCCTGGCCGCTGCCGATGAGCAGGCAGAGGTGGATGTCGACGCCACCATCGTCGCCAGGCCGGCGCGCGCCCCCATCCCTGCGCAACCCAGCGTCGAGCAGGCGCTGATCGCCAACGCCGTCAGCCCGCTGCTGCTGGCCGCCGCGCAGCACGGCATCAGCGAGCTGCACATCACCACCACGCCCGGTGCGGACGGCGAAATCCGCTTCCAGGTCAGCGGCGTGCTGCGGAAGCCCTGATGTCCTACCCCATCCACAACAAGCTGGTGATCGGCATCGCCTCCAGCGCCCTGTTCGACCTGAGCGCCTCGCACCAGGTGTATGTCGACAGCGGCGAAGAGGAATACCGCAAGTACCAGGAAGCCCACATCGACACGATACTGGGCAAGGGCGTGGCGTTCCCCTTCATCCGGCGCTTCCTCAACATCAACAAGCACTTCCCCGGCCAGATGCCGGTGGAGGTGGTGCTCCTGTCGCGCAACTCGCCCGAAACCGGCCTGCGCGTGATGAAGTCGATCGCCCACTACGGCCTGGACATCTCGCGCGCCGCCTTCGTCACCGGCAAGTCGCCCTACACTTATCTGCCCGCGTTCAACACCTCGCTGTTCCTGAGCGCGAACGCGGCCGACGTGCGCAGTGCGCTGGACAACAACTATCCCGCCGGCCTGGTGCTGCCGTCCCTGATCGAGGACGACGAGGACGACATGGAGCTGCGCGTGGCCTTCGACTTCGACGGCGTGATCGCCGACGACGAATCCGAAACCGTCTACAAACGCAACCACGACGTGCTGGAATTTCACGCCCACGAAACCGAGCGCGTGGCCATCCCGCACCGTCCCGGCCCGCTGGCGGACCTGTTTCGCAAGCTGCACGTGATGCAGCGCTACGAGGCCGTGCTGGCGCGCAGCGACCCGGCGTACAAGCGCATCCTGAGCATCGCCATCATCACGGCCCGCAGCGCACCTTCGCACGAACGGGTGGTCACCACCCTGAAGAACTGGGGCGTGTCGGCCAACGAAACGTTCTTCCTGGGCGGCATGGACAAGGCGCGCGTGCTGTCCATCCTCAAGCCCCACATCTTCTTCGACGACCAGCTCAGCCACCTGAAGTCCGAGGGCGGCACCATCCCCATGGTGCACGTGCCTTTCGGCGTTGCGAATCCGGCACAGGTTTAGCACCTTCTTAAGGCTGGCGTAATTACCAGCGGCAACTTTCCGCGTATATTCGTCAGCACGCCTCTACCAAAATAAGAAGGCGCAATCAAACCATGGAGCTTTACAAATGAAACGATTCGCACTCGCGGCCCTGATGGCATGCATCGGCCACACCGCATTCGCAGCCGACGCCGGCCACTGGGGCTACGCCGGCGCCGAAGGCCCGGAGCAGTGGGCCAAGCTGTCGCCGGACAACTACGCCTGCCAGAGCGGCAAGAACCAGTCGCCGGTGGACCTGAAAGGCAGCATCCATGCGGCGCTCAAGCCGCTGAAGATGGACTACAAGGCAGGCGGCAATGAAGTCCTGAACAACGGCCACACGCTGCAAGTAGGCTTCACGCCCGGCAGCGCGCTGTGGCTGGACGGCGAACGTTTCGAGCTGAAGCAGTACCACTTCCACGCCCCCAGCGAAAACCTGATCGCCGGCGTGTCCTATCCGCTGGAAGTGCACCTGGTGCATGCCGACAAGGACGGCAACCTGGCCGTGGTGGCCGTGATGTTCAAGGAAGGCGCGGAGAACAAGGCGCTGGCCGCGCTGTGGCCGCAACTGCCGAAGGAAGCCGGCCTGAAAACCGCGCTGGCGACACCGCTGTCGGCCGCGGCCCTGCTGCCCGCCAAGCATGCCTACTACCGCTTCAGCGGCTCGCTGACCACGCCGCCGTGCTCCGAAGGCGTGCGCTGGCTGGTGATGAAGAACCCGGTGACGGTATCGAAAGCGCAGGTGGCCGAGTTCGCCGAAGTGATCCACCATCCGAACAACCGCCCGGTGCAGGCGCTAAACGGCCGGCCGGTGCTGGACTAAGCACCCCGGAAGCAATGTTAGCGGTCACAAGGTCGTCATATTGCATGGGTAGCATGCGGGTAGTTTTTTTAGCCCTGTCTTAACTACCCAAGGAATCCCATGCAAGACCTGAATCTGTTGCGCCGCCTTCCGCTGGCACTTGCGGTGAGCGCCGCCCTGGCGCTGGCCGCCTGCGGCGGCTCGGACAACAACCCGCCGCAGCTCCTGGCCATCCCTGCCGCCCCGGCAGACCAGGGCGCCGCCGATACGGCGCCCGTCCCGGCCAACGTGCCCGCCTTTGTCGACAACGTCGCCAGCAACCAGCGCGGCGACGCGCGCTACGCCACCGCCGCCACCAACGCCGGCGTACGCGTTCTGATCGGCATGCTCGACATCTGGAAGCCGCTTACCGAAATCGTCGATGCCGGCCAGACCGCGCCGGCCGCCGCCGGTTTCCCGGCCGTTGTCGCGTCGGCCTGGACCGGCCTGCCGAACGACGGCACGCCGGGCGGTACCATCGTCAACGCCGCCGTCCACAACGCCAACATCGACTACGTGGTCAAAACCACCGCCAGCCGCACCCCTGCGCAGGAACTGGCTGCCTACCTCGACGACCGGCGCGGCAAGGGCTACAGCCTGACTGACGGCATGGGCCCGCTGACCGAAGCCTGGCGCAGCGCCGCACGCCAGACCACCAGCATCACCGGCATCCCGGCCGACGCCACCACGGTGCTGTACAACGACAGCGGCAATAATACAGGCGTCGCCGGTAGCGCTAACGCCGAATTCGGCAACGTGGTCGCGCTGGTCAACGCCATGGGCAACAACGGCTCGACCGAACCGGCCAAGCGCTTCTATAAATATGCCCGCCCTTACCGCTGGAGCAGCAGCGTGGTGGTGGTGCCGGCGCTGGTCCCGGCCAAGAGCAGCACCCCCACCACCGACGGCGGCTTCACCAGCGGTCACTCTGCCGAAGCGGTGCGCGGCGCGTTGGGCATGGCCTACGCGCTGCCGGAGCGCTACCAGGAAATCATCGCGCGCGGCCTGGAACTGGGTGAAAACCGCATCCTGGCCGGCATGCACTCGCCGCTGGACGTGATCAGCGGCCGCGTGCAGGCCCAGGCCGTCGCGGCAGCCAACCTGCTGGACCCTGCCATGGCAGCCACCAAGTCAGCCGCCGTGGCGCAGGCGCGCGCCACGCTGATGCTCAAGACCGGCACCACCGCCGACACGTTCTACGACTATGCCCATGCCGGCACGGCCGCCAACGACCGCTTTGCGGACTACGCGGCCACCAAGGCCGCCTACCTCCGCCGCCTGACCTTCGGCTTCGCGCCCACGGGGCCCACCAACGCGCCGGCCGTGGTGCCGAAGGGTGCCGAAGTGCTGCTGGAAACCCGTTTGCCCTACCTGAGCGAAGCGCAGCGCCGCGTGGTGCTGAAAACCACCGCCCTGCCGTCCGGCTATCCGATCCTGGACGACGCCGAAGGCTGGGGGCGCCTGAACCTGTTCGCCGCGGCCGATGGCTACGGCGTCTTCAGCGGCAACGTGGTGGTGGCCATGGACGCGGCCAAGGGCGGCTTCCATGCCGTCGACCGCTGGCGCAACGACATCTCGGGCAGCGGCAAGCTGACCAAGCAAGGCAGCGGCACCCTTAAACTGGGCGGCAACAACAGCTGGACCGGCGGCACCGTGCTGGAAGGCGGCCGCCTGGAGGGCAACAGCGCCGGCGCGTTCGGCAAGGGCGATGTCTACGTCAGCGGCGGCACGCTGGTCAGCAACGCGCCGGCCAGCCTGGCGCTGGCCGGGGGCTACACGCAACTGGCCAGCGGCGCCCTGGAGCTCAAGCTGGGCAGCGGCATGCAAGGCCGCCTGGCCGTGGCGGGAACGATGACGGTGGCGGGCGGCACCCTCACGGTGAGCTTCCAGAACGGCTACAAGCCGGCCGCAGGCGACACGCTCAACGTGATCTCCGCCGCCGGCCTGAAAGGCAAGTTCGACAGCATCACGGTACCCGGCTTCAAGGCCGAACCTGTCTATACAGATAGCGGCCTGCAGCTGAAGCTCGGCACCTGAAAGCCGGGAAGGCCGTAGGGCGGCTTGGCTGCGCCGCGGCGTAACCCGCCAAACAGTGGCATCGTCTATAATGTCCGCAGCGCGCGGAGACCCTTCCCGCGCGCTCAACAATTCATAGATGTCATCGATGTCCTTTGACTTAAAAAAAGCACTTCCGAAGCCTGGCAACCGCTTTGCGCTCCCTACCCTGCATGGTTCCGCCGACGCCTGCGCGCTGGCACAAGCCGCGCTTGAACTGAAGGCGCGCGGCCAAATGCTGGCCGTCATCGTCGCCAACGCCAGCGACGGTCAACGCCTGCTCGACGAAATCCCCTGGTTTGCCGGCGACGGCGCGGACTCGGCACTGCGCTGCCACCTGCTTCCCGACTGGGAAACCCTGCCCTACGACGCCTTCTCGCCGCACCAGGACCTGGTGTCCGAGCGCCTGGCCACGCTGCACGAGATCCAGACCGGCCAGTGCGACGTGATGATCGTCCCGGCCACCACCGCGCTGGTGCGCATGGCGCCGCCGTCCTTCCTGGCCGCCTACACTTTCTTCTTCAAGAAGGGCGAGTCGCTGGACGAGGCCAAGCTGAAGTCCCAGCTCACGCTGGCCGGCTACACCCACGTGACGCAGGTGATGTCGCCCGGCGAATACTCGGTGCGCGGCGGCCTGATCGACCTGTTCCCCATGGGGTCCGCGCTGCCATACCGCCTGGACCTGTTCGGCGACACCATCGAGACCATCCGCACCTTCGACGCCGACACCCAGCGCTCGCTGTACCCGGTCAGCGAAGTGCGTTTGCTGCCCGGGCGCGAATTCCCGATGGACGAAACGGCCCGCACCACCTTCCGCAGCCGCTGGCGCGAGCAGTTCGAGGGCGATCCCTCGCGCTCCGTTGTCTACAAGGACATCAGCAGCGGGATCGCCTCGGCCGGTATCGAGTACTACCTGCCGCTGTTCTTCGACCAGACGGCCACGCTGTTCGACTACCTGCCCGAAGGCTCCACGCTGGCCATGGTGGGCGACATCGACGCCGCCATCAAGCGCTTCTGGCTCGATACGCAGTCGCGCTACCGCTTCCTGAAGTCGGACCGTGAGCGCCCCATTCTGGCGCCCGAGGCCATCTTCCTCGGCGACGAGCAGTTCTTCACGCTGGCCAAGCCGCACGCGCGCATCAGCATCAGCCGCGAAGAGTTGGGACAGGCTTCGGAGATCTCCGCGCCGGTGCCCAACATCGCCGTCAACCGCCACCTGGACGATCCGCTCACCAACCTGCGCGCCTACCTGCTGCAATCCGGCCGCCGCGTGATGGTGTGCGCCGAATCGAACGGGCGGCGCGAAACGCTGCAGCAGTACTTCGGCGAGTTCGATCTCACGCTGGCGCCGGTGGAAGGCTTCGACGGCTTCCTGCAGTCGGATGCGAAACTGATGCTGGGCGTGGCCCCGCTGCACGCAGGCTTCGAATGGTCCGCCGGCAAAGGCCAGTTGGTATTCATTACCGAAACCGAGCTGTACGCCGGCTCCGGCCGCCGCGCAGGCAAGAAGAAGCAGGAGGGCGTCACCCAGGTCGAATCCATGGTGCGCGACCTGTCCGAGCTGAAGATCGGCGACCCGGTGGTGCACATCAACCACGGCATCGGGCGCTACATGGGCCTGACCAGCATGGACCTTGGCGAAGGCGAAACCGAATTCCTGCACCTGGAATACGCCAAGGACACCAAGCTGTACGTGCCGGTATCGCAGCTGCACGTGATCTCGCGCTATTCCGGCGCCTCGCCGGACGACGCGCCGCTGCACTCGCTCGGCTCCGGCCAGTGGGAAAAAGCCAAGCGCAAGGCCGCCGAACAGGTGCGCGACACCGCCGCCGAGCTGCTCAATCTCTACGCCCGCCGCGCGCTGCGCCAGGGCCACGCCTTCGCGTACTCGGCGCACGACTACGAGCGCTTCGCCGACAGCTTCGGCTTTGACGAAACGCCCGACCAGGCAGCCGCCATCGGCAATGTGCTCAAGGATATGACCTCCGGCAAACCGATGGACCGCCTGGTGTGCGGCGACGTCGGCTTCGGCAAGACCGAGGTAGCGCTGCGCGCCGCCTTCATCGCCGTCATGGGCGGCAAACAGGTGGCCATCCTGGCGCCGACCACGCTGCTGGCCGAGCAGCACGCGCAAACCTTTGCCGACCGCTTTGCGGACTGGCCGGTGCGCATCGCCGAAATGTCCCGCTTCCGCACCGGCAAAGAGATCGCGCAAGCCATCAAGGGCATGTCGGACGGCACGCTGGACATCGTCATCGGCACCCACAAGCTGCTGTCGGACGACGTGAAGTTCGATCGCCTGGGCCTGGTCATCATCGACGAGGAACACCGGTTCGGCGTGCGCCAGAAAGAAGCGCTGAAATCCCTGCGCGCCGAAGTGGACGTGCTGACCCTGACGGCCACGCCCATCCCGCGCACCCTGGGCATGGCGCTGGAAGGCCTGCGCGACTTCTCCGTCATCGCCACCGCGCCGCAAAAGCGCCTGGCGATCAAGACCTTTGTGCGCAGCGAGAACGAAGGCATCATCCGCGAGGCCTGCCTGCGCGAGCTGAAGCGCGGCGGCCAGGTCTACTTCCTGCACAACGAAGTGGAAACCATCCAGAACCGCATGGCCGCGCTCACCGAACTGCTGCCGGAGGCGCGCATCGCCGTGGCGCACGGCCAGATGCACGAACGCGACCTGGAAAAGGTGATGCGCGACTTCGTGGCGCAGCGCTACAACATCCTGCTGTGCACCACGATCATCGAGACCGGCATCGACGTGCCGACCGCCAACACCATCATCATGCACCGCGCCGACAAGTTCGGCCTGGCGCAGCTGCACCAGCTGCGCGGCCGCGTCGGCCGATCGCACCACCAGGCCTATGCCTACCTGCTGGTAAACGACGTGCAAAGCCTGAGCAAGCAGGCGCAGCGCCGCCTGGATGCGATCCAGCAAATGGAAGAACTGGGCAGCGGCTTCTACCTGGCCATGCACGACCTGGAAATCCGCGGCGCCGGCGAAGTGCTGGGCGAGAACCAGTCCGGCGAAATGCTGGAAGTGGGCTTCCAGCTCTACACCGACATGCTGAATGAAGCGGTGCGCTCGCTCAAGGCCGGCAAGGAGCCCGACCTGGCGGCGCCGCTGTCGACCACCACCGAGATCAACCTGCACGTGCCCGCCCTGCTGCCGGCCGATTTCTGCGGCGACGTGCACGAGCGGCTTTCGATCTACAAGCGCCTGGCCAACTGTTCTGCCCAGGACAAGATCGACGACCTGCAGGAAGAGATGATCGACCGCTTCGGCAAATTGCCGGAGGCGGCCAAGGCCCTGGTCGAGACCCACCGCCTGCGCATCGCAGCGGCCACGGTCGGGATCGTCAAGATCGACGCACACAGCGAGGCAGCCACGCTGCAGTTCATGCCCAAGCCGCCGATCGACCCGATGCGCATCATTACGCTGATACAAAAAAACAAGCAGATCAAGCTCAACGGGCAGGATAAACTGAAGATCACCGCGAACATGCCGGATCTGTCGGCGCGTGTTACGCAAATCAAGACCGCAATTAAACAATTGGTAGCCTGATGAAGAACGCAAACGACCACACGATGAACCTGGTGCTGCAAGGCCTGGGCAACTGCATGGCGCGCCTGGAGCGCATCGCCGCGCTGACCGCGCCGCAGCGCATCGTCCGCATTTCCGACAACGCCATCCGCTGCGAAGGCATCACCTACTCGGTGGCGCTGCGCCAGACCATCGAAGTGGCCGCCCACGCGGCCCAGCTGGACGCCACCTACATGATGGGCGTGCACAAGCTCGACGAGTACAAGCTGGTGGCCATGGACATGGACTCCACGCTGATCACCATCGAGTGCATCGACGAGATCGCCGACATGCAGGGCCTGAAGCCGCAAGTGTCCGAGATCACCGAGGCGGCCATGCGCGGCGAGCTCGATTTCGCCGCCAGCCTGCGCAAGCGCGTGGCGCTGCTGAAAGGCCTGGACGCGTCCGCGCTGGAGCGCGTCTACGACGAGCGCCTGCAGTTGTCGCCGGGCGCCGAGAACATGCTGGCCGCCGTCAAGCGCGCCGGCCTGAAGACGCTGCTGGTGTCGGGCGGCTTCACCTTCTTCACCGCGCGCCTGAAAGAGCGACTGGGCCTGGACTACACGCTGGCCAACGAGCTGGAGATCATCGACGGCAAGCTGACCGGCCAGGTGCTGGGCGAGATCGTGGACGCCGAAGTCAAGAAGCGCACAGTGGAACACTGCTGCGCCTCGCTGGGCGTCAGCACCAGCGAAGCCATCGTGATGGGCGACGGCGCCAACGACCTGAAGATGATGAGCGTGGCCGGCATGTCGGTCGCCTTCCGCGCCAAGCCGGTGGTGCGCGAGCAAGCCAGCGTGGCCCTCAACTTCGTCGGCCTGGACGGCATCCTTAACCTGCTCGCTTAACTGCCAGGCCTCCGTGTCACGCCCACAGGCGCCGGCGGCAGCGAGGCGGTAACGGCCATCAGCAGCAGGCTGGCCACCATGTGGTCGCCCGGTTCGAGGAAGCACGGAGAGAAAGGCGCGCGGCCAAAGGCCGAATGTAGTGAAATCAGTCATTGCGCCTGCTGTAGCAGCAGGCGCAACTACCTGCATCAGAACTTGTAGGTCGCACCCACGAAGTAGCGCCGGCCCGACCAAGCCATCTCGTTGCGGCGCGACGTGGAACCGGAGTTCAGGTATTGCGCTTCATCCGACAAGTTCTTGCCTTCAAACGAGATGGTCAGGTTATCGTTTACGCGGTACTGGATCTTGGCGTCCAGGAAGCCCACCGCCTCGCCGTACACCGGCAGCGACGCGTTGGCGTCCACCGAGCCGGTGTAATATGCGTCGCGATAGTTGTAGGCCAAGCGCGCATTCCACTGTCCAAGGTCATACCAGATGCCCACGTTGTAGCTGTTGCGGGACATGCCCGGATACGGCAGCACCGTGTTGTCCAGCGGGTTGAGCAGCTCCTTGCCCGGCGCATAGGCGAACGACATACGGGTGTAGTTGGCGTCCAGGCCCAGGCCGCCGAGCAGGCCTGGCAGCATGGTCAGCGCAGTGCGGCCGGCCAGCTCCCAGCCCTTGGTCACGGCGCCTTCGCTGTTGATGGAAGTCTTCAGGTCCCACAGCCGGCCGTCGCCGAACACGTCCTGCCCCGGCAGGATCACATCGTTCTGGATGTAGCTGGCGATGTCCTTGCGGAAGAACGCCAGCGACAGCTGCGAGTCGCGCGAAGGGTACCACTCCACGCTCAGGTCCTTGTTGGTGGCGCGGAAGGGCTTCAGGTTCACGTTGCCGCCGGTGCAGTCGTCGGCGCTGCCGTCGCCGCCGAACTGTGACTGGCCGCTGTTGGCGATACAGTTGACGGTCGGCGTCAGGCGGTCGATGAAGGGACGCGACATGACCTTGCCCCAGCCCAGCCGCGCCACCAGCGTATTTGGCACCAGCCAGCCGGCCAGGTTGAAGCTTGGCAGCGTGTCGCTGTACTTGTTCTTCACCGTGACGATTTCGTTCGCCAGCACCGTCTCCACGCGCGCGCCGCTGGATGGGTTGAGCGAGTACGCGCGGTAGGAACGCAGGCCGGTCGCCTCGGTTTCGGTGCCAGCGTAGCGCAAGCCGATATTGCCGTCGAACGCCACGCCGAACAGCTCGTGCTCGAAGTCGGCGCGCACATAGAAGGCCTTGATGCGCTCCGAGACGGCGAACTGCGGCGGCATCGGGTAGGTCTTGCCGTCGCTGCCGATCGATTCGCGCAGCAGGTCGTGGTTGTAGCGGCCCAGGTCGAAGAACTGCGCCGAATTGGCGAAACTGGGCGCCATCCATCCCGACGGATAGCCGCTCAGGCCATCGTAGCCGTTCAGGAAGGTGCCGGGCGTGTTGACCCGGATGGCGTCCACCAGGTTGGCCATCTGCGGCGCGGTCACGTAGCGCGTGGTGTTGTTGGCGGTCAGTCCCGCGCCAGGGATGGTGGCGCCGCCGTTGCGCAGCACGCCGCTGGTGTTGAGCGGATCAAAGATGATCTCATGCACCACTTCCGGACTGCGCACGATGATATCGTCGGCCGTGCTGTTCGGGTTGGCGCCGGCGCTGGCCAGGTAGCCGGTCCAGCGGTACTGCTCGGAGGTGGACTTGCGTCCCTGGCCGCCGAAGTGCAGCGTGGTCAGGAAAGGCATGTCCGGACGGTACTTCAGGTCCAGCTTGAGCTGGTCTTCCGTATTGTCGGTAAACGAGGGCTGGTATTGCGAGCGGATGCGGGTGTAGCTGCTGCTCTTGTTCGGATCGAAGTTGGCAGGGAAGACGAACTTCGGCAGTCCCTGGTCGTCGAAGCTTACCTGCAGGCCAGGGATGTTCGCGTCCAGCACGATGTTATTGGTGTGCAGTTCGTAGAACGAATTGGTCTTCGCCACCAGGCCTTCGGCAGACCAGGCGCCCTTCTTCCAGTTAAAGCCGCCCGAGCGGTAGTTGGAATCGATATTCAGCGCGAAGTCGCGCGCGGCGGTGTTGAAGTTGTAGGAAGCTCCTTCGCCCGGCACGTTGATGCAGTTGCCGGCGCTGAACGACGTCATCACGTGGTTGGTGAAGGACATGCCCGCCGGCGTGACGCCGCCAGTCGGCTCGGCGCAGGACGCGGCCGGCGTGCTCAGAGGCGCGCCGTTGGCGCCGTACACCGGCGCCACGCCCGAGGTGGAAAAGCGCTTTATGGCGCCAAAGTCGGTCACGTAGTTGCGGTCGTTGAGTTGCTGCTTCTGGTTGTTCTTGTTGTAGCGCGCCCACACGTTCAGGCTGTTATCGACCTTGTACTGCGCGGTCAGCTCGGCGCTGGAGCGCTCGTGGTCGCGGGTCCAGATGCCATAGCGCGGCACGCCGGGCGAGTAGTCGAACCACTGGCTGTCGCAAGCGGTCTTGTCGGCGCCGCTCAGGGCAGCGCAACCGGCTTTCGAGCCGACTGCGGCGGCGCGCGGATTGAGGCTGCTGTTGGTCTTCTCGGGCGACTGGTCCCAGTCGCGGAAGTAACGCCAGTTACTGTTGCGCACGTAGTCGTTCTGCGTGTACACCTTGTCGTACACCAGGTTGGCCATCAGGCCGAGCCGTCCGTCAAGGAATTTGTCGGCGAACAGCAGGCTGCCGCGCGGTTGCACGCCGCCCCGGTTGGTGCTGTGCTCCCCTTCCAGCTTGAGCACCAGCGCGCGGGTCTTGAAGTCGAGCGGCATATTGGTCTTGATGCTGACCGTGCCGCCGATGCCGCCCTCGGTCTGGTCCGCGGTGACGCCCTTGAATACGTCGATGGACTTGATCAGCTCAGCGGGCAGTTCGCGCAGTTCCGCGCCCCGGCCGGCGGTGCCGTTGGTGCTCAGCACCGACAGGCCGTTGATTTCAATCCGGTTCAAATTCGCTTCCACGCCGCGAATATTGACCTGCGAGCCCTCGCCGAAGTCGCGCGACAGCTGCACGCCGGTGACGCGCGACAGCGCTTCGCCCACATTCTTGTCCGGGAATTCGCCGATGTCTTCGGCCACGATGGAATCGACCACCGTGCTGGCGTTCTTCTTGCGGTCGATGGCGCTGGCAACCGATTGCCGGGTGCCGGAAACGACCACGACACTGGGGCTGGCGGCCGCCGCTTCCTGGGCCAGGGCCGCTGGCGCGGCCAGCATGGCCAGCGCCCCGGCCACGGCGGCGGCACAAATGGTGGGACGGATGAGGTAATGGGTATTGCTGGTCGATCGCATGCGTAGGTCCCCTTTAGTTTTTTTTGGTGAGCTAGCAAGGTGAAATGCGCCTTGAGCAATCAATAATAGGCGCAAACAATTCACGCAAATCGTCAACAATTTGACTAATTTGGCGGCAACGGGCGGCTACTCCCTGTTTCGCAGCGCCTGCGGCAAGCCGGCCATGACAATCAGCGCGCACAGCAGCGCCAGCCCGGCGATGACGTACAGCGCCGGAGTTGTGCTGCCGCTGATGTCCTTGATGCGGCCCACCATCACCGGGCTGACGATGCCGCCCAGCTGGCCCAGCGTATTGATCAGGGCAATGCCTCCCGCCGCGCCCGCGCCGGTCACCAGCTTCGGAGGCAGCGCCCAGAAGGCAGGGATGGCAGCGACCACGCCGGCGCCCATCACACCCAGCGCCACGATCAGCAGCACCGTGTTCTTGTCGAACCAGCCCGCGCTGACGAAGCCCAGCGCAGCGAGCACCAGCAAGCCCGCCACGAACTTGCGGCGCTCGCCGCTGGCGTCCGACAGGCGGCCGACCAGCACCATGGTGATTGCGCCGCATACATACGGCACCGCCGTGAGCATGCCGATGACGGCCGGATTTTGCGTGCCGGCGCTGCGGATCAGATGCGGCGCCCAGAAGTTCAAGCCATACGACGCAATCTGGATCAGGAAATAAACCAGGCCCAGGGTAAGAAAGCCCGGCGTTTTGATGGCGCCCAGCAGCGAGTGGCCGCCCTCTTTGGGCGCCGCCTGCTCCACGCTGCCGCGCAACAAAGCCTGTTCAGCGGACGTCAGCCAGTGCGCGTCTTCAATGCGGTCCTTCAGCTGGTTCAGTACCACCAGGCCAAGGACCACGCACGGCACCCCGCCCAGCAGGAACAGCCAATGCCAGCCGCGCATGCCAGACAGGCCTTCCATGTGCGCCAGGATCTGGCCCGACACCGGTGCGCCGATCAGGCCCGCAAAGGCCGACGCCAGGAACAGCAGCGACGTAATGCGGCCACGGAATTTGGCGGGGAACCACAACGTGAGGTAATACAGCACGCCCGGAGCGAAGCCCGCTTCCATGGCGCCAATCAGGAAACGCAGCGCGTAGAACTGCCATTCGCTGGTGACGAACACCATGGCCGCTGTGGCCACGCCCCACGAGATCATGATGCGCGCGATCCAGCGCCGCGCGCCCACCTTGTACAAAAACATATTGCTGGGCACTTCGAACAGCACATAGCCCACCACGAACAGGCTGGCGCCCAGGCCGTAGGCGGTGTCGCTCAGGCCCAGGTCGCCCTGCAGCTGGAACTTGGCGAAGCTGATGTTGATGCGGTCGAAGAAGGCGAACAGATAGCAGATCATAATCAGCGGCATGATGCGCCACGCCACCTTGCGCACAACAGCGTCCACGCTGTTGATGTCGCTGCTGGCGCCATGGCCGCCGTCCGCGGCAGCCGAAGCGGCTGCCATTGCATTTTGATTGGGCATGCGAGTCTCCTTGCCGGCCGCCTCGCAGGGGCCGGTCATTGATTTTGAAAGAGGGGAAAGCGGGTTCTAGGCAGCTTGGCGCGCCAGTGTTTCAGGCAAGGGATGCAAGTCGAAGTTGCGGCCCGCCTTGGCAACCTGGCCTGGCACATCGTGCCCCAGCAGCGCGGGCAGGCCGCGCGACAGCGCGATCAGCTTGGGCAGGTCGATCCCGGTTTCTATGCCCATTTCTTCGCACATGTTTACCAGGTCTTCCGTGCAGATGTTGCCGGACGCGCCGGGAGCGAACGGACAGCCGCCCAGGCCGCCCAGCGCCGCGTCGAAGCGCATCGCACCGGATTCATAAGCCGCCAGCACGTTCGCCAGGCCCAGGCCGCGCGTGTTGTGGAAGTGCAGCGTCAGCGCGGAAGGATGCAGCCGTGCACGCACTTTTCGCACCAGCTGCGCCACCTGGCGCGGCTGCGCCATGCCGGTGGTATCCGCCAGCGTGATGCCGGTGATGCCCAGGTCCAGGTACCGGTCCACCAGCGCCAGTACGCGGCCCTCGTCGATCGCGCCCTCGAACGGACAGCCGAACGCCGTTGCCACCGTACCGTTCAGCAGCACGCCCCGGTCCCGCGCGTGGGCGCAGATGTCGGCAAACGCAGCCAGCGACTGTTTGCAGTCCATGCGCATGTTGGCGCAGTTGTGCGACTCGCTGGCCGACATCACCAGGTTCAGCTCATCGGCCCCGGCCATGATGGCGCGCTGCGCGCCCTTCAGGTTGGGCACCAGGGCAACGTAGATCACGCCGGGCTGGCGGCGCATGCGCAGGAATACTTCTTCGCCGTCGCGCAGCGCCGGTATGGCCTTGGGCGAGACAAAGGATCCCGCTTCGATGCGCGAAAAGCCCGCGCCGGACAACGCCTCGATCAGCCCCACCTTCTCTCCGGTGGGCACCCATACCGGCTCGATCTGCAGGCCATCGCGCGGGGACACTTCCTGGACCACCATGAATTCGCCTTTCATTGCACCACTCCTTCGTTTTTCATCCGTTGAATGTCCGCCGCCGCAATGCCCAGCTCCGCCAGCACGCCGGCCGTATGTTCGCCCAGCGCCGGCCCTTGCCAACGCACCTCGCCGGGCGTATCCGACAGCTTGGGCACGATACCCGGCATCTTCACGCACGCGCCGCCCGGCAACTCGGCGTCCAGGATCATGCCGCGCGCCTGGTAGTGCGGATCGGCCACGATGTCGGCCGCCGAGTAGATGCGGCCGGACGGCACGCCGGTTTCCTCCAGCGCAGCCAGCACGTTTTCCATGCTATTGGCCGACGTCCAGCCCGCGATCACCGCGTCCAGCAGCGCCGACTGGGCCGCGCGGCCGTCGTTGTGGGCGAAGGCGGGATCTTCCGCCAGGTCCGGCCGGCCGATCACGTTCATCAAGCGCTTGAAAATGGGATCGCTGTTGCCTGCGATGACGACATAGGCGCCGTCCCGCGTTGGGTAGGTGTTCGAGGGCGCGATGCCCGGCAAGGCGCCGCCGCTGCGCTCGCGCACATGGCCCAGCAGGTCGTACTCCGGCACCAGGCTTTCCATCAGGTTGAACACGCTCTCCACCAGCGAGACGTCCACTACCTGGCCTACGCCCTGCCCGGTCTTCACACGCAGCACCGACATCAGCGCGCCCATCACCGCGTGCAGGGAGGCCAGCGAATCGCCCAGGCTGACGCCTGCGCGGGCCGGTACGCCGTCCGCTTCACCGGTGGTGTAGCGGATGCCGCCCATGGCCTCGCCGATGGCGCCGAAGCCCGGCCTGTCCTTGTAAGGGCCGGTCTGGCCATAGCCGGAAATGCGCACCATGGTCAGTTTGGGATTGAGCGCATGCAGCGTGTCCCAACCCAGGCCGAGCTTTTCCAGCGCGCCCGGCTTGAGGTTTTCGATCAGCACGTCGGCCCCGGCGGCAAGCTGCTTGACGATGGCGATGCCTTCGGCCGATTTAAGATTGATGGAAACGGATTTCTTGTTGCGCGACTGCAGATACCACCAGAGGGAAGTCCCCTCGTGCAGCTTGCGCCATTTGCGGATGGGATCGCCGTCCACCGGCGCCTCGATCTTGACGACTTCCGCGCCGAATTCGGCCATCATGCGCGCCGCGAACGGCGCTGCGATCAGGGTGCCGATCTCGATCACCTTGATGCCTGCGAGTGGTCCACTCATTATTGTCTCCTCCTGATGAATGAACGTCAGGATAGAGAACGGCGGCGCGAGCGTCCAACCGTAAGAATTCAAGCAGCGTTCGCGAAACGCGAACGCTCAGCGCGGCACGGCTGCCTCAGCCCGCGCGCGCCTCGGCTCCGCGCAAGTGTTCCAGCAGCGCCTGGGTCACCGGCGACAGCGCGTGCGGATCGCGCACGATGATTCTCAGCTCGCGCTGGGCCCAGCCATCCTCCAGTTCCAGCGCCACCAGCCCGAGCGGCTGGCCGATGGCCTGGAACACCTCGAACGGAATCACGCCCAGCCCCATGCCCACCTGCGCCATGCGGCACACCGCGTCGAAGCCCGGCACCTGGATGCGCACCTGCAGCGCCCGTCCCGCCTCGCGCGCTGCCAGGTGCATGCGCGAGTTGATGGAGCTGTTCACATGCAGGCCCACATGGTCCGAGTCAAGCGTATCGGCGAAGGCCACCCGGCCGCACTGCGCCAGCGCATGGTCGGCCCGCATCACCAGCACCAGGCGGTCGCGCCGGTACAGCTCCGTGTGCAGCGCGCGCGTGTCCACGTCGCCCGAGCAGATGCCGATATCGGCCCAGCTATCCTCGACTCCGCGCACCACGCTGTCGCTGGGACGCTCTTCCAGGTCCAGCTTCACCTGTCCGTGCTGTTGCAGGAAAGCCCGCAAATCCTCCGGCAGGAACTCCACGATGGCGGACAGGTTGGCCACCATGCGTACATAGCCGCGCACGCCCTGCGCATGTTCGGCCAGCTCGACGCCCATCTTCTCCACGCTCAGCAACATGCGCCGCGCATGGGTCAGCAGCGTATGGCCGGCCGGCGTCAGCTCCATGCCGCGCGCCTTGCGGGAAAACAGCGCCACGCCCACCGCCTGCTCCAGGTCCACCAGCCGCTTGCTGGCGGCCGAGACCGCGATCGCTTCCCGCTCGGCCGCGCGCGTGAGCGTGCCCTCCTCCTGCACTGCCAGGAACAGCTGCAGCGTGGTCAGGTCCAGTTTGCGCAGAAGATTAATGATAGCCATGCCGCGCACTTTAACAGGTGTGCCCAAAGCGCAAAAGATTCGTTACACTGGCGATATCAACTTTGCAAGGAGCAAGCATGGCAAGCGAAATCGTTTTGGATACCCGGCTGGAATCGGCCAAGAACACGGCCTGGTGGCTGTACTTGCTGCATGGCGTGGCTTTCGTGTTCTCCGTGGGTACGCTGTCGTTGCTGATACTCATCATTAACTACGTGCAGCGGCCCGCCACCGAAGGTACCTTCGTCTACAGCCATCACAGCTGGCAGATCCGCACCTTCTGGTGGTACCTGGTGTGGTTCGTGCTCGGCATTATCCTGGCCGCGACCTTCATCGGCATCGTGGTGGCCGTCCCGATCTGGGTGGTGGCATGGCTGTGGTCGGCCTATCGCCTGGTGCGCGGCATCAAGGACTTGAACGACAACCGCGCCATGCCGGAATGAGGACGGTCGCCCAAGAGATCCTGGAGCACAACCGCCAGTTCCGGGAGACCAACAGCACCGACCTGGTGACCAAGGTCGCGCGCATGAAGGAACACGTATTTCCCTTCTACCGAGCGACCGCGCACCTGTTCTACCGCGACATGGCGGCGCTGCCGTCCTCACCGTACACCAACGCACAGACTGGCCGCTGCTGGCTGGCCGGCGACGCCCACCTGGCCAATTTCGGCGCTATGCGCGACGCCGCCGGCACGGAAGTTTTCGGCGTCAGCGACTTCGACGAAGCTTATATCGGACAGTACCTGTGGGACTTGCGGCGCCTGGCCGTGAGCCTGCTGCTGGCCGACTATGCCAAGGACATCAGCCTGTCCGAGCGGCGCGCCGCCATCGCGGCCATGGCCACGGCGTATCTCGCCTGCATGGCCGACTTCAAGGGTAGCAACGACGAGCTGAAGTTCCGGCTGACCAGCGACAACACCAGCGGCCTGGTTCAGAAATCCATCAGGAAGGCGGCCAAGGCAGACCGCAAGGAATTCCTGGCCAAGTTCAAGGGCCCGGACACGCGGCCGGTGGCGGATGCCATCCGCGCTGCGGTCGTTGCCGCAATGCCGGATTACGTGGGCCGGATCGCTCCGTCCAGCCGCAAGGCGGTCGCCTGCTATCAAGTGCTTGACGTGCGCCAGCGCCTCGGCGCCGGCATGGGCAGCCTGGGGAAACTGCGCTACTACGCCCTGCTGCAAGGCACCGGCGACGGCAACGTGATGCTGGAGATGAAGCAAGCCATCCCCAGCGCGGTCGAACTGGCCAACCCTGGCGCGCTGCCGAGCTCATTCCATGGCGGGCACGACGGCCAGCGCATCGCCCGCGCCCAGCAGGCCATGCAGCTCAACGCCGATGTGCTGACCGGCTACGCAACGATCGCCGGCATGCCCTTCCATGTGCATGAGAAAGCCCCGACCGACAAGGACTTCAAGTACGACGACATCGCCACCGACGCCGAGCTTAACAAGGCAGCCGCCACGCTCGGCATGGCGCTGGCGTCCGCCCACGCACTGGCCGACCAGGACCATGATACGCATTTGGTCCAGGTCAGCATCGACAAGCAGGTCACCGACGCAGTCACCAGCCGCAGCGGCTTCATCACCGAGCTGACCGGCTTTGCCTGCGACTACGCTGCCAAGGTGCGCCTCGACTGGCAAGCTTTCCGGGCCGCACTGGACAAGGGCGAACCGATGTACTGACGGGAGCTTGATCTCCGTCTAGGCATGTCGTCCCGGCACGGCCTACCATGGGAGTTCTCATGGAACCGGGAGGCAACATGAAATACATGCTGGCAATTTCGTGCGTGCTGTTGGCTGCGGTTGGAAATGTCACCCAGGCCGAGAAACAAGACATCGTCTGCCCGCCCGCCATTCTCGCGTCCACCACGGTGGCGACGGCCGATGGCTGGGAGCCGGTAGGCGGCGCGGCCGAATACAAGCTCGAGCATGCCCAGCTCTTCTCCGGCCATCCCAGCGGGGAGGTGCAAGTGAGGCCGGACGAAAGCTCCCGTGACAAGAGCGTGGTCACGCAATGGCGCCTCAATCCCGCGCAAGCGCCCGAATTCTGGATCGGCTGCGCCTACCGCGACACCACCGTACTGCTGGCCCGAAAACTCGACACCCGGCTATCGCGCTGCATCGCCCGCTACGATCGGACCAACGGCCCGCCGCCGGGGCATTTGCAGTCGCTAACGTGCTCTTGAGGCCGCTCGCCCTCTGCTGTCCCAAGCCTGCGCACGCGCACAGAAGCACCAGCGATCGCGAGATGTCTTCGCGCGCGGCAATGGGTTGGCGTTTCGCTCGGGCCGGAATTAGCTGCAACCGCTAGGCCCAGAAAATTTTCAGGACGAAGCCGCCAACTAAGAGTAACCAGCAAAGGCCAATCACAAGCCGCAACCTCAGTGGCAACGGGTTGCGGACCGCGTCAGCGACAACCTCGCTCATCGGCTGCGTGAACATTCTTCTGGTGTAGGTCAGATAGGGAATTACACAGAAACTGAGCGCAGTGCCTGCGAAGATGAGTGCATCACCATGATTATCTTCTTTAAAATAAACAAACGCAGAGTAGGCACACAACAGGCCAATAATCGAAAAGACCACCCCGAGCGCCTGAAGTGCGCGTTGCTTTTTGATAGCCATCATGTCTTCTGTAGGTCTAAAGAAATTCAATTATATTGGACTTGGACCTGTAGCCAGGCCGGCATCACAGGCAAGTTTTCCCTAAGCGGACATCGTCCCAGCCTGGGGGCAAGATCAGACCCACGATAGCGCATCTTAGAGGCCACCGTGCGCGGCGATGAACATGGCGACGGCCGACCGGCAATAAGATTCGATTTCATCCTCGTCCTCTGCCCTCGCCTCATCAAAACGTGCGATGAGCAGGAGATCAGATCCTTTGAAAAGCGCGGCAAACAGGCGGGCGGACCGGAGAGGATCGGGCACCTTAAGGACCGCCTTCGCGTGCAGCTGACGCAACAGGGCCTCGATTTGGGCGATGACATGGGCCGGCCCGGCTTCGTAGTGGAGCTTGCTTAACGACCTTTGATTCGTCTTGTCGGCCAAGACCATGGCTTCGACACTGCGGACGTCCGGACTCAACAGCGTGCGAAGCAGCGATGATCCCACCGCCATGAGCTGATCTTGGGCCGAACCGTCGACACCTTCAACAAAGGCCTGTGGCGCAAACGGATGGCAATGGGCCGCCATGGCCGCGCTGAACAGCGCCTCCTTGTTCTCGAAATGTCGATAGATGCTTAGCTTGGAAATCTTCCCCCGCTGGGCGACCTTGTCCATGGTCGTCGCTTGAAAACCCAGTTCCACAAAGAGTTCGCAGGCGGCGTCGACTATCGTTTGGCGAAGCGCCTCGTTGGCGGGGCGCCCGCGACGGCCTGGGCTAATTTTAGGCATGACAATTCCAGTACTTGACAGTATTTAAATTCATAATTTATGATACCACTCAGTACCTCAAATGTACAAGCCAGCCTCAACCCAACCATCATCCGCAACTCGGAGCCCATACCATGAATGACGTCATCATCATCGGAGGTAGCTTTGCCGGCCTCGCCGCCGCCCTGCAGCTCGGCCGTGCTCGCCGCAAGGTCACTGTTCTCGATACCGGCCGCCCGCGCAACCGCTTTGCCGGCCATTCGCATGGCCTGCTCGGCCATGATCACAAACCGCCGCTGGACATTCTGGAAGAGGCGCGGCAGCAACTGGCGCGCTATCCAACGATCAGACTGGTCAATGCCCGAGCCGAGAGCGTGTCTGGCGCAATCGACGATTTTTGCGTCGTCACAGACGATAACGAACAGCTAAAGGCACGCCGCCTGATCCTGAGCTATGGCGTCACCGACCAGATGCCGGATGTTCCGGGTTTTGCCGAAAGCTGGGGTACGTCTATCGTGCCCTGTCCGTATTGCGACGGCTTTGAAGTCGCCGGCCAGCATTGGGGCCTCGTCTGGTCCGGCCCGCAGTCGCACCAGTCTGCAAGGCTATTCCGGGATTGGACCGACAAGCTGACTGTCTTCGCCGATGGTCATGACATCCCGCCCGAGATCCAGGCCGATTTGGCGCGCCGCAACATACCTGTCGCCCTTGGCAGCATCGTCGAGATCGCCCATCAGGACGGCCATATCATCACCGTCAATCTCGATACCCGCCGCAATGTCGCGGTCGACGTCCTGTTCGCCCATCCGCGCAACAAGCCGTCCGCAAGCCTGCATGCATCACTGGGCATCGCAACGGTCGAAACGCCCTCCGGCATCATCCTCAAGGTCGACGAGCGTCGCCAAACCAGCATGCCTGGCATCTACGCCGCCGGCGACCTCACGACGCCTTTTTTGCCCTCGGTCACCCAGGCATCATCCCAGGGCGCGATGGCCGGTATCTTCGCCCAGCAGTCTATGCTGGTTTGAGAGCACAGAGTCATCCCGGCGAAGATCGATCAGGCCGGAGGCGGCCGACAAGTCCCTCAACATGCCGGCGTCCGCGCCCGACACTTGCAGCGCTGCGTTGGCGACCGCCACGCCGGCTCCGCTCTCGCGCTCCTCCTCTGCGACGGCAACGCTGTCGCCCTCAGATGCCTTCTGCCTGCGCTCAAGCGATGGCCGCACGTGGCTGCACTTGGGGCAGACGACCGTCATGGCGTGCCTCTAGCTGTTGAAATGAAGCAAGTATATCGATAATGTTAATGAGCAAACAGGCAAATTGTCACAGACGGCACTAGTCCTCTATCGGAGCCAGCCCTTGCCGTATTTTCTCTTTGAGCCCGTCCAGCATTTGCTGCAGCACTTCCTTCGGATGCCCTTCCCAATCCTTCACCTCACCGACGATGCTCAGAGGGTGGCGTGTCCGGTAAGATTGCGTAGGGTTGCCGGGGAAGCGCTTGTTTGTCAGATTGGGATCGTCCTCGAACGAGCCGGTGGGTTCCACGATATAGATGTAGCCACGGTCTGCGCCGCCGGCGAGTGCGGTGGCCAGTTCCGCGCCCCAGACCGCCGGCTCCAACAGGGCCGAGAAGTAGACATTGTTGGAAATCCGGCCTTCTTCGAAATTGGATGCGAAACCCGGCACCAGCAAGTCGCCTGCTTCGAGACGGTATTTGGTGCCGTGATAGAACGGCCCTTTCACATTGCCACAGCTTGCATGCGTGACCGGAGTCCAGTCTGGATCGCTCATAGGCAGTCTCCCGTGGTTTAAATTTGCTCCAGCGCTGGCGCCGGCAGCACGGCCGTCGACCACGGCGCGAGCAGCTGCCAGCCTAGCTTGGCGTACAGGCTTCTGCCGTCGTCAGTGGCCACCAGGAGGCGCTCGGTCACGTCGGCTTGCGCGGCTAACGCATCAAGGGCTTGCATGACGACGGTCCCCAAGCCCAGGCGCCTATGGGATTCGGCCGTGACGATCTGGTCGAATACGGCAGTACCGTGGTCCAGCGTAACCCGGCCGGAGGCGGCCAGCTCTCCGCTTGCGTGCGAGACCTGCACCAGCTTGGCGCCATGTTCCGCGGAGCTTTCAATGACATAGCCGGCCGGGAGCGCCACGTGCCCGGACATCGAAGCCGGGCCCAACATCAGATAGCCCGGCGATTCCACGCTCCAGCGCGCGGGCAACGCGGCCCGCAGCACAGCGGGATCGACAGGCGCCTTCAGATAAATGTGGGGAGCATGAATCCGGTCGGCGCAAGCCTGCAAATCCAGGCCGGCATCAAGAAAGACATAGCGCCGCAATTGCAGCGGCATGCCCACCTCAACGCGCAAGCCACCCTCCTCATTCACCGGCAGCGGCACCCCGCGGGACAGGCTCCATCCCGTCAGCCAGCGTTCCAGCAAGGGCAAATCTATCTCAGGCATTTCCATTCGCGCTTCCTCAAATATGCGTGCCTGCAAGCGTAGCAGTTTTCACAATTCCACGCAGGAGCCCGGCAGAAAACGCTAAAGCCGCATGCCCAGCCAGATCACAGACTCGGTTGCGCTGGACACGGTCCACCCTATCATCCGGCTCAAGACGCCGCCGGCCAGTACCTGCGCGGTGGCCGCATCGAGATGCCCCTGTTCTTCATGGAGGATGGCGCTGATTGCCGCGACCGCGTGGGCGTCGTCCGCGACGGCGACGAGTTGCTGGCGCAAGTGCTTGAGCACCACGCGTTCGACCGCCACGGTCGTCAACGATATGGCGCGCGCACCCAGCAGGCCGGTAAGCAAACCAAGCACATAGCCGCCCACGGCGCACAGCCAGTAGCTCTTGCAGCGCATTACTCCGCGTCGCTCCAGTTCGGCCAGGAAGATGCTTCTGTGCCCTTCCTCGTGCGCCTTGAAGGAGCGAATCTCTGCCAGCAATGGCCTGGCGGTCCAGCGCGCCATGCAGATCTGGCCGGCGTAGATGCACACGGCTCCTTGCTCGCCGGCGTGGTTCACTTTGAGGATGCGGCCGGCCAGAGTTCGCGACGGTTCGCTAGAAGAGTTCATCGAGCTGCGCGAAGAATTCCCGTTTCGCACCGGCGTCGGGCATGCCCAGGCTGACGAGCAGTTGTGCCGCCGCCGCCTCGGACTCCTCTTCCCGCAGGTTGCGGTGCGCAAAGGCGATGTCCATCCAGCGGTCGGCCAGCCCGCCCCGGCCGAAGTCGATAAAGTACAGCTGGTCGCGCTTGTCGACCAGGACGTTGCTGTCGCCCAGGTCGCCGTGGGCGAACACCAGGTCCTCCTGCGGCACCGTGGCGTGCAGGCGCGCGACGAGGTCCTGGGGTGTGGCGAGACCGGGCCACGGCTCAAGATCGTAGTCCTCGTCGATGAGGCCCTTGCCGAGCAGGTAGTCCAGCTCGCGCAGGCGAAGTCGCGCGCCGGCATCGAACGGGCACTCGGCGGCAGGCACGGATTGCAGCTGGCGCAGCGCTTCAAGGAACAGCGCCATCACCGGCTGGCCGGTATCAATGCGCGCGGACAGCGGCACACCCGGGACGGCCCGCGTAATCATGTATTCGTGGCTGCCGCTGCTTTCGGCCAGCACCACTTCGGGCACGTTCAGCCGCCCGGAAAGCCAGCGCATGATCGCAGCTTCGCGCCGCACGCTATACGTGGTGGGCGCAAATACCGCCGGGGAAGCCTTCAGGAAAAACTGGTCGTTCCCGCGCTTGAAGCTGTGCACCTGGCACGGCGATTCACCGATCTTGTCCCGCCGCAGGACGGCGTTCCCGATAAAACCGGCAATGGCTGGCGGGCGCACGCGCTTACAGCTTGCCGAGCGCCTGGGCGATGTCGGCGATCAGATCGTCCGGCTCTTCCAGGCCGATATTGAAGCGCACCAGGATGCCGCCGCCGTGCTGCCAGCCCTGGCGCATGGCCTGGATGCGGTATGGCACCGCGAGGCTGTTGGCGCCGCCCCAGCTGTAGCCGATGCCGAACAGTTTGAGCTCGTCGACGAAGCGGTCGGTCTGTTCTTCGGTGTAGCGCGCGTCGAACAGCACGGAGAACAGGCCGCCCGCGCCGCTGAAGTCGCGCTTCCACGTCTCGTGGCCGGGGCAGTCCTCGAAGGCGGGGTGCAGCACCTTGGTAATCTCGGGGCGGGTCTTGAGCCATGCCGCTACCTTGCGCGCGCCCCGGTCGTGCGCTTCGAAGCGCAGCTTCATGGTCGGCAGGCCGCGCAGCACCAGATAGGTGTCGTCCGCCCCCACGCCCATGCCGAGCCGCATGTGCGCTTGCGCAATGCGGTCGTGCACTGCGCGGTCGCGCGTGATGACGGCGCCCATCAGCACGTCCGAGCCGCCGGACTGGTACTTGGTCAGCGCCTGCATGACGATGTCCACGCCCAGCTCGAAGCCGCGCAACGCCAGTCCGGCGGCCCAGGTGTTGTCCAGCGCGACCAGCGCGCCCTTCTCGTGCGCGGCCTTGCAGATGGAGGGCAGGTCCGGCACTTCCATCGACACCGAACCTGGCGCCTCGGTCCACACCAGCCTGGTGTTCGGCTGGATCAGCGCGGCGATGCCGGCGCCGACCAGCGGGTCATAGTAGCGCGCGCTGACGCCGAAGTCGGCCAGCCAGCGTCCCAGTTCGCGGTTCGGGTTATAGACGTTGTCCGGCAGCAGCACGTCGTCGCCGCTTTTCAGCAGCGCGAAATCGATCATGGCGATGGCCGCCAGGCCGCTCGGCGCCAGCAGGCAGTGCAAGCCGCCCTCGATCTCGGCCAGCCGCGCTTCCAGCGTGAACGTGGTGGGCGTGCCGTGCAGGCCGTAGGTATAGGCGTTCTTCTCTTTCCATTCACCCGAGCGCAGCGCCGCCACGTTTTTGAACAGCACCGTCGAGGCGTGGTGGATGGCGGTCGGGAAGGCGGCGAAGCCGGACGGCGCCTCATAGTCGGTGTGGATCAGGGCGGTCTGCTGGGATTTTGGATTCGTCATGGCTCGAAATGAAAAAAGGCGGACCGCCGATGCGCGTCCGCCTTTGGATTTTACCGCACAGCGATATGCTTACGCATCGCCCCACAGGTCATGCGCGTCGGCGCGGGTGATCTCGACGTCGAAGAATTCACCCACTTTCAGCTTCTTGTGCGGCTCGTACGGCTTCTTCACGTAGACCACGCCGTCGATCTCGGGCGCGTCGGCAGCGGAACGGCCGACGGCGCCGCTCGGGGTCAGCTCGTCGATCAGTACGCGCACGGTCTTGCCGACCTTGGCCTGCAGGCGCTTGCGCGAGATTTCCTCTTGCAGCAGCATCACACGGCCGCGGCGCTCTTCGCGCACTTCTTCCGGCACCGGATTGGCGATTTCGTTGGCAGTAGCGCCTTCCACCGGCGAGTAGGCGAAGCAGCCCAGGCGGTCGATCTGCGCTTCCTTCAGGAAGTCCAGCAGGTATTCGAATTCCGCTTCGGTTTCGCCCGGGAAGCCGGCGATGAAGGTGGAGCGGATGGTCAGCTCCGGGTTCATCGCGCGCCAGCCCAGGATGCGGTCCAGGTTCTTCTCGCCGCTGGCCGGACGCTTCATGCGCTTCAGTACGTCGGGGTGGGCGTGCTGCATCGGGATATCCAGGTAAGGCAGCACATGGCCGCCGCTCATCAGCGGGATGATCTGGTCCACGTGCGGGTACGGGTAGACGTAATGCAGGCGGATCCAGGCGCCGTAAGACTTGGCCAGCTCGCCCAGCGCTTCGGTCAGCTGCGTCATGTGGGTCTTGATGGGGCGGCCGTTCCAGAAGCCGGAGCGGAACTTCACGTCCACGCCGTAGGCCGACGTATCCTGCGAAATGACCAGCAATTCCTTCACGCCGGACTTGAACAAGTTCTCCGCTTCCAGCATCAGTTCCGCGATCGGACGGGACACCAGGTCGCCGCGCATGGACGGGATGATGCAGAAGCTGCAGCGGTGGTTGCAGCCCTCGGAAATCTTCAGGTAGGCATAGTGCTTGGGCGTCAGCTTGACGCCTTGCGGCGGCAGCAGATCGATGAAGGGCTCGTGCGGCTTCGGCAGGTGGTGGTGGACCGATGCCATCACTTCGCCCAGCGCGTGCGGGCCGGTCACGGCCAGCACTTTCGGGTGTATGGATTTGATCAGGTCATTGCCTTCGCCGTCCTTCTTGGCGCCCAGGCAGCCGGTGACGATCACTTTGCCGTTTTCAGCCAGCGCTTCGCCGATGGCGTCCAGCGACTCCTGCACGGCGGCGTCGATGAAGCCGCAGGTGTTTACGATCACGAGGTCGGCGCCATCATAGGACTTGGCGGTCTCGTAACCCTCGGCGCGCAGCTGGGTCAGGATCTGTTCGGAGTCAACCAGCGCTTTCGGGCAGCCGAGCGAAACGAATCCGACCTTGGGAGCGGTGCCGGCGGGTGCCGCTGCGGTTGCAGCCTTGGGAATACGGGAGATTTCTTGCATGGTAATAGAAGAGCAATCAAAGTTCAGACCAATCGAACATTATACCCTATTGCCGCCTCCCGGCCTTCCCCATCTCAGGCTGGCCCAGCCCCCTGCCCGGCCCCGCCCAGCCATGCTTCGATGGCGGCACTGGATACCGGCCGGCTGTACAGATAGCCCTGGCCCTTGTCGCAGCCCTGGGCAGCCACCACCGCCGCCTGCTGCGGGGTTTCTATGCCCTCGGCCACCGTGTTCATGCCCAGGCTGCGCGCCACCTTCACCGTGGCCTCGATCAGCACTTCGTGGTGCCGGCTGGTGGCGGCCAGCGTGATGAAGGAACGGTCGATCTTCACCGTATCCACCGGCAGCAGATGCAGGCTCGAGAGCGACGAATAGCCGGTGCCGAAATCGTCCAGCGCCAGCTTGATGCCCAGCGCCTTCAGCGCCAGCAGTTGGTCGCGCACGTTTTCGCCCTGCGCCGCGAGGCTCTCCGTGATCTCCAGTTGCAGGCTCTGCGGCGCCATGCCGCTGGCGGCGAGCATGGCTGCCACCCTGTCGCACAAGCCCTCCTGGCTAAGCTGCGCGCGCGACAGGTTGACTGCCAGCAGGCGCGGCGCCGCTTCTCCCAGCTGTTTTTGCCAGCGCACGAAGTCGGCGCATGCCATGGCCAGCACCTGTTCGCCGATGGCGCCGATCAGGCCGCAGTCCTCGGCAATGCCGATGAACTCCACCGGCCCCACCACGCCACGCACCGGGTGGCGCCAGCGCACCAGCGCCTCCACGCCGGCGGCACGGTCGATGGCGCCACCGGCCAGCAGGCCAACCACCGGCTGGTAGACGGTAAACAACTCGCCGCGTTCGACCGCGTTGCGCAGATCCGCCTCGATGCCGCCGCGCAGCACCGCCTCCTCGCGCATGCGGCGCTGGAACAAGGCGCAGCGGCCGCCACCCTGTGCCTTCGCAACGCCCATGGCAATGGCGGCGTCACGCAACAGCCCGTCGGGATCCTCGTTGCCCTCCCGATCCTGGTCCTGGTCCTGGTCCAGCAGCACGATACCGATGCTGAAGGTGCACGTCAGCTCATGCTCGGCCACGCTGTAGGGCCGGCTCAGGCGGTCCAGCAAGCGATTGGCGATGCTTTCGGCGGTGGCCCGCTCCGGCAGGCCGTCCAGCAGTACAACGAACTCGTCGCCGCCAGTGCGGGCCGCCACTTCGGCAGCAGCAGCCAGTGCCGCCACGCGGCTGCTGGAGCGCACGGTCGCGCGCAGGCGCTCGGCGACCAGCACCATGATCTGGTCGCCCACATCGTTGCCGAAGGTGGCGTTGATCTGCTTGAAGCGGTCCAGGTTGATGGACAGGACGGCGCCATGGTCGCCGGCCGGCGTTCGCGCACGCCGGACCATGCCGCGCAGCAGGTCCAGTGCGCCGGCGCGGTTGGGCAGCCGGGTCAGCACATCCTGCCGCGCCGCACTGGCGAGCCGGGTGGCCAGCGTGCGCTGTTCGCGCAGCACCTCGTGGGTGGCGTCCAGCAGCACCGCCATCAGGCGGCTGCCGTCCACCTTCAGCAAGCCCAGCGACAGCACGGCAGGCGCGGACTGGCCGCGCCCGCCATCCGGCCGCAAGGCATCGCGCTGCAGGACGATGCGCTTGCCTTCGCAGACCACGCCGTGCGCGCCCCCGAAGCCGGCACACAGCGGCTGCAAGTCCGGCGCGAACGGTTGCAGCACATGGAACAGATTGCTCAAGTCCCCATCGGGCGCGAGCGGCATCAGCAACTGCGAGGCCATCGGATTGAGCATTTCGATCTCGCCGTTCGGCTGCAGCTGGATCAGCGCCACCGGCGCGCTGTATAGAAACTGGATCAGGCTCTCGTAGGCGCTGTCGGCCTCATGGCCCGTCATAGGCGCTGGACCAGCACGTAAGCGAGCGCCGCCTGCGGGGCGGACAGCAGCCGCAGCCGGACCTTGGTCGGCCGCATGCGCAGCGTCAGCACGTAGGGAATGGTGTCGTCGAGCGCCTCGCCAGCGTCAAGCGCGTCAGCGAAACGCTGCGCCACGAGAAAATTGTTCATGCAGGGCGCCACCACGCTGAACAGGTCTTTGTCGAGCACCCTCTCTGGGCTCAGTCCAGCGGCTTGCGATTCGAAAGTATTGTAGCGGAGCACCCGGCCGTCCCGGCCGAAGCCGATCACCCCGAACTGCAGCGCGTCCAGCGCCGCCTCGTCCATGGCCTCCAGCCGTTCGGCCAAGCCTGGATCGTCAAACCCTGCATCTGCTTGCATCGTCATATTTCAGCTCCTTTACCGACGGGAAACGGCATAGTCCACTCTAACATGCCGGCCAGCGAGGTGGCGAAGCAGACGCCCGCGTAAAAAAAAACCCGGCAGCGCCGGGTTGGGGACATTATTTCTTGTCGGTAGGAGGTACCGGTATAACGAAGGGGAAGGTGCCGAACAGCGATTTGCTCTGGTTCTGCATCTGCTCCTGCATCTGCACGAACAGGCTCTTGCTCTGGTCGATGTAGTTATTCATCATGCCCTGCATCATGGGGCCCTGGACGTTCATGAACTGGGTCCACATTTCCGGACTGAACGGCTTGCCGTCCAGCGAGGCGCTGGTGAACTTGCGCTGGATGTCGGTGAACGCTTCCACGTTCTTTTCCAGGTAAGAGCCCATCATGCCCTGCATGGCGTGGCCATAGTAGCGGATGATCTGTGCCAGCACGCCGGTGGAGAACATCGGCACGCCGCTGGCCTCCTCTTCCAGGATGATCTGCAACAGGATGCTGCGGGTCAGGTCTTCGTTCGATTTCGCGTCGACCACCGTGAATTCTTCGTTGTCCAGCACCAGTTGCTTGACGTCGGTCAGCGTGATGTAGGAGCTGGTCTGCGTGTCATACAGACGGCGATTGGGATATTTCTTGATCAAGCGTTCCGCATTTTTTTTTGCACTACTCATCACAAGTCCACGTATTGCGCCGCAGCGCGTTAATCCGAAAAAAAAGCGAACCAGGTCCGCTTTTTCACAAGCCTTATAAGCCTATTATAGAGTGAAAAAATCTCATCAGCACGTTCCGGCTTATAACTTTCGTGTTTTATTGCAACGCAACTAAAACACTAGTCCGGCCCAGTTCGCTTTCCTTCAGTCCGCTTTCATCTTGACATAGCGTCCCGGGGCCGGCTCTAGCGGCCGGTATTTGGCGTTGCCGGGCTGGGCGGGGGCGTCGATATCCTTGCCGCCGTGCTCGGCCAGGAACCTGGCCCATTCCGGCCACCAGCTGCCGGCATGCTCGCTGGCACCGCTGAGCCACTCTTCGGCTTCCGGACGCTTGGCCTTGGCGGTTTTCGGCGTGGCCTCGTCATTGATCCAGTAGTTGCGCTTCTTTTTCGACGCCGGATTGATCACGCCGGCGATGTGGCCGGACGCCCCCAGCACGAAACGGTTGGCCTTGGGCTTTTTCGGGTTCAGGATGCTGAGCGAACTGTAGGCGGAGGTCCACGGCACGATGTGGTCTTCGCGCGAAGCGTATACAAACGCCGGCGCGTCGATGGCCGACAGGTCGACCTTCTCGCCCGCCACGGTCAGCTTGCCCGGCACTTTCAGGCTGTTCTCCAGGTAGGTGTTGCGCAGATACCAGCAGAACATCGGACCCGGCAGGTTGGTGCTGTCGGCGTTCCAGTACAGCAGGTCGAACGGCACCGGCTCGTTGCCCTTCAGGTAATTCGACTGCACGTAGTTCCACACCAGGTCGTTCGGACGCAGGCTGGAGAAGGTGGTGGCCAGGTCGCGCCCCGGCATCAGGCCGCCGTGCTTCAGGCTTTGCTCGCGCAGCTGGACCTGGGTTTCGTCGACGAACACGTTCAGCACGCCGGTGTCGGCGAAGTCGAGGAAGGTGGTCAGCAAGGTCAGGCTGGCGGCCGGCTGCTGGCCGCGCGCGGCCAATACGGCCAGCGCGGTGCTGACCAGGGTGCCGCCGACGCAGAATCCGAAGGCGTTGATCTTGTCCTGGCCGCTGATCTCCTTGACGATGCCGACCGCGTTGATGACGCCGCGCTCGACGTAATCGTCCCAGCTGACCTTGGCCATGGACTGGTCCGGATTGCGCCACGACACCAGGAACACGGTATTGCCCTGCTCCACCGCGTAGCGCACCACCGAGTTCTCCGGCTGCAGGTCGAGGATGTAGAACTTGTTGATGCAAGGCGGCACCATCAGCAGCGGGCGCTCGTGCACCTTGGCGCTGGTGGGCGTGTACTGGATCAGCTGGAACAGGTCGTTCTCGTAGACCACCTGGCCCGGCGTCAGCGCCAGGTTGCGGCCCACTTCGAAGGCGGACTCGTCGGACAGCGAGATGTGGCCTTTCTGCATGTCGGCCAACATATTGGCCAGGCCCTTGGTCAGGCTTTCGCCCTTGCTTTCCACCAGCTTTTGCTGGGCTTCCGGGTTGGTGGCGAGGAAGTTGGCGGGCGACATGGCATCCACCACTTGCTGCACAGCAAAGCGGATTTTCTGTTTCTGGTGCGGCGAGGCGTCGATGGCATCGGCCATCGCGGTCAAGAACTTCGCGTTTAACAGGTATGATGCGGCATTGAAAGCGGTTACCGGGTTGCTTTGCCAGGCGGCCGAGGAGAAACGGCGGTCGCTCAGCGACGGCGCCTTGCCCGACAGGACTTCCTGCCACAGCGCGCCGAATTGCTCGAGGTAGTCGTTTTTCAGTTGCTCGATCGTGTCAGGCTTGATGGTGGCGCCGGCGTCGCGCAGGATCGCGCCCACCGGGTTGGACTGGGCGTCCGGCACCATGTTGAACCAGGATTGCCACTGGCCGGGGTCGCTGAACTGCGACATCCAGGAGGTGGCAAAGGCTTGAGGATCGGGCAATTTCATGTTTAGTCCATAAAAAGAGTTTTTTACCGAGACTGCTTATGCTGATTGTCGCTGTTGCTTGGATCTACGTGGTGCTGCTGATGGCGTTCACCGAACCTACCGTGGTTGCCGGGATTATGACGTTTTCGCTGTATTGCATGTTGCCATTGGGAATACTATTCTATTTAACGGGTTCGGGTCGGCGCAAGCGTGCGCGCGCAGAACGCGACGCACGCCCGGCGCCGCCCGAGCAGCCCCCCGAAGCCTAAGGCCAGGCGGCCGCACGTTATTTGATCCAGATCAAACTCGCTTGCCTTCCGGTCACGCCGTCGCGCCGGTAGGAATAAAAACGGCCGGAATTCGACACCGTGCAGTATTCCCCGCCCGCGACGCGGGTCACCCCGTCGCGCCGCAGGATGGCGCGCGCCAGCGCGTACATGTCCGCCAGGTATTTGCCGGGCTTGGCCGGAATGGGCGCGAACGCCGCCCGCACCAGCGCCTCGGCTGCCGCCGCGTCCTCCGCTTGCTGGGCCTGCTTCAGGAACGCTTGCAGCACGTCGTTGCCGACTTCGAAACGCACCGGGCCGATGGCCACGCCCAGCCAGGCCATGATCTCCCCCGCCCCGGCGTCGCGCATGGCGCGCGTGGTTTCCTGCAGCACCCCATCGGCCAGGCCGCGCCAGCCCGCGTGCGCCGCGGCCACCACCGTGCCGGCGGTGTCGCAGAACAGCACCGGCAGGCAGTCGGCCGTGAGGATAGCGCAAACCGTATTCGGCACGCGCGCGATACTGGCGTCGGCCGTCGGCACCTGGCCGGGACGCACCTTGCCGGCGTCCACCACGGCCACGCCGTGCACCTGGTTCAGCCAGACCGGCTCGTCCGGCAACTCGGCCGCCAGCAGCGCGCGGTTCTGCGCCACGTTGTGGGGCTGGTCGCCGACATGGATGCCCAGGTTCAGGCCGCCGCTGCCCTGGCCGTCGTCATAAGGCGGCGGGCTGACGCCGCCGCGCCGCGTGGTGGCCAGCGTGCCGATATTGGGCGGCAGGCCCGGCCACTCGGGCACCAGCAATTGGAGGGATGGCCTGAAGACTGTCATCAGTCGTCGTCGCCGTAGTCGAAGTCGTCTTCCTGGTAGTCGTCTTCGATGTCGCCGCCCACGTCGCCCAGGCCGGGATTGTGGATGCCGACCTTGTCCAGCAGCTCGGCAAAATCGTCGGCCAGCGGCACGCGCCATTCGCAGGCCTCACCGGTGGCCGGGTGGATCAGGCCCAGGCGGCGCGCCTGCAGCGCCTGGCGCGGGAAGAAGTGCGTCAGGTGCGGCTTGCCGTACACATAGTCGCCGATCAGCGGGAAGCCGAGGTGGGCCATGTGCACGCGGATCTGGTGGGTGCGGCCGGTGGACAGGCGGCACTGCACCAGGCTCACCGGACGGCCGTCCAGCACGCCCGACTCGATACGCTCGTAGTGCGTGATGGCCGGCTTGGCGCCCAGGCCGGTGGACACGGCCATCTTGACGCGATCCTTCTGGTGGCGGCCCATGGGCGCGTTGATGGTGCCGCCGGACTGCGGCGTGCCCCACACCAGGCACCAGTATTCGCGCTTGACGGTGCGCGCCTGCAGCTGGCGCACCAGGTCGGTCTGGGCGGCCAGGGTCTTGCCCACCACCATCAGGCCGCTGGTGTCCTTGTCCAGCCGGTGCACGATGCCGGCGCGCGGCACGCCGATCAGTTGCGGGCAATGGTGCAGCAGGCCGTTCAGCAGCGTCCCGCTCCAGTTGCCGTTGCCCGGGTGAACCACCACACCGGCCGCCTTGTTGACCACGATCAAGTGCTCATCTTCATAGACGATGTCCAGGTCCATTTCTTCCGGCTTGTAAGCCTCGGTTTCCTGGTCCGGCTGCGGCAGGATGACGACCTTCTCGTCGCCATACACGGTGGCCTTGGTCTTGGAGGTCTTGCCGTCCACGGTAACGAAGCCGTCCTCGATCCACATCTGCAGGCGGCCGCGCGAAAACTGGGGCACCAGCTTGGAGATGACTTTGTCGAGGCGTTCGCCGCACGCTTCGGGGCTCAATTCGAGTACGATAGGGGCCAGCGCGTCGCCGGCCTCGTCTTCGCCCAGGAAGTCAGCATCAAAGTCGGCGTCTATTTCGTTATTAGTTAAAATCACAGCATTCCCATCGGCTATAATCAGCCAGTTGTACAATCTTGGTTAAACGTTCTTGCAAAACAACATGCAAAAAAAATATTCGGCTATCGCAGCAAAAGCAGCAGCAACCGCAGTAACTTTCGCACTGCTTGGCCTTTCCGGCTGCAGCTTGCTGCCGGAAAAGGCAGATGAAACCAAAGGCTGGTCCGCTACGAAATTATACTCGGAGGCCAAGGAGGAATTGGCAGGCGGACACTACGAGCGCGCAATTCAGTTGTTTGAAAGGCTGGAATCGAGCTATCCGTTCGGTACGTACGCAGTACAAGCCCAGATGGAAATCGCCTACGCCAACTACAAGGCGCAGGACCAGGCCCAGGCGCTGGCCGCCGTGGAGCGCTTCATCAAGCTGCACCCCAATCACGCCAACGTGGACTATATGTACTACCTGCGCGGCCTGATCAGCTTTAACGACCAGATCGGTTTCCTGAACTTCATCTACGAACAGGACCCCACCGAGCGCGATCCGAAAGCCACCCGCGAAGCCTTCGCAGCGTTTAAAGCGCTGGTCGACAAGTTCCCGGACAGCCAGTATACGCCGGATGCGATCGACCGTATGAAGTATCTGATCAACGCGATGGCCTCCTACGAGGTGCACGTGGCGCGTTACTACTACCGCCGCGGCGCCTATCTGGCCTCCGTGAACCGCGCCATGGGCGTGATCAGCGACTACCGCGACTCGCCGTCGATCGAGGAAGCGCTGTTCATCATGATCCGCGGCTACGAGAAAATGGGCAACGTCAAACTGCACGACGACGCCTTGCGCGTGTTCAAGCAGAACTACCCGAACAGCAAATTCCTCGACGAAGGCGTGAAAAAAGAACGCCAGTGGTGGAAACTCTGGGGCTAAGGACGGGCGGGATACGACGCTGCGCGTCCAGCCCGCCCTGCGTGCCGCTGTAGGGCGGGTCAGGCGGGACGCCGCAAGCCGCCAGGCTCAGTCCGCAACGCGGCGCCGGAACACCCAGGTACGCTCGTCCGAATCCTGCTTGTCGAAGGCGTAGCCGTCCACGTCGAAGGCCTTCAGTTTTTCCGGATTGGTGATGTTCTTCACCGCCGCGTAGCGCGCCAGCAGGCCGCGCGCGCGCTTGGCATAGAACGAAATAATCTTGTACTTGCCGTTCTTCCAGTCCTCGAACACGGGCGTGATGACCGGCATGCCCAGCCTGGCGCGCTTGACCGACTTGAAATATTCCTCCGAGGCAAGGTTCACCAGCACCTCGGCGCCCTGCTCTTCCGCTGTCTGGTTCAGCGCATCGGCGATGGTGTCGCCCCAGAAGGTGTACAAATCCTTGCCGCGCGGCGTGCTCAGGCGCGTACCCATCTCCAGCCGGTGCGGATGGATCAGGTCCAGCGGGCGCAGCATGCCGTACAGGCCGGACAGGATGCGCACCCGGCGCTGGGTGTAGTCAAGCTGCTTGGGCGTGAGCGTGCGCGCGGCCAGGCCGTCGTACACGTCGCCGTTGAACGTCATCACCGCCTGCCGCGCTTCGGACGTATCCTTGGTCCAGGAGGCATAGCGCGCCACGTTCAGCGAGGATAGCGCATCGGAAATATCCATCAGTTCGCCGATCTCGGCCGGCGAATATTCGCGCAGGCGGTTGATCAGCTGCTCGGAATGGTCGAGAAAATCGGGTTGGGTGTGCAGCTTGGTGGTCGGAGGGGTCTCCAGGTCGAGACTTTTGGCGGGCGAAAGCACTATCAGCATAAATTTTAAGAATACTTACTTCATATCAAGAACCGACATGATACCTGTTTCGCCAAAACGCATCGTGCTGGACACCAATGTCTGCCTCGACCTGTTCGTCTTCAATGACCCGCGCTGGGCGGCGCTGCTGTCCGCCATCGAAAGCGGCGCCGTGGAAGCCATCACGCGCGCCGACTGCCGCGAGGAATACCTGGTGGTGCTGCACTACCAGCACCTGCCGCTGGACGACGACAGCCGTCCCCTGAGCGCGGCGCGCTTCGACCAGCTGATCAAGGTGGTGGCGCCGCCGGAGTCGGGCATCCGCCTGCCGGTGTGCACCGACCGCGACGACCAGAAATTCCTGGAACTGGCGCGCGACGCCGGCGCGGCCATCCTCATCACCAAGGACAAGGCGCTGCTGAAACTGGGCAAGCGCCTGGCCAAGGCCGGCATGTTCAAGGTGATGGTGCCGGAAGCGTGGACACTGGAGGCCTGAACCTCCCGTGCAATAAAATAGCGGGCTTTTGAGCAACACCGAACCAGGGCGCCTGCGCTAGAATAAGCAAACGCATTCTTACGCCAACGCCCTATGAACAGCCGTCAAATTCCGCCTGCAACGCCCGTCCTGACCACCCGCTTGCCGGCCGTCGGCACCACCGTCTTCACCCGCATGTCCACGCTGGCCGCCGAACACGGCGCCGTCAACCTGGGCCAGGGCTTCCCCGACTTCGCCTGCGAGCCGACACTGGTCGATATGGTGACCGACGCCATGCGCTCCGGCTTCAACCAGTATCCGATGATGACCGGCGCGCCGGTGCTGCGGCAGGCCATCGTCGCCAAGATTGCCGCGCACTACGGCCATGCATACGACGTCAACGCCGAGATCACCGTCACCGCCGGCGCCACCCAGGCGCTGACCACCGCCATCCTGTGCGCGGTCCATCCGGGCGAGGAAGTGATCGTCATCGAACCGGCATACGACAGCTACCTGCCCGCCATCGAACTGGCCGGCGGCGTGGCCGTGCGGGTGCAGATGGAAGTGGGCGCGGCCGGCTACAGCGTGCCGTGGCACAAGGTGCAGGCTGCCGTCAGCGGCAAAACCCGCATGATCGTCATCAACACCCCGCACAATCCCACCGGCAGCGTGCTGCGCGAAGCGGACATGCTGGCATTGGCCGACATCGTGCGCGGCACCAATGTGCTGATCCTGTCGGACGAGGTGTACGAGCACATGGTGTACGACGGCCAGCGCCACGAGTCGATCTGCCGCCACCCGGACCTGGCCGCGCGCAGCTTCGTCGTTTCCAGCTTCGGCAAAACCTATCACGTCACCGGCTGGAAAATCGGCTACGTGGCAGCGCCGGCGGCGCTGATGGCGGAGTTCCGCAAGGTGCACCAGTACAACGTGTTCTCGATCAACACGCCCATGCAGCACGGCATCGCCGGCTACATGGCCGACCCGGCGCCCTACCTGGACCTGCCGGCGTTCTACCAGCGCAAGCGCGACATCTTCCGCAATGGCCTGCAAGGCAGCCGCTTCGAGCTGCTGCCGGCCGACGGCACTTATTTCCAGTGCGTGCGCTACGGCGCCATTTCGGACATGCCGGAAGCGCAGTTCGCGGAATGGCTGACCACCGAGATCAAGGTGGCGGCGATACCGGTTTCGGCGTTTTACCAGCAGGGCAAGGAGTCGGGCATCGTGCGCTTCTGCTTTGCCAAGAAGGACGACACACTGGCCCTGGCGCTTGAACGCCTGGCCGGCATATAAGAAGACCGGCGGCACGGGGACCATCATGAACCAGTACAGCAGCTTGAAAGACATCGTCCTGGGCGACAACAGCAACCTCGCCATGGCGCGGCCTTCGGTACTTAACGCGCTGAACAAATCCAACCGCCGGCTGGAAAAGCTGCTGGCCGATCTGCGCAACGAGGCCAATGCGCAGAGCGAGCTGCTGGCCATCGCGCGCGAAGTGATGGCCGCGGTGGAACTGAACCACGACGTGGCGCTGGCCTGCATCTTCCTGAGCCAGATCGCCGGCACGTACGCGGTGCGCCATTGCATCGAAACCGCCATCGTGGCCGCCCTGGTGGCGCAGCGCATGCGCAAGACGCGCGAGGAACTGCTGGTCATTACCGCCGCAGCGCTGACCATGAACGTGGGCATGCTGCGGCACCAGAACACTTTCAACAAAAGTTCCAGCCTGACCAGCGAGGAAATGTCCATCGTGCGGCGCCACCCGGAGGAAAGCGTGGGCCTGCTGCGCGACGCGGGCGTGGAAGACGAGGAATGGATCGCCTGCGTGCTGATGCACCACGAGAACGACGACGGCACCGGCTACCCGGAAGGCCGCACCAGCGCCGACATCACGCAGAACGCGCGCCTGATCAGTTTGGCCGACCGCTACTGCGCACAGGTATCGGCCCGCAACTACCGCTGTTCGGTGCTGCCGGACAAGGCGCTGCACAACCTGCTGGGCGACCCGGCGCGGGTCAGCGACCCGCTGCTGGCGGACCAGTTCATCAGCCAGATCGGCAAATACCCGCCGGGGGCGCTGGTGCGGCTGCAAAACGGCGAAGTGGGCGTGGTGATGCAGCGCGACGGCGGCGGCGACATCCACATCCATTGCCTGCGCGACGCCAGCGGCAAATCGCTGCGCGACGCGAGCGGCTTGAGCCAGGCGCTGCGCCGCGCCAGCGATCCGGAATGCGCGATTGCGGAAGTCCTCAGCGAGGACCAGGCCGACGTACGCTTCAGCATGAAACAGATCTGGGGCGAGCAGGCGAGCTTGTAGGCCGCATGCAATGGCGGCTTAGCAGTGCCGCTGCATGGGCCGCCGTCCCTCAGCGCGCCAGCTGCTGCAGCTTGCGCTCGACGAAGCTCTGCAGTTCCTGCGACAGGTTGCCGCTGTTCCTGGCGCGCGTGAACGCCTCCTGCGCCTCGGCGTTGCGCTTCTCGGCCAGCAGCGAAATCCCCAGTCCCATCCACCACACGCCGTTCTGCGGCTGAAGCCGCAGCGCGGCCTGATATTGCTCCGCCGCCTCGCGGTTGCGCTGCGCCCGCTGCAATGCGCCTGCCAGGAAGGCCAGGTAATCGCCGTTGCCGGCCGCATAAGGCAGGCTGCGCTGCAAGGTTTCAATCGCCGGGCCGCCCTTTTCAATCTGCAGCCGCGCCAAGATCATGGCCATCTGCGGCTGCTTGGGATCGAGGCCCAGGCCGAACTGCAAATGGCGCATCGCTTCCTCGTGCCGCTTGTTCTCGATCAGCAGGCCGACCAGGGTCTGGCGCGCGGTGTCGTGGCGCGGGTAGAGGAACACGGCTTGCTCCATATTCGCCAGCGCCTCCTGCACGCGGCCCTCCTGCAAGGCAGCCAGTCCGCGCCGGTAGGCGTTTTCGCCCTGCTGCTGCGAGGTGACGGTGACGCCCCCGGTGCCCGGCTGGATGGCGATGTCCGCGCCGCGCACGGGCTTGCCGTCTGCTTTCACCGTGCGCGCAGCGGCGGCGGTTCCTGCAGCGGCACGCTCCGCCGCACGGCCGCCTGCCGCCAGGCGCTCGGCTTCGGCTTTCGCCTGCCGTGCCTGCTTTCTGGCTGCTTTCAGTTCGGCCGCCAGCTGGGCCGCGCTCTTTTCCTCCGCCTGCGTACGCTGTGGTCGGCGCGTAAAGTTGGCGGTGGCGTCGCCGGCATCGGCAGGCACGGCCGCCGGTGCAACCGGGATCGGACGGGCCACGGCCAGCAGGCGGGCCGTATTCGGCTGCGCGGCCTGCCCCTTGGCTGCCCCATTCGCCGCCCCGGGCGTCGCCGCAGCCGGCTGCGCGGCCACTGCCGCATGGCCCGGCGCCGCATGCACGGCGGCGGCGTCCGCTTGCACGGCGCCGCCCTGCGCGTTCGGCGGCCCCGCGTTGACAGCCGCCTGCGTGGGCATGGCGGCCGCAGGCGCCGCAAATGGCGCAGTACCAGACGTGAGCGCGGGCGGGCGCTGAAGATAGCGCCATCCGAGCCAGCCGCCTGCGGCCAGCAGCACCACGGCCAGCCCGGCGCCGGCCGCCATCTTTGCGCGCCCTGTCTGACTGCCAGCGGAGACCGGGCGCATCTGCGGCACGTTGCCGCGCCCCGCCTGTGCGCCGCCGCGCGCGTCCAGATCCTGCAGCATTTTATTTATCAGGCTCATTTGATCAACGCCCAGGTTAGTGCGCAGGCCGCCAGCGCCAATCCGGCCGCACCGGCAAACCACGGCCAGCGCGCACGCGGCGCCGCCACGGTGTCGGACGCAGCCAGCGCCACGTGGCGTCTCTCCACTTGCTGCCGTCCTTCGCCGTAAGCCAGCATCAGCGCCTTGTGCGACATGATGTTGACCAGGCGCGGAATGCCGCCGGTGGCCGCATACAGCTGGCGCACCGCGCTGTGGCCGAACAGCCGTCCGCCGGCATAGCCCGCCACCCGCAGGCGGTGCGCCAGGTAGTAATCGAGGTCATCCCTGGACAGCGCGCCCAGGTGGTAATGGAAGGTAATGCGCTGCGCCAGTTGCCGGATGGTCGGGCTTTCCAGGTGCGCGTTCAGTTCGGGCTGCCCGAACAGCACGATCTGCAGCAGCTTGCGCTTTTCCGTCTCCAGGTTGGTCAGCAGGCGCAGCGCCTCCAGGCTCTCCACCGGGATGGCCTGCGCTTCGTCCAGGCACAGCACCACCTGCTTGCCCTGCCCAGCCAGTTCCAGCAGCCGGTAATTGATCGACTTGAGCAGCTGGTGCTGGTCCACGTCGCGCGCCAGCGTCAGCTCCAGTTCGTCCGCCAGGGCCAGCATCAGCGTGCGCGGTTCGAGATAGGGATTCGGGATGTAGGCGGTGACAAATTCCTCGCCCAGGGTGGCCAGGAACTTACGGCACAGCAGCGTCTTGCCGGTGCCGACCTCGCCGGTAATCTTGATGAAGCCTTCGCCGCTCCGGGCGGCCACCAGCAGCGTGTTCAGCGCCTCCTGCGAATGCGGGCTGGTGAAGAAAAAGCTGGTGTCCGGCGTGATGCTGAAAGGCACCTCGCGCAGGCCGAAGTGGGACTGGTACATCAGCGGCGCTCCGAAGGCCGGCGCGGGTCCAGCTTCTCGATGCGGCCGCTGGCGTCCTGCATGTCCTGGGTCCAGCTGGCGGCGCCATCGACGATGGTCGGCTTGATCAGCACCACCAGTTCGCGCTTCTGGGTCTGCTGGTCGGTATTGCGGAACAGCGCACCGACCACCGGCAGGTCGCCGGCGCCGGGCAGTTGCGAGCGGTCGTTGGTGGAGGACTGGCGCATCAGGCCGCCGATCGCGACGATCTGGCCATCCTGGCCACGCACCATGCTGTCCATCTCGGACGTGCTCGATGCTGCCAGCGGCAGGTTCAACGAACCGGCGCTGCCCAGGTTGACCACCTTGTTGACGGTGGTGACCTGGCTGACCGACGGGTGCACGTGCAGCATGATGTTGCCGTCGTCGTCGATCTGCGGCGTCACGTCCAGCACCACGCCGGAGAAGAACGGCTGCAAGGTCACGTTGGGGCTGGTGGTGTTGCCGGTGGCGTTGGAATTGGTGGTGGTGCTGACGCCGGTGACGTAGAACTCGTCGGTGCCGATCTTCAGCACAGCCTTCTGGTTGTTCATGGTGGCGATGCGCGGGCTGGACAGCACGTGCACCGAACCCTGCGACTCCAGGAAGGAAATCATGGCGGCGAAATTGCTGGTCTGGAATGCCAGGCCGAACAGCGAGCCGGCGTTGTTGGCGGCATTGGCCAGCGCAAAGCCGGTGCTGGCGGCCAGGCCGGCGCCGGTGGTCATGGTGGGCGGCTGGCCGCCCTGGAAGGGCAGCGGCTGCAGCGCCGAGCCGGGCTGCAGGAAGCCGGCCGAGACGCGGTTGTCGTGGCCGGTCTTGAAGGACGCGAACGAGGCCCAGTTGATGCCGCTCTGGAAGCCGCTGTTGAGCTGCACTTCCAGGATCTTCGCCTCCAGGATCACCTGGCGCTCCACCGCCAGCTGGGTGGCTTTCAGGTACTGGTCCACATTGCGTAGCTGTTCGGGCATGGCGCGCACCACGATCACGCCGGACTGCGGGCTGATCACCAGGCTGCGGCCGTCCGCCACGCCGCCCATCAGCGCCGTCAGCGCTTCTTTCAGGTCGGCCCAGAAATCGGTGTCGGAGGTGGTGGTGACGTTGCTGGCGTCGCGCTGCGTTTGCACCGGGTTGCCCTGCTGCGCCGGCTGCGGCACATTGCCCTGGTTGCTGCCGTTATTGCTGCCATTGCCGGTCTGGCCGGAGGTGGTGGCGCCGACCGTGCCGACCGACGTCGACGACACGCGCACATTCGAGCTGCCCTTGCGGTTGGCGGTCAGGTAGTTGACCTTGAACATGCGGGTCTGCATGGTCAGCGGACGGATGTAGATGCGCGTGCCCTCCACCTTGTAGTCGTAGCCGTACAGCTCGCGCACCGCGTCCAGCGCCTCGAACAGCGTCACGTCCTTCAGGTGCGCGGTAATGGTGCCGCTCACTTCAGGATGGATCAGCATGTTGTAGCGGGTGCCGGCCACGATGGAGTTGAAGAACTGCTGCACCGGGACCTGGTTGAAGGCCACGTTGAAGCGCTCGTCCAGCACCGCGCGCGCCTTGGGCAGCTGCGCAGCCAGCGCCGGCAGCGGCGGGATCAGGGCCGATTCCACCGCGTCCGGCGCGGCCGCCTGCTTGGGCGACTTGGCCGCGGCCTGCCGCACCTCGTTGCTGATCTCCTCATAAGTGTCGCGTTTCGCGGCGATCTGGCTCTGGCAGGCCGCCAGGCTGGCGGCGGCGCCGATGGCGCAAGCGATGTGTATGAGTTTTTGCATGTGTTCTACTCGGTTTGGTCGCACTTTTATATGCATTATGGTTTCGCGAACAACTTCAGCGTTTCACGGGATTTGCCCCGGCGCAGCACCACTTCCGTCTCGCCCACCCGCTCAACGATGGCGTCGCCGAATTTCATTCCCTGCCGCACCATTTCGCCATTAATCACCGCGACGCGGCGCCCGCCTGGTTCGCGCGACACCAGGATGGATTGCAGCTGCGGCGCAGCCGGGTTGCCGGCCTCGCCCTCGCCAGCTCCGCCCGGCACGCCCAGCACTGCCGGCGGCCTGGTCGGATCGGACAGGGTCTGCGCCTGCGCGGCGCCGCCGACGGCGGTCCCGGCCAGGACGCAGGCGAGGATGGCGGCACGGGTCTTCACAGCGATATCCATTTGGTGTCCAGGCTCAGTGTGTACAGCGTCAGCGTCAGGCGCGCCTTCGGGTATTCCTGCGCTTCCAGCGTGGCCTTGCCCCAGAACAGCTGGGACGGCATGCGTTCCAGCGCTTCCATATAGCTCACCATGTCCAGGTAGCTGCCTTGCAGTTCCAGTTGCACGCCATGGCGGTACAACAATTCCTGCTGGGCGGCCGGGTCCGGCGCTTTCCCGCCGGCAGCGCCGGCCTGGGCCGGCGGAGGCGCGGCCTGGAGCAGGCCCGGCATGGCGCCCGCTTCCGGCTCGGAAAAGCGGCCATCGCTCATGCCGCGTGGCGGCAAGGTCTTCAGCGACACCAGCTTCAGCTTGCCACCCTGCAGCAACTGTTCCAGCATCTGGCTGATCTTTTCCGGCGCCACCAAGCCTTTTTGCACGGTGCGCAGCGCCTTGCGCATGGTGTCGTTCTCAGCCTTGAGCTTCGCCAGGCGCGCCTTGCTGGCCTGGTCGGGATCGATCAACGCCAGCGCCTGGCGCTGCGCCAGCTCGACATCTATGGCCGCGATCTGCTGCCGCTGCTGGTCGATTACGGCGTGCAGCGACTTCTCGCGCGCCAGGGCCGGCTCGATCATGATGGTGTAGAGAATGAACAGCAGCGCGGCGGCGGCGGCGCCGCACGCCATCAGCCGCTCGCGCAAGCTCAGCGCTTCCACGCGGGCAGCCAGTTTCAACCATTGCTGCTTCATATGCCCTCCGTCTTGGCGCCGGCCGGCAAGGCTTGCAGGCTGAATTCGATGTACGGCGCAACGGCGGCCGGGACTGCGGCGTTCGCCGGTGCCGCGCCCGGCGGTAGCGGGCTCAGCGCAGGGGCACGCTGTCCGCCCTGCCCACCCTGCGCCGTCTCTGCCGGCTTGGGCTGCGCCATTTCCAGATGGCCGAAGGTGGTGCCCTTCAACACCGGCTCGCGCGACAAGCCGTTCAGGTAGCCGGGCAGCAGGCTGGCCTGCAAAGTGCGTCCCTGCAAGCCGATTTCATTGCCGGCGCCGACGATCTGCACACCCGTCAGCCACAAGCCGCTCACGCGGCTGCGCGCGAATGCCTTGAAATAGGCCGAGTAGCCGCGCGTATTGCCGAACTCGCCCTTGTCCAGTATGGCCGACACGCCCAGCAGCGCGCGGCTCTCTGCCTCCGCCTGCTCCAGTTCCTGCTGCACCGACGTGCTGCGCTGGCGCGGCGCCAATTCGGTGGCGGCAGCGGCCTTGCGCGCTTCGCGCGCCGCCAGCTCGCTCTTCACGTCGGCCGCGCGCGTCTCCAGGGCCGCAGCGCGCTGGCGCGCCACCATGCCTGCTGCCAGGCCGCCCACCAGCACCACACCCAGCACGGCGGCGAGCGCAGCGGCGGAGAAGTAATTCTTCTGCTTGAGGAAGCGCGGGTTGAACAGATTGATCTGCTGGCTCACGAGCTGGCTCCTTCGTCGCGCAGCGCCGCGCCCAGCGTCATGAAGTAGCGCGCCTGCTGCGCCGCGTCGCGCAATTCCGGCACCTTGTCCAGATCCAGCACGCTATCCAGATCCAGCACTTCCACCGGCAGGTACAGATTGCGCGCCAGGTACTCGTGCAGCGCGGGGCTGCCGGTCGGCGCCAGCACCAGCTTGGACACGGCCACATAGCTGAACTGGCGCTCGAAGTGGTCCAGTGAGCGCTGCAATTCAAGCGTGATGCGATCGTGCAATTGCTGCACCTTGTCGCGGTCGCCGCCCAGCAGCTGTGCCAGCGTCACGTCCATGCGGCGCGCCAGGTACAACTCGCCGCCGAAGGTGACCGTCAGCAGGCCGCCGTCCAGGTCGAACGACAGCATGGCCACGCCGCGCCCTTCGGGCTCCAGCAAAGCCGAGATATTCCGCTGCGCCATTTCCGGGATGTCGATCGCCGACAGGCCGACCTTGTGGTCGGCGAACAGATGCTGGCGCGGTTCGATCAGGCTATTGCGCGCCGCCACCGCGAAGCACTGGTGGTTGTGCGCCGGGCCGTTCCTGGCCACCGGCACCTCGACCACGTCCACGGTGGCGTCGGCGACGGGGAAGTCGATCATGTCCTTCAGGCGCCAGCTCACCGCCGTCTTCATTTCCTCGGCGGGCACGTTCGGCGCCTCCAGCATCAGCAGCTGGTACTCGCCCATGCCAAGCAGGCTGGAGCACTGGTATTGGGCCGTGTTCATGTCCTTGTGCAAGCGCGCCAGGGCGGCGCCGGCCTGGTCGCGGCTACCCTGCACGAACAACGCCATCTGCACGACGGGTTTGGCATCGCGGCGGCGCTCGACGAGCGCAGCCAGCACGCCATCGGCGTACAGCGCAATGGCCAGCCAGCCCTCTTTCTTCTTCGCTTTACCCCAAAAAATCATAAAACCGTCTCAATGATTTAGCGATGCATTCACAAACCGTCGCAGTGGCTTGATTATATTCAAGATTCCTGACCCGGCGAGGCGATATTTGGCCCCTTGAAACAACTTTCGGCTGCTTTTTGCCGAATGGAGACAAAAATTGCCGGGACACGACAGGCGCGCCCGGCATCGGCCGCTCAGAACTGCACGGTGACCACGCGCTGCACATAGTCCGGCGAAGTCGGCGCGGGGTTCGGGCAGGCATTGTTGGCCGGCTGGTTGCAAGCGGTGGCCGTGATGACCGTTACTTGCGGCAAGCCGCCTGGCAAGTTGGCAGTCTGGTTGACGACGCAGCGCACCGTCACGGTAAAGGCGGCCATCGTGGGCGCGGGCGGCACCAGCGACACCTGCGGCGCGCATTGCCCGGCTTGCGTGTTCTGGAACAGTCCCACCTCAACGCCCGAGCGTGCCGCCTCGTAGGCGCGCGTCCCTGTCAGGTCCAGCGCCGAACTGACCTGCTGGCCGGCGGACAGCGAGACGATGGCCGCTCCCAATGCGGACAGCACCACCAGCAGGAAGATGGCAGTTACCAGGCTGACGCCGGCCTGCAGCCTGCGCCGTATCGCACGATGGAATTTGAATGTCATGGCGTGTTGTCCACGTGGACCTGGCGCACCAGGGTGACTTGTTCGCCGTTGCGATGGCGCAGCGTGAGCGTGATGGTAACCAGCGCCGCCTGCACGGTGGCCAGCTGCGTGGCGCGGAACTCGCACGCGGCCACCATGCCAGCCATCAGCTGGCCGGTGCCCGCCACCGGGGCCGGCACATCGGCGTTCAACGGTATCTGGTTGCTGAAGAAACGCGTCAGCGTGCCCTCGCCGCCACCGGCCGGCAGCCCGCACTGGTAGGTAACGGCGCCGGTCACTACCTGGAACCGGTGATCGGGCGACGGCATGACCGGATTTTCATTGGCGAAGGGATTCGCATTCATCGTGATCAGCGTGCCGTTGACGGCCGTCACACGCGCCACGTTGCGCATGCTGTAGGCGTCGGCAGGCGCCTGACTGCGGCCGAGGTTGTAGACCACGATAAAGTTGCCCGGCACGATGGCCTCGCGGCCAACCGGCGCAGCGCCCGCCATATGAAAGGTCGTCGCGGCAGTGTTGGTGAAACTGAGCGGCAACACGCCGGCAACCGGATTATCGGTTTCGTCGATATAGCGGCCGCCGGTGCTGGTCAGCAGGAAGCCGATGGAGCGCCCATCGTTCGACAGCAGCATGGAGTTCGGCAGCGCCAGGCGCAACTCGCGGCTCATGCGGCGCAGCACCAGGTCGGCCGTGTCGCTCAGCTCAGCGCGCGCCGCCGTATCGACATAGCTCTGCACAGGCGCCCGGATGAACACCGCCACCATGCCCGCCACGATACCCGTGATGACGATCACGATAATGGCTTCCACCAGCGTGAAACCGCGCGCGCGCCGATTGAAGTGCCGCCGCTTCATGGCAAGCCCACCGATTTGGGGCTGATCGGCGTACTGTTCGGCGCGTAGCGGGTACGGTAGCTTTCCAGCACCACGCTTTCGGTGCCGTACGCTACGCTGACAGTGATGCGCAGCGCGCTGCCGGCCGGCACTGTCGCCAGCGCCTGGCTGGCCACGGTGACGGTCGCGTTGTAGCCGGCAGGGAAAGCATTGCCGGTGACATCGGTGGTGTACGGCACCGGCGCGCCGTTGGCGCTGCCGTAGTCGTTCACATTGTCGAACGGCCGCACTGCGCCCGGTTCCGGTCCCGGGCCTTCCGCCCGGGTGGTGCAGCCTGCCGGGCCCGCAGCTTCCTCGACCAGCGGATCGCTGAAGTCGCACCAGGTAAAAGCCGCCTGCCGCACCTCTTCCATCAGGCCCTCGGCAATCGCCATGGCCTGCTTGCGGCGGGCCGGGTCGGCGCTGCTGCGCGTATTCAGCGTGAGCACTTGCAGGATGCCGACCACGGCCACGCCGACGATGACGATGAAAATGATCAGCTCGATCATGGTCAAGCCGCGCTGGCGCCGGTTAATAGACATAGCCGGTTTGGGTGGTGACGATGACGTTGTGGTTCAAGCCATCGCCGGTGACGGCAACCGTCTGCGTGGGAAGGCTGCCGCCTGCGGCCAGGAACGGCTCGCCGGAAGGGTCGAAGAAGAAGTTGGGATGGGCAGTGATGCTCAGGCCGGAAGGCACGCCCTCGCAGGCCCAGGCAGTGGCATTGCCGCAGCGCTGCAGCGTGGCACTGCTGCCGGAATTGGCGCCGCTGGCCGGCTGCACCCGCTGCGCGCAGGTGCCAGGAGCGTCGTAGCACAACGCCACGCTGGCGCCGTCCAGCCGCACAAACACGTTGCGGTTCTGCGCGATCGCCAGCTTCTGCCCGTAACGGATCACACTGCGTACCTGGTCGGCATAAGCGACGGCGTCGAAACCCTGGCGCTGAAAGAAGCGCGGCGCCGCGACGGCGCCCAGCACACCTATCACTACCATGACGATGATCAGTTCAACCAGCGTAAACCCAAACTGCCTGGCCGGATGGCCAGGCAGTTGGGCGACGCCGCGTGGCAAAGCCACAGCCTGCGCGTCGTTGGTCAGACTAGCACTTGGAGGTGGTGGCCGCACTGACCGCGCCAGTCGAAGCCGTGTAGGTAAAGAAGCAGGTCCCGGCATTTGCGACATCGACCGAAATCGTTACCGGATCGGCAGTCGCAACAATGTTGTACTCGTTGGTCGACAAGCCCGCAGCATCTGCAATTGCGCCGAAGGTTGGGTAGCCTTGGGCATTGGCGGCCACAACGGTCGTACCCTCCATTGTCACGTTACCGGCCACCCCGCTGCCGGTTACCAGCCAACGGCCATGCACGAGCGACGCCGCGCTGGCAACAGCACCACGCGCGCCCATCAGTTTGGCACGACGCGCATCTGCCCCCATGTCAGCAAACTTCGGCAACGCCGTGGCGGCCAGAATGCCCAGAATCACAATAACGACGATCAGTTCAATCAGGGTAAAACCTGCTTGAGCGCCACCACGCAACGAAGCCAATTGTTTGTTTTGCATTTATTACTCCAACTTAGTCTGAAAGAAATTGTGACGGCCTGCAGTCAGTATGTATAACGACCTCAGCTTCCGTCAACTTGAATCAGGGCTACGCTGCCATTCTGGTCATGCGCTCCATCCGGCTTGGCGTTTTTTGTGGGCAAGCGGCTGAATTCTACCTTGAAATACCAGCGCAAATTTGAATCCATAGGAAAACTTTTTTCCCCACTGAACACATAGACAAGCATGCGCTTGTCCCGAATGAAATACCAGTAACCCGGCTCGAGACGATTTGCTGTCAAAGCATCAAGCTCACCTTTGTAGTTTTCGGGTAATCGTTTCAGCAGCCCAACCGGGTTCATGCCCGCTAACCGGGCGAGTTGAGCATTATCTTGCTGCACTGCCGCCTCGAGAACCTTGCCGTATAAGGCGCTACGCATATTTGCCACCAATAATTGCGCGCCGGCCCGTTCCGCCTGGTCCTGATAAAAAGCCAACCGCTGTAGCAGCACAGCCGCCAGCACACTGAAAATAATCGCAACAACACCCAGCTCAAGCAGGCTAAACCCTCTCGCGTGCAACCGTTGCGGCGACGCTACACGAATCCTGAACTGGCGCGGTTTAGACATTAATGCAGCGCCGCTTGCCCCAGGTTCCAGATCGGCAGAAAGATACCCAGGGCCAGCACCAGCACCATGGCGCCCAGGAAGGTGATCATGATCGGTTCGATCTGGGATGCCAGGGTTTTCAATTCGTAGTCGACCTCGCGCTCATACATTTCGGCGATCTCGTCCATCAAATCGTCCAGCGCGCCCGACTCTTCGCCGACCGCGATCATCTGCAGCACCACCGGCGTGAATACCCCCGCCGCTATGGACGTGCGCAGAATGCTGTCGCCGCGCTCCACGCTGTCGCGCATTTGCTCAACCCGCGACGACAAATAGGCATTATCGACAGTCTGAGACACCACTGTCAGCGCCTGCACGATAGGCACTCCGCTACGGCTGGATAACGCAAAGCTGCGCGCAAACCGTGCCATCGTAGCCTTGTGCACAATTTTTCCGGCGATAGGGAAACGCAGCTTGGCCTTGTCCCAGCTGAAGCGCCCGTTGGGCGTCCCGACCCAGGCGCGGGCAGCCAGGAAGCCCGCCACTGCCGCGATCAGCAATGCCGGCCAATAATCGACGGTGAATTTTGACGTGCCTATTAAGATGCGCGTCATCAGTGGCAACTCGGCACGGAAGCTCTCGAAGACCTTTTGAAATTGGGGAATGACAAAGATGTTGACGATAATCATGGCCAGCGTCATGGCGATAATGACAAACGTCGGATAGCGCGTGGCACTCTTCACCCGGTTCTTCATCTCCCGGTCGAATTCCAGGTGGTCGAACAGGCGCAGGAATACTTCGTCCAGCCGGCCGGTCATTTCGCCGACTTTCACCATGGACAGGTAAAAGTTGTTGAACACTTCAGGATGGCGCCGCATGGCGGCCGACAGTTCGCGGCCCGCGTCCAGCGACTCGCGCAAATCCTTGATGACACGCCCGAACGACTTGCTGATGGCCGATTCCTGCAAGCCCGCCAGCCCGCGCATGATGGGCACGCCGGACTTGAGCAAGGTATAGATCTGGCGGCTGAACAGTTGCACGTCGAGCGAGGTCACCTTTTTCTCAGTGAGCCGGGTCCACCAGTTCTCGCCATCCTTGCTGACGGCCTGCCGCGTGAGGGTGATCTCCACCGGCGTGACGCCGGTGCCGAACAGCTGGTCGGCCACGGCATTGCTGTCGGCGCCCTCCAGCACCCCCTGCAACAGTTCGCCGCGCGCATTGCGGCCCTTATAGGCGAAGAATGGCACGTCACTCCTCGTACTGGTTGCTGATGCGCATGGCTTCAGCGATGGTGGTGCGGCCCTGGATCACCAGGTGCACCGCATGCCGGCGCAGCGTTTCGCCGCGCATCTGCGCGTGCGCCACCTTCATGAAATGGCTGGTGTCATGGTGGTGCGACGCATCCACCACCGCCTGGGTCATCTCCAGCAGTTCGTACACGCCGGTACGGCCGCGATAGCCCATGCCGTTGCAGTGCGAGCAGCCCTTGCCGTGGAAGTAGCGCGCCATGTCCACCTTGTCGTTCAACTCCAGGCGCAGCCATTCGTGCTCGGTGGGCGTGGGCGTGTATTGCGTGGTGCAGCTCTCGCAGATGACGCGCACCAGGCGCTGCGCCAGCACGGCCTGCAGCGAGCTGCCCACCATGTAGCGCGGCACGCCCATGTCCATCAGGCGCAGCGGGGTGCTGGCGGCGTCGTTGGTGTGCAGCGTGGACAGCACCAGGTGGCCGGTCATCGCAGCGCGCAGGCCGATCTGGGCGGTTTCCTGGTCGCGCATCTCGCCCACCAGTACGATGTCCGGGTCCTGGCGCAGCGCGGAACGCAGCACGCGCGCGAAGTTCAGTTCGATCTTGTCGTTCACCTGCACCTGGTTGATGCCGGGCAGGCGGTACTCCACCGGGTCTTCCACGGTGATCAGTTTCTTCTCCACCGAGTTCAGCTCGGCCAACGCACTATATAAGGTGGTGGTCTTGCCGGAGCCGGTGGGGCCAGTCACCAGCACCAGGCCGTTGGGGCGCTGCACGATGGCGCGGAACTTCTCCAGTATGCCGCGCGGCATGCCGATCGCGTCCAGGCGCAAGTTGATGCCGCCCTGGTTCAGCAGACGCATCACCACCGACTCGCCGTACTGCGTCGGCATGGTCGAAATACGCACGTCGATGCGCTGGTTCTTCACGCGCACGGCGAAGCGGCCGTCCTGCGGCAGGCGCTTTTCGGAGATGTCCAGGTCCGACATCAGCTTCAGGCGCAGCGCCAGCGCGGGGGCGATCTTGATGTCGGCCTCGGTCTGCAGGTGCAGCACGCCGTCGATGCGGAAGCGGATCTGCAGCCGGCTTTCCTGCGGCTCGATGTGGATGTCGGAAGCCCGCACCTGGGTGGCGTCGTCGAACACCGACTGCAGCAGCTTGACGATGGGCGCCTCTTCCAGGCCGGGGTTGGCGGCCAACGCGCCGAAGTCCACCGACACGTCGCCCAGGTCCTGCTCCAGCTCGCGCGCCAGGTCGGTAATGTCCTCGGTGCGGCGGTAGATACGGTCAATGGCGGCCAGCACCTCGGTCTCGTTGACCACGGCCAGCTCGATGTTCTGATGCACCAGGCGGGCGATTTCGTCGTAGGCGAACAGGTCGGTGGGGTCGGCGATGCCGACCAGCAGCGAGCCCTTGCGGTCCTCCAGCACCAATGCGCGGAAGCGGCGGGCCTGGGTTTCCGGCAGCAGGCGCACCACTTCCGGGTTGATGTTGTAGAACTTGAGGTTGATGTAGGGGATGTTGAGCTGGCGCGCCAGCGCCCCGGCGATCTGCTCCTCGGTAACGTAGCTGCTTTCGATGAACACCCGGCCGAGTTTGCGGCCGCTGCGCTTCTGTTCGGCCAGCGCCAGTCCGAGTTGTTCCTCCGTCAGCAGCTTTTGCTGCACCAGGATTTCACCTAAACGGACTTTTTCGGGCCGAGCCATACACACTCCAGACGTTACACAATGGTCGCGGCCATTTTATGCCAGATCAGGCCGTTTCTACGAGTAATATGTGGTGCCTACTGGCTAAACCAGTCCGATATTTGCTACAGTGCTCATCCATACAGCACGCGACGTTTATGGCCCTCGACCACTTTCACCTGCCCCGCCCGCCTTTCAACCGCGCTCCCGCCCCCGCTTTCCACTTTGAGGATGCGGCGCGGCGCGAGTTGCTGGGGGCTTTGCAATACGCGCTCAGGCTGGGCGACGGCGTCATTAAAGTGACCGGTGAGGCCGGCAGCGGCAAGACCATGCTGTGCGGCGTGCTGGCGGAGCGCCTGGCGCAATCGGTGCCGCCCGTTCAAACAGTGCTGCTGGGCCAGACGGTTTTTGCACAGCAGGCGCCACGGTCCGGGGCCGGAGGTCCCGGCACGGGCTCGTTTCCCCTGTCCGCCCAGGACGCGGTCTGCGGTATAGCCCGCCAGCTCGGCTTGGCGCCGGGCGGCATGCGCAACGACGAGGTGATGCGGATGCTGTACAGCCATCTGGCGGCCGAACGCGCTGCCGGCAGGCGGGCGGTGCTGCTGGTGGAAGAGTCGCAGCTGCTGCCTGCGGACACGCTGGAAACGCTGCGTCAACTCACCAATCTGAATGACGGCGCGAACAACTTGCTGCCGGTTGTGCTGCTGGGGACGCCCGAACTGAGCAACGTGCTGCGCCAGCCGCGGCTGCGCCAACTGCGCGAGCGCATCACGCTCAGCTTTGTGCTGCCCCCCCTGCCCTCCGAGCTGGTCCCCGAACTGCTGGCACATCGCCTGCGCATGGCTGGGCACGCCGACGGCGCGCTGTTCCAGCTGGACGCAGCCAAGCTTATTGCCCGCACCGCCGGCGCGGACTTGCGCGCGCTCATTGCGCTGGCGGACAAGTCGCTGAGCGTCGCCGCACAAGCCAGCGCCCCCGCCGTCGCCATGTTCCACGTGCGCGACGCCATCAAAGGCGTACCAGCCCACCCCGCGCCGCCAATACCGTCAGCACCTGTCTCGCCAGAACCGGTTGAAGCGGCTGACGCCCCGGGCCGAGAAAATCCTGCGGCCACGGATGCGCCGCCAGCCGACGCAAGTCTTGACGCGTGCCCCCTGGACAGAACACAGCAGCTAGCCGCATCCCCGGACGAGCTCGCAGTTGAAGGGATCCAGGCGTCGGCCAGCGTGGCCCCGGCCACAGGCCCCGGCGATAACACGCTAGCAGAAAGCACCCAGACCGACGATGACGCGGCCTCCGCTGCGGACTTGCCGCCGGCGCTTGCCCCTATCGCCCTGGGCGCGTTCGCAGCGCAGGAACCAGTGGTGCGGCTGGGCGACGCCGCCAGCGCCGCAACCAGCACTCGGAGCGCTCAGCCGCCCGCACCGATTGCAGCCCAGGCCCGGCTCTTCGCCGAAGACGCCTCTTCCCCGGCCTTTGGCGCCCCCCAAGCCGCGCAGCTGTCGACTGAACCATCACAGGCCCAACTGCTCGACGATGCCGCCCCGATTCCCGCACAGCCGCCTGCACCCGAGCCTGCGGCGCTCCCCCCGGCACCGCAGTACGACGCGGCCGCCACCCTGCAAGCCGCTTTTGCGCAAACATCACCGCCAAGGAATCATCCCCTGAAGCGCAACATGCTGGTCATCAGTGGCGCGATGCTGGCGGTCGCCGGGGTTGCCACCGCTGCCTTCCTGTTCCGTCCGGCCATCGCTCCGGCCAGCATTGCGGCCGCGGTGGAAGCAGCACAGCCAGCGGCCGCCACCAACGCAGTCGCCGCGTCCGCGCAGCCACCGGTTCAAATGGCGCTACCGCCGGACGCAAATCCGGCTGCCATCCCGGACGCCCCCCCGGCGGTCAGTCCGGCTGCACGGCCATCAGCGCCCTCGCGGCCGGCGCAACCTGCTGCGCCGCCCAGCAAGCCGGGATTGTTGAAACAATCCCTGGCGGCCAGCAAAACCTGGCTGCGCGACGAGCCGGACAACAATTTCTGCGTCCAGATCGCAAACTTCCCCGCCAGCGAGTCTGCGCGCGCCGAGAAATTCCTCGCCGACACCCGCGCTGCCATCGGCCTGAGCGAGGTCCATAGCTACCCCATGCTCATCAACGGCGAGCGCCGCATCGCCATCGTGTACGGCAGTTTCGCTTCCGCAAAAAAGGTCATGGAAGTCCAGGCCGAGCTTGCCGAACGTTCCGGCACTCACCACAAAATCCGTACCATCAAGGGCATCCGCCAGGCGGTAGCCAAGGCGGCAGGCAAGGCGGCAGACAAGGTCAGCCCGGGAAAACAGGCAAGCTGAACTATTAACGCGCGGAAATTGAACCGTGCGCCCCTGTTGTTGTTTTTGTTAGATGATGCTGGTTGACGTTTCAAAATTACAATATTTCGCTTGCCTGGGGCGTTCCGCACATGAAACAACTCGCCGCTCCGTTGATACCGGTTGCCTGCGTCCTCCTGATCACCGGCTGCGCCACGCCGCAGTTGCCGGTGTCGCCTGCCCACATCGCCGACACGCCGCGCGTGGCCGGCGCCATTCCCGAACCCGTGCGCCAGAGCGCCTTGCCGCCGCCGCCCAAGCCGTCTGCCAGGGTCGAGACCTACAGCGTTACCGTGCACAAGGTGCCGGTGCAGTCGCTGCTGTTCGCGCTGGCACGCGACGCGGGCATGAACGTGGACATCCATCCCGCCATTGACGGCACCGTCACGCTGAACGCGCTGGACCAGACCCTGCCGCAACTGCTGGGCCGCATCGCGCGCCAGGTCGACATGCGCTACGAGATCGAAGGCAGCAACCTGGTGGTGCTGCCGGACTCGCCGGAATGGCGCAACTACAAGGTCGATTACGTCAACGTGGCGCGCAGCACCAGCAGCAGCGTCAACATCGCCACGCAGATTTCAACCACCGGCGGCGGCCCGGCGGGCCAGAGCAGCAATCCGGTCGGTGCCGCCACGGCGTCGGCTCCGGCAGGCGCCGGCGGCCCCACCAGCGGCAACAACAATTCGACCACCTCGGTGGCCAACCGCTCGGACAACAATTTCTGGTACAGCCTGGAGAAGAACATCCGCGACATGCTGCGCGCATCCACGCTGGGCGACACGCAAGTGGACCCGCTGGCGCAGATGGCGGCCCAGGCGCAAAGCCAGCAAGCCGCCCTGCAGGGCGGAGCAGGGACGCAGGGCTCCGGCCAGGGCGCCATCGCGCCGATGAGCGCGGCGCCGCAGCCCTTCGGCGACAACGCCATGCCCTTCTCGCAACGCGGGCGCACCCGCAACGATCCGTCCATCGTGGTCAATCCCGAGAGCGGGCTGATCGCGGTGCGCGCCACCGCGCGCCAGCACGAGAAGATCCAGGAGTTCCTCGACCTGGTGGTCAACAGCGCCAAGCGGCAAGTGCTGATCGAGGCCACGATTATCGAGGTCAAGCTGGGCGATCAGTACCAGCAAGGCATCAACTGGTCCGGCCTGAACGGGCGCTTGAGCATGAACCAGGGCCAGGTGGGCAACACGCCGCTGCCCACCGGTATCACGCCCGGCACCACGCCCGGCATGTTCGTGCTGAACTACCTGAACCCCGGCAACCTCACGGCCACGATCCAGCTGCTGGAGTCGTTCGGCAAGGTCAAAGTGCTGTCCAGTCCGAAGATCAGCGTATTGAACAACCAGACCGCGATGCTGAAAGTGGTGGACAACAATGTGTTCTTCACCATCAAGGTCACGCCCGCCGTGCTTAACTCTACCGGCACGGTGACGGCGCCGGCCACCTATGAGTCCACCTTGCAGACCGTGCCGGTGGGCTTCGTGATGAGCGTGACGCCGCAGATCGCGGACAGTGACGAAGTCACCTTGAACGTGCGCCCCACCATCACGCGCATCGTCGGCTACGTGCGGGACCCGAATCCGGCGCTGCAGGAGAACGGGGTGCGCAGCGAGGTGCCGGTGATCCAGGCGCGCGAACTGGAGTCGATCATGAAGATCAGCAACGGCCAGGTGGCGGTCATGGGCGGGCTGATGCAGGATTCGGTCGATAACGCGAAGGACGGCGTACCTCTGCTGAGCACGCTGCCGGTGGTCGGCAACCTGTTCTCCTACCGCAACGAGAAGGCCAGCAAGACGGAACTGGTGATCTTCATGCGCCCCGTGGTGGTGAAGGACGCCAGCGTGAACGGGGACTACAAGGACTACCGCTACCTGCTGCCGGGCCAGGCATCCATGCCCTCGCCCGCCTACACGGAGCCGCCAGTGGCGGGCAAGGCTGGTGGGCTATGAGCTTGCTGATGCAGGCGCTCAAGAAGGCCGAGCGCTCCAAACAGAACAGCCTGCCGGACGAAGAGGCTGCGGAGAAGCCGTCCGAGGCGTTTGACGGCGTGCTGGCGCTGACGCCGCAGGACTTGACGCCGGAACAGCTTCATCCGCGCGCGGCGGAATTTTCCCTGGCGCCGCTGGATGAACCGCTGATGCCCGAAACCGAAGCGGAGCAGATCCCGGCCCTGACGCCGGCCGAGGAAGCACCGCACGACCCGACGCCACCGCAGGCCCGCGTGGGCGGCGCGCGGACCACCCGCAGCGAACTCAGTTTGCAGGACTTGCAGGACAAACCGGCGCAGGCGGCGCCGTTGCCGCAGGCTTTGCAGCCTGCCGGCCCGGCGCAGGCCGCCTGGGCCGACACCGGCCTGCAGCCGCCCTCGCCGGCAGCCGCGCTTGCGGCCGCCGGCAGACCGGACGCGCGCGTCGGAGACCGCCGCCAAGGCGGCGGCCAGCGCATCTCTGACCACTTCAATTCGCCCGCAGGCCGGCCGGCAGGGGATACGGCGGGCGGCATGGCAGCGGACGCCGGTACAGCGAACGGCGGAGTAGCGCACAGTGGCATAGCGCACGGCAGTGCATTGGGCGGCGGCGAGGCCGGCAAGCCGGCGGCGGGCGCCACGGCCAGGCCCGCACCTGCCTCAGGCGCAGCGGCCAGGGCCCGTGCGGCAGCGGCCGCGCGCGCCACGACGGCAGAAGACAAGGTGGGCTGGGACCCGGCACGCATCCGGCTTGCCGTGCTAAGCGGCATCCTGCTGCTGGTGGTCGCACTGTTCGGCTATCTATACTGGCGCGCCACGTCGGTGCCCGGCCCAGGCGCCCATCTGCCCATGGTGCCGATGCCGCCGCCCGACGCCGCAGGCGCCAAAAGCGGCACCGTCGTCGTGCCCCCGGGCGGCGCGCCGGGGACGCCGGGAAGCACCGCCGGCACGCTGGCCGGCCCGGCACCGCTGGAGCAGCAAGGCGTGTCGCCCGGACAGGCGCCCGGCGGAGACCATGCGGGTGCGCCGCTGGCCGCGCCACCGCCTTCTTATGCGCCACTGGCATCGCAAGGCGGCGCCGCGCGCGGACCTTCCGGGTCGAGTTCCATGCTGGGATCGGCACGCAATGCGGCGCCTGCCGCCAATACCGTGATGGCCACCCCCGAAGAGATCGAACGGGCCATGCAGATGCAGGCCGGCCAGCAAAGCGGCACGCCGCCGCCATTTGCCGCCGCCGCAGCACCGGCTGCCGGCGTCGCCGGACAAGGCGGCGCGCTGCAAGGCGGACCAGCCAGCGCCCCGGCTGCGGGCTGGTCCAGCGCATCGGCTGCCAGCCCTGCTGGAGGCGCCGGCACACGCCCGGCGGACGCGTCCTGGGCAAGCAGCGACATCAAAGTGAGCCGCCGCAGCAACGCGCCACGCATCGATCCGGCGCTGCAGTACGGCTACCGGGCCCTGCTCGACGGCGACCTGCCTACCGCTGCCGACCAGTACGCCGCCGCCCTGCGGCAGGATCCGAACAGCCGCGACGCCCTGCTGGGCAGCGCCGCCGTGGCCCAGCGCCGCAACGACGCCGCGCTGGCTTCGGCAAGCTATATGCGCCTGCTGGAGCTGGACCCGAGCGACCCGGAAGCGCTGGCCGGCATGCTCAGCCTGCGTCCCGGCGACACCGGACAGTCCGAGCGGCGCCTCAAGGAGCTGTTGCGCAAGTCGCCGGACTCGGCGCCGCTCCAGTTCGCCCTGGGCAACCTGTATTCGCGCCAGTCGCGCTGGACCGACGCCCAGCAAGCCTATTTCCGCGCCTACAGCGCCAGCCCGGACAATCCGGACTACGCCTTCAACCTGGCCGTGGGCCTGGACCGCCTGAACCAGCCCAAGCTGGCCCTTACTTATTACCAGCGCGCGCTGGCGCTGTCCCAGGCCGGTCCGGCCGGTTTCGACAGCGAGGCGGTGCGCGCGCGCATGCGCCAGCTGGCGGAGCCGAACTGACCATGCCCGACACCCCGAAAATCCCCCTCGGCAAGCTGCTGATCCAGAAAGGCGTCATCAGCGAAGACCAGCTGCGCATCGCCCTTATCGAGCAGAAACGCAGCGGCGAGCCGCTGGGCAAGATGATGATCGCGCTCGGCTTCGTCACCGAAGCGACCATGCGCGAGGCGCTCAGCGAAAACCTGCACACGCCAAGCGCCGACCTGAACAGCCTGGTGGTGGACGCCATCGCCCTCAAGCTGATCCCCAAGGAAGTGGCCAAGCGCTACCGCGTGTTCCCCATCGTCTACCAGCGCGACATCGACAACCTGGTGCTGGCCATGTCCGACACCAGCAACATCGTGGCGCTGGACCAGATCAACGCCATGCTGGTGCAGGGCATCACCATCACGCCAATGCTGGCCAACGAGTCCGACATCCAGCGCGCCATCGACCAGTACTACGGCTTCGAGCTGTCCATCGACGGCATCCTGCACGAGATCGAAACGGGCGAGGTGAACTACGCCAGCCTGGGCACGACGAGCGACGAATACAGCCAGCCCATGGTGCGCCTGATCGACGCGCTGCTGGCCGACGCGGTGCAAAACGGCGCCTCGGACATCCACTTCGAGCCCGAGCAGAGCTTCCTGCGCATCCGCTACCGCATCGACGGCATCCTGCGCCAGATCCGCAGCCTGCACAAATCCTACTGGCCGGCCATGGCGGTGCGGCTCAAGGTGATCAGCAATATGAACATTGCCGAAACGCGCGCGCCGCAGGACGGCCGCATCTCGATCAAGTTTTCCGGCCGCCAGATCGACTTCCGCGCCTCGGCCCAGCCCACCACGCACGGCGAGAACCTGGTGCTGCGGGTGCTGGACCGCCAGAAAGGCATCGTGCCGCTGGACGGCCTGGGCCTGGACGAGGCCGAGCTGACCCTGCTCAAGCTGATGATCGCCCGCCCGGACGGGGTGATCCTGGTGACCGGCCCCACCGGCAGCGGCAAGACCACCACGCTGTATTCCATCCTGAACCACATCAACACCGAAAGCGTCAATATCATGACGCTGGAAGACCCGGTGGAATACCCGATGAACATGATCCGCCAGACTTCGGTGAACGAGTCCGCCAAGATGGGCTTCGCCGACGGCATCCGCTCCATGATGCGGCAGGACCCGGACGTGATCCTGGTGGGCGAGGTGCGGGACAGGGAAACCGCCGAAATGGCCTTCGCCGCCGCCATGACCGGCCACCAGGTCTATTCCACCCTGCACACCAACTCGGCCATCGGCTCCGTGTCGCGCCTGCTCGACATCGGCATCGTGCCCGACGTCATGGCCGGCAACATCATCGGCGTGATCGCGCAGCGCCTGGTGCGGCGCCTGTGCCCGCACTGCCGCGAGCCGTTCACGGCCGACGCCGTGGAGCGCCGCCTGCTCGGCCTGCCCGAGGACGCGCGCGGCGACAGTCCCACCCGGCTGTACCGCGCGGTGGGCTGCGAGCGCTGCGCGCACCAGGGCTACAAGGGCCGCCTGGCCATCATGGAGCTGCTGAAGATGAACGCCGAGCTCGATGAGCTGATCGGCCGCCGCGCCTCGGCGCGCGAGTTGCGCAACGCGGCGAAATCGGCCGGCTTCAAGACCCTGGTGGACGACGGCATGCGGCGCGTGCTGGAAGGCGTGACCACGCTGGAGGAAGTGTCGCGCGTGGTCGATCTGACGGACAGGCTGAGCTGATGCCGCACTATCTGTACACGGCGATGGACAACACCGGCCAGGTCCTGCCGGGCAATATGGACGCGGCCAACGTGCCGGACCTGGAGCTGCGCCTGGGCCGCATGGAGCTGGACCTGATCGATTACACGGTCACGCGCGACAAGCTGCTGGTGCTGGGCCGGCGCGCCATCACGCGCGCCGACCTGATCAACTTCTGCTTCCACATGGAGCAGATGACCGGCGCCGGCGTGCCCATCCTGGAAGGCCTGGACGACCTGCGCGAGAGCATGGAGCAGCACCCGCGCTTTCGCGAGGTGCTGACCGCGCTGATCGAGAGCATCGAAGGCGGCCTGCAGCTGTCGGACGCGCTGGCTGCGCACCCGGAAGTGTTCGACCACACATTTACCAGCCTGATCCACGCCGGCGAGCAAAGCGGCAAGGTGGCCGAGGTGTTCAAGAATCTGTCGGACAGCCTGAAGTGGCAGGACGAACTGGCCGCGCGCACCCGCAAGATTGTCACCTACCCGGCGGTGGTGGCGGTGGTGGTGCTGGGCGTAACCTTCTTCTTGATGATTTACCTGGTGCCGCAATTGACCGCCTTCATCAAGAACATGGGCAACGAGCTGCCGCTGCACACGCGCGCGCTGATCGCCCTGTCCGGCGTGTTCATCCAGTTCTGGTACGCCATCTTGCTGCTGCCGGTGCTGGCCTGGGTGGGCTTGCGCATCTGGCTGGGCCGCAGCGAGCGGGCGCGCTATGCTTTCGACGCGTTCAAGCTGCGCATCTGGCTGGTGGGCCCGGTGCTGCACAAGATTATCCTGGCGCGTTTTGCCACCTTTTTCGCGCTGATGTACGCCTCCGGCATCACCATCCTGGAGTGCCTGCGGCTGTCCGAAGGCATTGTCGGCAACCGCGTGGTGGCGGCCGGGCTGCGGCGCGCGGCGCAGCTCATTTCCGAGGGCCACAGCGTCACGGCGGCGTTCCAGAACACCGGCATCTTCCCGCCGCTGGTGATCCGCATGCTGAAAGTGGGCGAAGCCACCGGCGCGCTGGACCGCGCGCTGCACAACGCCAGCTACTTCTACGACCGCGAAGTGAAGGAAATGATAGAGCGCGCCCAAGCGATGATAGAACCGGCCATGACGGTGACCCTGGGCCTGATGCTGGGCTGGATCATGCTGTCGGTGCTGGGCCCGATTTACGACACCATCAGCAGTATCAGACTGTGAAGCGACCATGAAGCATCTGCTCTATCTTGGCAGCGAAAGACTGGACGCCTGGCGGTGGGAGGCGGGGCGGCTGGCCGGCCCGGCCAGCTTCGCCGCGACCCGCGCCGGGGTGGACGCCTTCCTGGACTACCTGGCACACCATCATCCGGGCGCGCCGGCGCTGCTGCTGGCCGACGTCGTGGAGGAGGATTTCCAGCGCCTGCTGCTGCCGCACGTGGGCGGCAAGGCGGGCCGCAACCTGCTGGAGCGGCGCCTGCTGCAGCAATACCGTGAAACGCCTTACCGCCAGGCCACCATACAGGGCCGCGCCGAGGAAGGCCGGCGCGACGATATCGTGTTGTGCTCGGCGCTGACCAATCCCGCGCTGCTGCAGCCCTGGACAGAAGCGCTCGAGCTACTGAAAACGCCGCTGGCCGGCGTGTATTCGGTGCCGCTGCTGGGCGAGGAACTGGCCGACCGGCTGGGCGTGGGGCGGGAGCACGAACACCTGCTGCTGGTGACGCAGCAATCGGCCGGGGTGCGCCAGAGCTATTTCCACAAGGGCTGCCTCAAGTTCAGCCGCCTGACACTGGCGGCGGACCGGGAAGGCACGGCCGTCAACGCCGGGGTGGAAACGGCCCGTACCCAGCAATTCCTGGTTAGCGTGCGCCTGCTGGAACGCGGCGAGCAACTGCACTCGGTAATGATCGCCCAAGACCAGGAACTGGAGCGCTGGAGCGGCCAGTGCGAGAACGGGCCGGAGACGGTCTACCACTTCATTCCGCTGGGGATCGCGGCCGGCCTGGCCGGCATCGGCTTGCCCAGCGAGGACGCGCCGCTGGCCGATCCCATGTTCCTGGAGCTGCTGGCACGCACCCGTCCGGCCAGCCACTACAAGCTGGGCGAGGAAGGCCGCTACTTCCGGCTGTGGCGGGTGCGGCGGGCGCTGATGGCCTCCAGCGCGGCAGTCGCCATCTGCGCGCTGATGTGGGTCACGGGGAACCTGTGGGCCTACGTCGGCGCCCAGGACGACGGCGAGCGCCTCAACCGGGAGGCGGCAGGCTACGACGCCAGCTACCGCGTCAGCATGTCCGACATGCCGCCGTCGCTGGCGCCGACCGCCAACATGAAAGCGGCGGTCACCATTGAACGCCTGCTCGCCACGCAGGCGCCGGCGCCGATCGACATGATGGGCATGCTTAGCGCCGCGCTGGACAAGGTGCCGCAGGTGCAGGTGGTGCGCCTGGACTGGCGCGTGGCGGCGGACGGCCTGCCCGCCACGGCTTCCGGCGGCGGAACGAATGGCGCAGACGCCGGCGCGGTGCCGATCCCGGCGCGGGTGCTGGGCATCCCGTCCAAGCCGCCGCAAACCTTGCGCGTCGAGGCCGAGGTGGCCCTGATGAGCAATAACGCGCGCGGCATCGTGGACAGCATGAACACCTTCGCCCAGGAACTGGCGCGCAATCCCAAGCTGACGGTGGCTATCGAACGCACCGTGCTCGACATCAGCCCGGGCGCCAAGCTTAGCGGCAGCACCGCCGCGGCAGGGGGCAAGCCCGCCCAATTCGTACTCAACCTGAGCCTGGCGCCATGAGTCCCGCAAACCGCAAACCCAAGCCCAGGCGCGCAACCACCCTGCCATACTGGCTGCGCGAGTTCGCGCTGATAAGGCTGCAGGCAATCGCTTTCGTGCTCACCGTGGCGCTGGCCATCGGCGCCGTGAGCGCCAGCCGCTGGTACTGGCACCAGGCGCGCGACTTCCAGGCCTGGGCGCAGCAAAAGCGCAACGCCGCGCGCGACCGCCTGTTCAACGCCGAAACCGAGAAGCGTGAAATCCGCCTGTACCAGCCGCAGTACGCCGCGCTGCGCGAGCGCGGACTGATCGGCCAGGAAAACCGCCTCGACTGGGTGGATGCCATCCGCCAGATCCAGGAGCAGCGCAAGCTGATGCCGGTCAGCTACGAGCTGGAGCCGCAGCAGCCGGTGCGGATGGGCGCCGGCATGGAACTGGGCGGCTACCGCCTGCACGGCAGCCGCATGCATCTGCACATGGACCTGCTGCACGAGGGCGACCTGTTCGTGCTGCTGGACGACCTGCGCCAGCGCAGCTTCTACAGCGCGCAGGAGTGCAGCATCAAGCGCGCGGCCAGCGGGCTGCCCACCCCGCTCGCGCCCACGCTGAGCGCCGACTGCACCCTCAACTGGCTCACCCTCACGCCGGCCCCCGCCCCGCGCATCGCCCAGCAATGGAGGCCGCAATGACGCCCCTGACACCCCGCCCGGGCGCTGCTGCGCTGGCTGCAGCCGTGACGCTAGCCGTCGTGGTGGCTCCGGCCCTGAGGCTGGCCGTGGCCGCGCCATCGTGGGCGGCATCCGCCGCCTCATCCGAGGCGCACGCCCAGCCGGGACAGTCACGCCATCTCGGCCGCCTGTTCTCCACGCCGCAGGAACGCGCCCTGCTCGACGCCCGCCGCGACGGCAGCGCGGTGGAAAGCCAGCCCGCAATAGCCGCCACGGCCGCGCTGCCCGCCACACCGCCCGAGCCGCTGCTGCTGAACGGTGTGGTCCAGCGCAGCAACGGCGCCACCACGGTCTGGCTGAACGACGCCCCGCTGGCTGCGCGCGGCAGCCAGGTCTTGCCGGACCGGTCCGTGTCGATCAAGCTGCCGTCGGGCAAACGCATCACCCTGAAACCTGGCCAAAGCTATGACGAAGCCACCGGCGCCATCACCAATGCGGGCCAGTAAGCGGCCGCGTCGCGAGCCGCCGCGCCAGCAGGGCGCCGTGCTGCTGATCCTGCTTGCCGTGCTCGCGCTGGCCGGCTCCTCGCTGCTGATGTCGGCCTTCGGCGCCAACACCGTGGAAGCGCGCCGCGCGCAGCGCACCCAGATGCTGCTGGCGCAGGCCACCGATGCGCTGACCGGCTTCGCCGCCGCCAACGGCCGCCTGCCGCGCCCCGCCATCTCGGCCACCGACGGCCGCGAGCAGCCGCTGCCCTGCGCCAGCGACGAGCTATGCACCGGCTACCTGCCCTGGGTGGCGCTGGGCGTGGCCGGCGAAGACGCCTGGGGCAAGCGCCTGCGTTACAGTGTCACAGCGGCATTCACCAGCTATGAATACCAGCCCGCCAGCGCTGCCGCCACCCGCACCGTGCAGCAGCGCGGCGCGGACGGCGAACTGCGCTACGTGGCCGGCGGCACGGCTTGCACCGCACAAACCCGCTGCGCCGCGCTGGTGGTGCTCTCGCACGGCAAAAACAACTACGGCACCTCGGCCGAAGGCGTGGAGCAAGCCAACCCGGGCCAGCTCAACGACGACGAAGCCGTCAACGCAGGCGCCAGCAGGCACTTCATCACGCGCGTCGCCAGCGGCGACCCGAACGCGCCCGGCGGCGAATTCGACGACCAGGTTGCCTGGCTGACGCTGCAACCCCTGTATGCCCGCATGCGCGCCGCCCGCACCCTGCCCAACTGACCATGCACACCATAAACCAACAACGCGGCTTCAGCCTGGTCGAAATCGCCATCGTGCTGGTGATCGTCGGCCTCATGGTGGGCGGCCTGCTCACGCCGCTCAGCATGCAGCTCGAACAGCGCAAGGCCGCCGACACCCAGCGCGCGCTGGACGAGGCGCGCGAGGCGCTGGTCGGCTTTGCGGTGCGCTACGGCTACCTGCCCTGCCCCGCCGTCTCCGCCAGCGACGGCCAGGAAGACCGCAGCGGCAACCGCTGCACCGGCGAACGCCGCGACGGCTACCTGCCCTGGGCCACCCTCGGCCTGCCCCGGCTGGACGCCTGGAACCACCTGTACCGCTACAGCGTCACGCCCGCCTTCGCCGACAGCGCGGACCGCTTCAAGCTGGTCACGGCGCGCGACATCACGGTCTACACGCGCGACGGGCTGGGCAACCTGGCCGCCGCGACGGCGCCGGCCGACATTCCCGCCGTGATCCTGTCGCACGGCAAGAACGGCTACGGCGCCACCAGCGACGCCGGCCGGCTGCTGGCCAACGGTTCGCGCAGCAACGAGGACGAACAGAACAACGCCGGCGCCGACATCAATTTCATGGCACGCAACCCCAGCGAGAACCGCGCCCTGCCGGGCGGCGAGTTCGACGACATGGTGGTGTGGGTCTCGCCCAACATCCTGTTCAACAGGATGGTTGCGGCGCAGGTGCTGCCTTAGAATTCGACACAGAGAAAGGACTTACCCATGCGCAAGCCAGCCTGCAACCGTTCCCAGCAAGGCTTCACCCTTGTAGAAATCGCTATCGTGCTGGTCATCATCGGCCTGCTGCTGGGCGGAGTACTCAAGGGTCAAAGCCTGATCGACAGTGCCAAGGTGAAAAACATCATCCAGCAGGCCAACGCGCTGACCTCGGCCGTAAACGCCTACCAGGACAAGTTCCGCGCCCTGCCGGGCGACGATCCGCTGGCCACCGCCCACGTGCCGGGCGCCACCGGCAACGGCAATGGCGATGGCCAGATCAGCGAATACCAGCTGGCGCCGCAGCACCTGGCGCTGGCCGGACTGATCACCGGTTCCTTCAACGGCAGTACCGACTTCATGACCAGCGCCCAGGGCGGCGCCGTCTACATCTACAACGACGTGGTGGGCGGACGCGGCGGCAATGGCGTGCGCATCGACAACCTGCCCGACACCGTGGCCGAACAGATCGACGCCAAGCTGGACGACGGCAAACCCAACACCGGCTCGGTGCGCGCCGCCGTCGGCCCCGGCGTCACCGCCTACACCAACACCGGCGCCATCGTTACCCGCCTCGCGATCTTCTTCTGAACAAAAAAGTACGCGCGTTCGTTTTTTTGCGATAGAATAAAACTACGTTAAAAAACCATCCCAACGCAGGAGACGCGATGTTTGAGGAATTCATGGGCACCAAAGCAGTGTCCGAACGCCACCAGTTCGACGTGGCGGCGCTGGACGCTTACCTGCGCCAGCACGTGGAAGGCTACCCGGAGGGCGAGCTGGCCGTGGTCCAGTTCAAGGGCGGCCAGTCCAACCCGACCTTCAAGCTGAGCAAGGGCGCCGGCGCACAACAGCAGCATTACGTGCTGCGCACCAAGCCCGCCCCGGCCGCCAAGCTGCTGGCCTCGGCCCACGCCATCGACCGCGAGTACCGCGTGATGGACGCGCTCAACAAGGCCGGCTTCCCGGCGGCCCGCCAGTACACGCTGTGCACCGACGAATCCGTGATCGGCCGCGCCTTCTACGTGATGGAGTTCGTCGACGGCCGCGTGCTGTGGGACCAGGCCCTGCCCGGCATGACGCCGGCCGAGCGCGCCGCCATCTACGACGAGCAGAACCGCGTCATCGCGCAGTTGCACAGCATCGACTATAGCGCCATCGGCCTGGGTGACTACGGCAAGCCGGGCAACTATTTCCAGCGCCAGATCGAGCGCTGGAGCAAACAATACGTGGCCTCGCAAACCGAGCAGATCGCGGCGATGGACCAGCTGATCGCGTGGCTGCCCAACAACATCCCGCCCGGCGACGACACCTCCATCGTGCACGGCGACTACCGCCTGGACAATATGATCTTCCACCCCACCGAGCCGCGCATCCTGGCCGTGCTGGACTGGGAGCTGTCCACCCTGGGCCACCCGTTCGCCGACTTCTCCTACCACGCCATGGGCTGGAACATCGAGCCGGGCCAGTTCCGCGGCATCGCCGGGCTGGACCTGAAGGCGCTGGGCATTCCGTCCCAGCAGGAGTACATCGCCAGTTACGCCGAGCGCACCGGCAAACGGATCCGCCTGGAAGACTTCAACTTCTACCTGGCGTTTAATATGTTCCGCCTGGCGAGCATCATGCAAGGCATTATGAAACGCTATGTGGACGGCACCGCCGCCAGCGCCCAGGCGCTGGAATCGGGCAAGATGGCGCGCCCCATGGCTGAACTGGCCTGGGCTTACGCGTCCGGCAAACAAATCTAAAGGAGACCGGCATGGAATTCGAATACTCGGAGCGCTGCAAAGAGCTGCAAGCCAGACTGCTGGCCTTTATGGACCAGCACATCTACCCGAACGAAAAAGTGTTTTACCAGGAAGTGGAGCGTAACGGCCGCGAAAAAGGCAACCGCTGGATCCCGACCGAGATCATTGAAAAGCTCAAGCCGCTGGCGCGCGAACAGGGACTGTGGAACCTGTTCCTGCCGAAATCGACGCGCGCGCCGGAAGGCTTGTCCAACCTGGACTACGCGCCGCTGTGCGAAATCATGGGCCGCGTGCCCTGGGCGCCGGAAGTATTCAACTGTGCCGCGCCGGACACGGGCAACATGGAAACCCTGGAGCGCTACGCCAGCGAAGAGCACAAGCAGCAATGGCTGGAGCCGCTGCTGCGCGGCGAAATCCGCTCGGCCTTTGCCATGACCGAGCCGGCCGTGGCCTCGTCGGACGCCACCAACATCGAAACCCGCATCGACCGCGACGGCGACGACTATGTCATCAACGGCCGCAAATGGTGGATTTCCGGCGCCGGCGACCCGCGCTGCAAGATCTATATCACCATGGGCAAGACCGACTTCAACGCCGCCCGCCACCAGCAGCAGTCGATGATACTGGTGCCGGCCGACACGCCCGGCCTGACCGTGGTGCGTCCGCTGCCCGTGTTCGGCTACGACGACGCGCCGCATGGCCACTGCGAACTGGTATTCGAGAACGTGCGCGTGCCTGCCGCCAACATCCTGCTGGGTGAAGGGCGCGGCTTCGAGATTGCCCAGGGCCGCCTGGGCCCGGGCCGCATCCACCACTGCATGCGCGCCATCGGCGTGGCCGAGCGCGCGCTGGAGCTGATGTGCCAGCGCCTGCACAGCCGGGTGGCTTTCGGCAAGCGCATTTCCGAACAGGGCGTGTGGCGCGAGCGCATTGCCGAAGCGCGCATCCAGATCGACACGGCGCGCCTGCTGACCCTGAAAGCCGCCTACATGATGGACAAGGTGGGCAACAAGGGCGCGCAAGCGGAGATCGCCATGATCAAGGTGCTGGCGCCGAACGTGGCCCAGCAGGTGCTGGACTGGGCCATCCAGGCGCACGGCGCGGCCGGCGTGTCCGACGAGTTCCCGCTGGCCTACCAGTGGGCCGGCAACCGTACCCTGCGGCTGGCCGACGGCCCGGACGAGGTTCACCGCAACGCGATTGCCAAGCTGGAACTGGCCAAGCACATGCCGCTGAAGGAAGACCTCGGCCTGCCCATCACGCGCAGCTAGGCATAGCACTCTCCGGCGGCGCACCGCAGCGCGCTGTTGCGCCGGGGCGGCGCGCCAGCATGCCCGCCGACAATTCGCTTGGTCGCCACGCGGCGCTCGGCTATTATCAGAGCGCTATCCACGCAAACCGGGGGCCATGCGGTGCCACACAATACAGCCAAGCTGCCATCGATACGTTCGCAGATCGCTCTGCTGGTGCTGGCTTGCGCGCTGCCGTCGGTGCTTGGCCTGGGCGTGCTGCTGCAGCACTTCTACCAGCGCGAACAGCTGCAATTCCAGCACGAGGCCCTGGCGACGGCGCGCGCGCTGGCAACCGCCATCGGCTACGACATCGGCGAGGCCGAAATCGCGGCGCTGGCCCTGGCCAGCTCGCCCAGCCTGGAGCGTGGCGACCTGGCCGGCTTCGCGGCGCAGGCCGCCAGCCAGCTGCGCCCCGCGCTGCCGGTCCAGCGCCTGCTGCTGAGCGACACCGCCGGCCGCGTGCTGCTCACCGTCGGCCCCGCTGAGCCGACCGCCGCTTCCCCGCCGCCGCAGGCCGGCGCCGCCAGTCCAGGCAACGCGGCGCAGGCAGCCCAGGCCGCCCGCGTCGCCCCCGCCATCGCGCAGGGCCGCCCAGCGCTCTCCGTGCTGCCCCGCAGCGATCTGCCATACCAGCCCGAAGTTGCGGTAGATGTGCCGGTGCAGCGCGGCGGCAAGACCTTGCATGTATTGACCGCCGTGCTCAAGCCGAACCGCCTGGCCGAGGCGGCCGAAGCCCAGCGCCTGTCGCCGCAATGGCTGATCGCACTGATCGGCGCAGACGGCGTGATAGTGGACCGCAACAAGGAACCGGAACGCTTTGTCGGCACGCAGATTTCGGCCCAGTCGCGCGAGGTGTTGCAAGGCAGCGGCGAAGGCGCCCGGCTGACCGAATCGCGCGACGGGACTTCCGTGTTTGCCGGCCTGAGCCTGCTGCCGGGACGCCAGTGGGCGGTGGGCGTGGGCATGCCCGAGCAACAGGCCATGCTGGACGCGGCGCTGCCATCGGTGCCGCTGGTGGCTGGCGCCGTGAGCATGCTGCTGCTGGTGGGCATCGTGCTGGCCTGGCTGATGGGCGGCCAGATCGCCCGCTCCATCGCCAGCCTCACCGGTCCTGCGCGCGCGCTGGCCGGCGGCGAAACCATGGCCCTGCCGCACATGACCTTCCGCGAGGCCGACGAGGTGGCGCAGGCGCTGGTGCAGGTCGAAGGCGACATCCAGCGCCACCGCCACGAGCTGCAAACCCTGGTGGCCGAACGCACCGCCCAGCTCGAAGCGTCCAAGGCCCTGCTGGAGAACGTGTACGCCAGCGCGCCGGTCGGCCTCAGCTTTGTCGACATGGACCTGCGCATCGTCATGATCAACGACTACCTGGCGGCCATCAACGACAAGCCGGTGTCCGAGCACATTGGCCGCTACTTCAGCGACGTCATTCGCGACGCGCAGGTGCGGCTGGACGTGGAGCGCGACTACCGCCAGGTATTGGCCACCGGCCTGGCCGTCTCCGGCGTCGAAATGTCCGGCACCGCGCCGGACCATCCGGACCGGGCCGCCCACTGGCTCTCCAGCTATTTCCCGGTGCACGACGCCACCGGCCGCATGATAGGCATCACCGGCCTGCTGGTGGACATTTCGCCGCAGAAGAACATCGAGCGCCAGCTGCGCCAGTCCAAGCAGCTGTTCAAGCAGGTGGTGGAGAACATGCCTGCCATGCTGTTTGTCAAGCGCGCCGCCGACTTGCGCTTCGAGATGATGAACCGCCAGGCCGAGCTGACCCTGGGCCGGCCACGCACCCAGTTCCTCGGCAAGAACGACTTCGACTTCTTCCTGCCGGAACAGGCCGACGCCTTCGCCCGCGCCGACCGCACCGTGCTGGCCAGCAACGAGGTGGTGGAGATCGCCGAGGAGGAAGTCACGGCGGCCGACGGCACGGTGCGCGTGCTTAACACCCGCAAGGTGGCGCTGCGCGACGAGCAAGGCACTCCCACCCACTTGCTGGGCATGGCCATCGACATCACCGAGCGCAAGCGCGCCGACGAGGTGCTGCGCGCCACTTCGCTCAGCCTGGCGCGCAGCAACGCCTTTATCCGCACCGTGACCGACCATGTGCCGGCCATGGTCACCTATTGGGACCAGGAACTGCGCTGCCGCTTCGCCAACCGCAGTTTCGTCGAATTCATGGGCTTGGGGATAGACCAGGTGATCGGCGCGCCGCTGGTGGAAGTGATCGGAGGCGAGCTGTACCGGCGCAACCGGCAGCGCGTCGAAGCCGCGCTGGCCGGCCAGCCGCAGAGCTTTTACCAGGACCGGCCCGACCGCAGCGGCGAATCGCACTTCGTGTGGGCCAACTACATCCCCGACCTGGACGAGGCCGGCAAGGTGCGCGGCTTTTTCGTCATGGTGTCGGACGTGACCGAACTCAAGCGCACCGAGCTGCGCCTGCACGACCTGAACGAGCAGCTGGTGCGCGCGCGCGACCGGGCCGAAGCGGCCAGCCGCGCCAAGAGCGCCTTCGTGGCCAATATGAGCCACGAGATCCGCACTCCGATGAACGCCATCATCGGCCTGGCGCGGCTGCTGGAAGAGGCGCCGCTGGAGCGGCGCGAGCGCAGCTACGTGGGCAAGATCCAGCTGGCCACACAGTCGCTGCTGGCAGTGGTCAACGACGTGCTGGACTTCTCCAAGATCGAGGCCGGCCAGCTCAAGCTGGAACACAGCCCCTTCAACCTCGACCATATCCTCACCAGCATCGGCGTGCTGGTCGGCCAGAATGCGTGGAACAAGGGGGTGGAGCCGGTCTTCAACGTGGCGCCGGACGTGCCGCTGGACCTGGTGGGCGACGCCATGCGGCTGCAGCAGGTGCTGCTCAACCTGGCCGGCAACGCCGTCAAGTTCACCGAACACGGCGAGGTGGTGGTGTCGGTGCGGCAGCTGGCGTCCAGCGCCACCTCCACCACGCTGGAATTTGCCGTGCGCGACACCGGCATCGGCATCAGCCCGGCCCAGCAGGCCCACTTGTTCGAAGCCTTTTCGCAGGGCGACAACAGCACCAGCCGCCAGTACGGCGGCACCGGCCTCGGCCTGGCCATCTGCCGCCGGCTGGTGGACCTGATGAACAGTTCCATCAGCCTGCACAGCGAACTGGGCAAAGGGTCGACCTTCCGCTTTGCCTGCACCCTGGAGCGCGCCGTGCACGGCTTGCCGGCGGCGCGCGAACTGCCGCCCGCCGTGGCAGGCCTCAGCCTGCTGATTGTCGAGGATAACGCCACCGTACTGGACATGCTGACGCGCCAGTGCCAGGCGCTGGGCTGGCGCGTGTGGAGCGCCGACAGCGGCCAGGCCGGCCTGGCCCAGCTGCGCAAGCTGGCCCGCGCCGGCGCCGCGCGCCAGCTCGATTTGCTGCTGCTGGACGCCGGCCTGCCGGACCTGGACGGCATTTCGCTCTTGACCCAGGCGCACACGGACGATACCCTGCAGCTGCCGCCGACTATCATGATGGCACCCGACCACTACACCGAGGAGTTGATCCCCATCGCCGACAGCCTGCACATCGCAACCATCCTGGCCAAGCCAACCACGCCGTCCCGCCTGCTGGCCAGCGTGGTGGCGGTACGCACCGGCACCGCCCACCAGTCCGCCCTGCCGGCCCACACGCCGCTGTCGGGCCGCCTGGCAGGCATGCGCGTGCTGCTGGTGGAGGACAACGAGATCAACCAGGAAATGGCGCAGTACATCCTGCTGCATGCCGGCGCACGGGTGGACATCGCCTGCAACGGCAGCGTGGCGGTGGAGCTGCTGAAAGCCGATCCGGAACGCTACGACGCGGTGCTGATGGACCTGCAGATGCCGGTGATGAATGGCTACGAAGCCACCGCCACCCTGCGCGCCATGGGCTTGAAGGAGTTGCCCATCATTGCCATGACGGCCAACGCGCTGGACGAGGACCGCCAGCTGGCGGTGGAAGCCGGCGTGAACGCGCATGTGCCCAAGCCGATCGACGTGGACGAACTGCTGGCCACCTTGCTGCGCCTGGCGCCGCTGCACCCGGGACGCGCCGCGCCCGACGAGAGCTGGCGCCAGGCGCCCGACGATGACAGGCCGACCAGCCTGCCGGGCATAGACCTGGAGGCCGCGCTCAAGCGCCTGGCCGGCAACTACCCGGCCTTTGTCGGCCTGCTCAAGCGCTTCGAGAACTCGCAGGGCGGCACCGTGGGCGAAGTGCGCATCTTGCTGGCAAGCGGCAAGCAGCACGCCGCAGCCCAGCTGCTGCACCGCCTGCGGGGCGTGGCGGCCAACCTGGGCGCCGGCGACATCGCCCGCCTCAGCGCGCAGGCCGAAGTGGCGTTACATGAAGGCAGCGAAACCGACCTGGCCTTCCTGCTGACCGCGCTGGACCAGTCGATCAGCGTGGTGACCGAGGCCGCGCGCACGCTGCCGTTGCCGCTGCCGGCTGCAGCGGCGGTCAGCGGCCCGGCGGCGGGCGGCGCCGATCTGCCGCAAGCGCTGGCAGACCTGCTATGCTTGCTACAAACTAACAACATGAAAGCGTTGACCCACTTCCAGGCGTTGCGCCCGGCGCTGGAGCAGCACGGGCACGACGCCGTGCTGGCCCTGGCCCATGCCGTGGAAACCCTGGATTTCACCGCCGCCGAGCACCTGGTACAAGATATGTTGAAGCGAAAGGACACTGCATGAGCTGGAGCGACCTGGCGATGAACGGACGCATCCTGATCGTCGACGACGCGATGGAGAACATCCAGATTCTCCACCATGCGCTGCGCGACGAGCATGACGTGCTGTTTGCCCTCAGCGGTGAGAAGGCGCTGCAGATTGCGCACAACCAGCAGCCGGACCTGATCCTGCTGGACGCGGTCATGCCCGGCATGGACGGCTACGAGGTGTGCGGCGCGCTGCGCGCCTCGGCCGCCGTACGCGACATCCCGGTGATTTTCGTCACCGCGCTGAGCACGCCCGAGGACGAAACCCGGGCCTTGGAAGCGGGCGCGGTGGACTTCATCAGCAAGCCGTTCAACGTGGCCGTGGTGCGCGCGCGGGTGCGCACCCAGCTGACCGTCAAGCGCCAGGCCGACGCCATGCGCGAACTGACCCTGACCGACTCGCTGACCGGCGTGGCCAACCGCCGCAGCTTCAACGAAGCCATGGACAACGAATGGCGCCGCTGCGGGCGCGACGGCACGCCGGTGGCCATCATCATGATCGACATCGACCACTTCAAGCACTACAACGACGCCTACGGCCACCAGGCTGGCGACCTGTGCCTGCAGCAGGTGAGCGCGGCCATGAAGCGCTGTGCCGGGCGTCCGCCCGACCTGCTGGCGCGCTATGGCGGCGAGGAATTCATCATCCTGCTGCCGCAGGTGGGGGCGGAAGGCGCCGAGGTGGTGGCGCAGCGCATCCTGGACGAGGTACGGCTGCTGCAAATCCCGCACAAGGCATCGTCGGTCGGCCCGCAAGTGACCGTCAGCATGGGCGTGTCCACCGCGATGCCGGATGACCAGTCCGACGCCAGCGCGCTGATCCGGCGCGCCGACGCCTTGCTCTACCGCGCCAAGGAAACCGGCCGCAACCGCTACTGCATGTCCCCCCAGGACTGAGCGGGGACACGCAGCCATGCTGGCTAAGGCACCGTCAGCTTGCCGGTGCCGGCGTTGCTCAATACCGACTGCCTGACCGCCGATGTGGCCAGCAGCGCCGGCGTGTATGGCAGGGTCCAGCCAACGGACGCGCTGAAGCTGCACTTGCCGGCCACGTCCAGCGCCGTACCGTTCAGCAGCGAGCCGGCGTCCGTGATGGCCCCGGTCTTGCTCGACGATCCAGGATTGGTCAGGATATTGGTGCAGCTGGTGGCGCCGGCGATGTCGAAGGCGTTGTTTTGCGAAATGATCTTGGCCTTGTAGGCCACGCCGACGCTGTAGTGGTGCGGATAGACCGCGTGCGAGCGGCTGCCCTCGAAGTAGTTGTTGTACAAGTGTACCTTGCCGAAGCGTACGCGCGGCGCCCGCTCCGCCACATGCAGGAAGTGGTTGTTGTTGAAGGTGACGGTCAGGTGGCCATCGTCGCTGGTGGTGCTGTCCGACGAGCCGACCAGGTTGTTCTTCTGGTGCAGTTCGAAGCGGTTGTTGGACACGGTCACGTAGTCCGAACCGTTCTTCACGTCCAGCGCGCCGTCATGGCATTGCTTGACTTTGCCGTTGCTGATGGGCAGCTTGTCGTCGGTCAGCGGCGCGTCCGTGAATACATTGTGGTCCACCCACACGTTCTTCGAATTGCTGATCACCACGCTGTCGAACTCCGAGTTCCAGTTGCCGCTGCTGCCGTCGTTCGGGTCCCACACCGGGTTCACATCGCACGGATTGACGATGTTCAGATTGCGCACGATCACGTTCTGCGCATCGCTGATGGAGATCGAACCGTTCACCAGGCGGGTGTCGCTGCCCATGCCGATCAGGGTGCTGTTGCTGCCGACCTTGACCTTGCTGCGCAGGGACTGGTCGCTGGTGCTGGTGAACGGGCCGCCGTTGTCCGCCGACGCCATGTCGATGGTGCCGTACAGTTTGATGATCTTGGCATTGCTGCCCTGCGCCTTGAGCGCGGCCAGCAATTGCGACGGCGTGTTCACCTTGTAGATAGCGGTAGCCGCTGCCGCCGCGCCGCCGGTGGTGCCGCCGTTGCTCCCGGCCCAGCCGCCGGCCGGGGCCGCTTCCTTGCTGGCGTCCGCAGCCGGGGCCGGTTCCGGATCGGGCGCCGGGGTCGGCGCCGCGCCGCCGATCGGGCCGACGGCGCACTTCTTCGCCAGCCCCGGGTAAGGATCCGAGCCGAAACTGGCCACCGTGCACGCGATGTCGCCGGACCGCGTTTGCACCACAAACCTATCCTTGATCCCGAACGATACCACGCGGGCGCTGCTGCCCGCCTTGCAGGTATTGCCTTCGTCCGCGCACTTGGAATAGCCGGCCGGCCAGTCAGCCGCCTGCGCTGCGCCGCTTGAGGACAGCAACGCTACCATGCCCGCCAAAACAATCTGTTTCGATGTCAAGATGTGTCTCCCTTTGTAAGCTGGCAACATCAGCGCCGCCAGTCAACAGACATCATACAACCGCAGGCGTAGCAGTTGCCGCCCAATTGCAACATTTCCACACCGCCATGCAACACTTTCAAAAGCTTAGCGCAGCGCAATGCGCAGCACAGATTTAAGTAGGATTCCTAATTATCGTGCTAGAATGCCACCTCCCGACAACTCACCATTGAATGGACTTATCCATGAAAACCACTGCTATTTTTTATCACGACGGCTGCAAGCTATGCCTGTCCATGGCAGACCTATTCGGCGCAGCGCTGGACCCGGCCCGTTACACCACTGAAATCGTCAATCTCGGCCTGGCGCCGGAACGGCTGGACGAGGCTGAGCGAGCAGGCGTCAAAGTACTGCCCAGCCTGGTGATGGACGGCCGGGTATTTGCCATCAATCCCCACTCGGAGTTGCGGCACTGACGCTTGCGGCTGGATCGGCTCCGTTGCAAGCCGCCTAATACCGCCGCATCACAAACTCCGCCACGCATACCGGCTTGGCCTGCCCTTCCCGCTCGATCACCACGCCCCACTGCACTTGCGCGCCGCCTTCGATGTCCTCGATGGACTGGATGGTCATGCGCGCGCGCAGGCGGCTGCCGACCGGCACCGGGCCAGGAAAGCGCACCTTGTTGAGGCCGTAGTTCAGCCCCATCTTCATGTCCACCATGCGCAGCGCACTCTCCAGCATGGCCGGCACCAGCGACAGCGTGAGGAAGCCGTGCGCGATGGTGCCGCCGAACGGCGATTCACGCTTGGCGCGCTCCACGTCCACATGGATCCATTGATGGTCGTTGGTGGCGACCGCGAACTGGTTTACACGTTCCTGCGTGATGTCGATCCAGTCCGACACGGCCACTTCCTCGCCCACCAGCGTTTTCATCTCCTCCAGCGTGGCGATGTCACGCATGGGCCGCTCCCGCCGGCCTGCGGCCGAACATGCCCATGCCTTCCACCGTGCACACCAGCTCGCCGCGCTGGTTGGTGGCCTTCCAGACCGATACCACCACGCCCCGGTCCGGCTTGGAACTCGACGGCCGCACTTCCTTGGTCACATAGCTGACGCTCAGCGTGTCACCCCCGTGCACGGGCTTGATCCAGCGGATGCCGTCCAGGCCGGGGGAACCCATGCTGGACGAGTCGTTCAGGATGCCATCCACCACCAGCCGCATCATCATGCCGCAGGTATGCCAGCCGCTGGCGGCCAGCTTGCCAAAGATGGAGCGCGCGCCCGCTTCGTGGTCGACGTGGAAAGGCTGCGGGTCGAACTGGGTGGCGAAGGCGATGATCTCTTCCTCCGTCACGTGCCGGCTACCCAGCGTAATCTCCTGGCCTTCAAAAAAATCCTCGAAATACCATTTCTTCATGCAGCCTCTCCTTGAATTAATGCGCCATTTTAAGCGGCATGTTTGAATCCGGGCTGGGCGATGAAGCGTTCCAGGTGGTGGTCGGCGTCGCCCAGTGTCAGGTCTATCATGGTAAGGCGCTTGAAGTGGTGCGCCGCCGGCAGCTCGTCCGTCACACCCATGCCGCCGTGCAGCTGTACCGCCTGCTGGCCGACGAATTTGCAGGCATGCCCCACGCGCACCTTGGCGGCCGACACCACCCGGCGGCGTTCTTCCACATCGGTGGAGGCCACTTTCACGGCCGCCAGCATGGCCATCGAACGGGCCTGTTCCAGGTGGATGAACATGTCGGCCATGCGGTGCTGCAGGGCCTGGAACTTGCCGATCGGCGCGCCGAACTGCTGACGCGTCTTCAGGTAGTCCAGCGTGGCGGCGAAGATGGCGTCCATGGCGCCCACGGCTTCCGCGCACAGCAAGGTGGCGCCGTAGTCGGCGGCCGCATCGAGGATGTCCCAGCCGGCGCCGACGCCGCCCAGCAGCGCGGACGCGGGCACTTCGGCCGCGCTGAACTGCACGGTGGCGGCGCGCTGGCCGTCAATGGTGCGGTAGTCGGTGACCGTCACGCCCCTGGTAGCGGCCGGCACAACGAACAGTGAAATGCCGCCCTTGTCGCGCTGCTCGCCGCCGCTGCGCGCGGACACGATGAAGGCGCCCGCCTGGCCGCCGTGGATCACCACGGTCTTGGCGCCGCTCAGCACAAAGCCGTTGCCGTGCTCATGGGCGCTGACCGCGACGTCGCTCAGGTCGTGGCGCGACTGCTGCTCCCCCAGCGCGCAAGCCAGTTTCAGCTCGCCGCCTGCCACTTGTTCAAGCAGCTGCGCATGGCCGCCGCCCAGCTTGAGGAATTGCGCGCCCATCACGGTGGCAAGGTAGGGTTCCACCACCAGTCCGCGTCCCAGCTCCTGCATCACCACCAGCATGTCCACCGCGCTGCCGTTGAAGCCGCCCTGCTCCTCCGGCACCGGCAGTGCCAGCATGCCCAGCTCGGCGAGCGTGGCCCACGCCTCGTCCGACACGCCGGACGGCGAGTGGATGATGCGCTTGCGGGTTTCGAAAGTGTAGTCCTTGTCCACCCAGCGGCGCAGGGCGTCGGCGAACTGCTGCTGTTCTTCTTTGAAAGTAAAGTCCATGCTGTCTCCCCTTACAGGCCCAGGATCATCTGGGTGATGATGTTTTTCTGTATCTCGTTCGAGCCACCGTAGATCGACGTCTTGCGGAAGTTGAAGTAGTAGCCGGCCAGCGGCGCGTTGTCGTCCTCGCCGGTGACGGCGTGCTCGGACTTGCCTTCCAGATAGCTGGTGTCGAACGGCAGCGCGTCCGGCCCCAGCGCTTCGATCATCAGCTCGGTGAGGATTTGCTGGATTTCGGAGCCGCGCACTTTCAGCATGGACGCTTGCGGACCGGGGGTCTGGTCTTCCTGGCAGATGGTGCGCAGCACCGTGGTCTCGAGCGCCATCAACTCGATTTCCAGGTTGGCCACCTTGGCCGCGAACAGCGGGTCGTCCAGCAGCGGCTTGCCGCGCTTGAGCTGCTTGAGCGCCACTTTCTTCAGGAACTGCAGCTCGCGCTTGGAACGGCCCACCGCCGCGATGCCGGTGCGCTCGTGGCCCAGCAGGTATTTGGCGTAGGTCCAGCCCTTGTTCTCTTTGCCGATCAGGTTGGCGACCGGCACCTTCACGTTGTCGAAGAACACTTCGTTCACTTCGTGGTCTTCATCCAGCATGATGATGGGGCGCACGGTGATGCCCGGCGTCTTCATGTCGATCAGCAGGAAGGAGATGCCTTCCTGCTTGCGCACCGTGCTGTCGGTGCGCACCAGGCAGAAGATCATGTCGGCGTGCTGGCCCAGCGTGGTCCAGGTCTTCTGGCCGTTGACGATGTAATGGTCGCCCACGCGCTCGGCGGTGGTTTTCAGCGAGGCCAGGTCGGAGCCGGAGCCCGGCTCGGAGTAGCCCTGGCACCACCAGTCTTCGCAGCTCAGGATGCGCGGCAGGAAGTAGGCTTTTTGCTCGTCGTTACCGAAGGCCATGATGACGGGCGCCACCATGTTGATGCCGAACGGCAGGATGGCCGGCGTGCCGGCGATGGCGCATTCCTCTTCCCAGATGTGGCGCTGGGTGGCGTTCCAGCCCGGACCGCCGTACTCGACCGGCCATGCCGGGGCGACCCAGCCTTGCTTGGCGACAATCTGGTGCCAGCGGACGTAATCCTCGCGCGACAGGCGCAGGTGCTTGCGCACCTTCTGCTGCAGGTCGGCGGGCAGGTTGGCTTCGAGGAAGGCGCGCACCTGGTCGCGGAACGCCAGATCCTCGGACGAGTAGTTCAAATCCATGCTGTCTCCTTGTTATGATCAATCGCAAAAAGCACGACCGTTCATTTATTGTACTCCACAAGGAGACAGCGGCAATACCTTTTCATGCACGATTTAGTGGACGACCGCCTCCAGTTGTACCATTTCACGCTTGAAGCCCTGTGGCGCCAGGCGCTGCTCGACCAGCGCCTTGGACACCTCGGCCAGCCGCTCCTTGCGGATGGAGACGATCTCGTCGATCACGCTCAGTTCCGCCGGCATGCAAACGATAACCCAGATCGGCAGTTTGAGCAGCTTCTCCAGGTAGTCCAGCCGCGATCCCTGCATGGCGAACATCTGGCTACCCTGCCCGCCGATATGTTCCACCGTGTGGCGGAAGTTGCCCACCTGGAGGCTGAAGGTGTCGGCTTCGCGCGCCAGCCCGGCCGGGCTCACGCCGGCGGGGAACAGGATGCCGGCCAGCTCCGCCAGCCCCTTCGGGGGGCGCGGGCCTTTCGGGCCGCCGGTGCCGCACCAGTCGTCGTCGTCCCAGCCGAAATAGCTGCGTGCCTGGCCGCGCGTGTACTCGGCTGCGGCCAGCAGCTCGCGTTCGTCCGCCGCGCCGCGCTTGCCGAAGAAGGGGAAGTGGTGCAGCGGCTTGCCGAACAGCGTGGCCGTTTGCGCCAGGTAGAGCTCGGTATCCAGGATGTGGTTGTGCCACGCGTAGTCGACATAGCGCGACGGCGAAATGGCCTTGCCCGGATTGCTGTGGGTGAGGAACAGGAAACCTTTGTAGCGCGTGATGGCGTCGGCTGCCTGCTCCAGCGACAGGCCGGGACGGTCTTCGGGATTCATCAGCTTGTAGGCCAGCGGACCGAAGTCCAGGCTGTTCAGTTTTTGCAGGAATTCCTTTTGTGTCTCCGAAATTTTGGACATGACTCTACCTCCACGTAGTGGCCGCGGTTCTGGATTGGCTCCAGCCACGCCGACCACTACGCGACTGTCACCCCGGTCCCGTACGCTGCCGCCGGGACTTGTTTTGCTTGCGAACCATATTATTTCAAAGCCATTTTGAGATACTCACCAATTGTCACAATACCGCTCATATTTAACAATTGAGCGATCGTTCACCATAGCAGCGGGTGCAATCAATTGTGAACTTTCTCACAGGCGGGGCAGCCACATGATGGCGCTTGCGGCAAAGATGCCCAGGCCCATGGCTGCCGTCAGCATGGCGAGGCCGGCCGCCATGGCGATGCGCGCCGCCGCGCCGCCGCCGTCACGCGCGCGCAGGTACAACTGCAGCACGGCCAGCGGCAACAGGAACTGGGCAAAGGACAGGAAGGTGAGGAAGGGGCCAGTGAAGGCCCTGGGATCGAAGCCAGCCGGCCCCTGGTTGACGAAGATCCAGAACATCAGGCCCACGCGGAAGAACCACACACCGCTCACCACGAGGAACAGGCGCAGCGCCCAGCGACGGTGGCGGGCGACGTCGCGGGCGCGCGCGTGGTGCACGGCCATGGCGCCGCACAGCAGTATCAGCACGCCGTTCGCGCTCACGCCGATGTGCTGCGACAGATCGCCCACCGTGCCGCGCGCCCAGACCATGTACAGGCCGGTGACGCTGGCAACGGCCGCCAGCAGCACGTAGATCCGTCCATTCCAGCGGTGGAAGCGCGGCGCACGGCGGCGTACTTGCGGAATCAGCTGCAGTGCGCCGCCGACCGTGATGATGACCGCCAGCAGCATGTGCAGGCCGAAGGCGGCATTGCCGGCCGTGTCCCCGGGCACGTGCGCGTGCGGCGCCACCGAGTTCCAGCGCGCCGGGTCGCCGCGCACCACGGCGCCGCCATAGAGCGCAGCAACGTACCAGGCGAACAGCAACTGGCCGGCGACGGCCACGGCGAACCACAGCGTCGCCGAAGCTTTTAATGCCGTGGACGCGGCCTGCGGGCCAACCAGGTACTGCGGGACGGCTTGGGTTTGGATGGTGCTCATGCGGGATCTCCGGTTAGTGGGCTTGCTGCCAATGTAGACCGGTGCGTCCCGCGTTTGGCCGCCTGCGGCGCGCCGGTGCGACGAGCGGCGGTTTTCGCGGCGTGAGCGACGGCCTGCGGCTTGAACCGCAGGCTGCGAACGGTTATTGTTGCAGGATGATTAAAGCGCCGCCGCCCTCCCCGCCTGCCCTGCCGACCTGGCGCCAGTTCCTGGTGGTGCTGTTCCTCACCGGACAGCTGTCCTGGCTGCTGCACGCGATGTCGAAGACGCCCTACCTCACGGTGGCGGGCCATATCGTCTCCATCGGCATGGCGATGCTGCTGGCCTACACGGCCTCCGCGCGCTGGCGCGTGCGCTGGGTGCCGCAGGCGCTGCTGCGCCTGGCGGCCACGGGCCTGACGGCGCCGGCTGCCACGCTCGCCACGCTGGTGGCCATGCAACGCGGGAACACGCTGGTCTTCATGCGCTCGTCCAGGGAAGTGTCGGGCTACGCCATGCTGGCCATCGTAATGTTCTTGCTGGGCACCATCACGGCCATGGCCGGACTGCGCATGGAGCGCCGCGCGCGCGCGCGGGCCGCGTTGCTGCAAGCCGAGCGCGAGCGCAATACGCTGGAGCGCGAACTGCTGGATGCCCGCCTGCGCCTGCTGCAAGCGCAGATCGAACCGCACTTCCTGTTCAACACGCTGGCCAACATCCAGGCGCTGGTCGAGTCCGGCTCCGGCAACGCCGGGCCGGTGCTACGCCACCTGATCGCCTACCTGCGCGCCGCCATGCCGCGCCTGCACGACGCCGATGCCACCTTGGGCAGCGAACTGCAGCTGGTGCGCGCCTACCTGGAGCTGATGCACCTGCGGATGCCGGACCGCCTGCGCTACAAGCTGGACGCGGCGGCCGAACTGCACGGCCAGGCCTTCCCGGCCATGGCCTTGCTGACGCTGGTGGAAAACGCCGTCCGGCACGGCATCGATCCCAGCACCGACGGCGGCAGCATCGAAGTCGGCGGCAAGGCCGACGCGGCCAGCGGCCTGGTCACCCTGTGGGTGAGCGATACCGGCGTGGGCATGTCCGAGTCCGCCCAGCCGGGCACTGGACTGGGCAATGTGCGGACCCGCCTGCAGGCGTTCTACGGCGCCGGCGCGCGGCTGGACCTGCTCGAGGCCGAGCCGCACGGCCTGCACGTTGAACTGACCTTCCCGCCACGGAGCACCGCATGAATCGCATCACCGCCCTGATCGCCGACGACGAACCGCTGCTGCGCGAGCACCTGCGCTCCCAGCTGGCGCGGCTGTGGCCCGAGCTGGACATCGTGGCGGACGCGCGCAACGGGCGCGAGGCGGTGGAACTGTTCGACGCGCACCAGCCCGCCGTCGTGTTCCTGGATGTGCACATGCCGGGGTTGAACGGCATCGAGGCGGCGCGCGCGTTGGCGCGGCGCGCGCAGATCGTGTTCATCACGGCCTACGAACAATACGCGGTGCAAGCCTTTGAGCAGGGCGCGATCGATTACCTGGTGAAGCCGGTGGACCCGGCCCGGCTGGCCGACACGGTGCAGCGCCTGCAAGAGCGGCTCAGCGCCGGCGCGGGCGCCGGACAGCGCGTGGCCACCGACGCGATGCTGGACGCCGTGCTGCAGCGCATGGCCGGCGAACTGCGCCAGCGCGTGCCCGCGCGCGCCTGGCTGCAATGGATCAAGGCCTCCAGCGGCAGCCGCATGCGCCTGATCCCGGTGGAACAGGTGGCCTACCTGCGCGCGGACGGCAAGTACACCACGGTGGTGTGGGACGACGGCGAAGCGCTGATACGCAAGAGCATCCGCGAGCTGGCGGACGAACTGGACCCCGAACGCTTCGTGCAGATCCACCGGTCCGCCATCGTCAACCTGCACTACGTGCGCGAGGTGGTGCGCGGCGTGAACGAAACGGCCGACGTGCACCTGCGGGGGCACGCGGAAGTGCTGCCCGTGAGCCGCAGCTATCTGCACCACTTCCGGCAGATGTAACTGCCGGCCAGGCTATTCCAGCGTGAACGGCAGGTCGCGCCCGTCAACCGCCTTGTTGCCGGCGTAGTCGGCGGCCAGCACGCGCAGCCGGTAGTTGCCTGGCGCGAGCCCGGCCACGTTCCACATGCCGGGCGTGACTTGGCCGTGGACCATGCGGTTGGTGAGCATGTAGGCGAAGCGCGTGGCCTTGCTGCCGTAGACGGTGATGCCGCTGTTCGGCGCGTAGGCGTATTTCACCGCTTCGCGGTTGCGCGGCAGCTCGTCGTACACCTGCGTGATGAGCGGCTGCTCGTAGCCGGCCACCGGGCTGCCGTCCTCGCGCAGCAGCTGGTAGCCCAGCGTGTACAGGCCCAGGCGGCGGCGCGCTTCGTTGCCGTCCATCTGGTCGTAGGCGTCCACCACGATGCTCAGTTCGCCCGCGCTGCGCTGGACGATCAGCGGCTTGCGCTTGGCGGCCTTGATGAGCTTGCCCCGGCTGTCGAACAGGGTGATGCTGTTGATGCGCGGGCGCACCGTATCCAGCTGGCCCTTGAACGGCAGGCTGAGCGGGTTGAGGGCCTTGCCCTGGTCGTAGTAGTCGAGGTGGACGTGGGCCATGCCGTTGATGGTGCCCAGCATGTCGCCGGCCGCAAAGCGCGCGCCGCGCCGCACGCGCACCCGCTCGGGCTTGCCCTTGGCGTTGAGCAGCAGCTGGAAGCGCTGGTCCAGCGGAGCGTTTTTGGGGTCGCGGCCCACGCGCATGTGGATGTAGGAGATGTTGCCAAGCGCGATGCCTTCACTCAGGCTGCCGAAGCCCCAGTTGGGCAGGGGGTCGCTGACCTTGACGGGCGCCACCGCCAGCACCGGCTTGCCGACGTCGGCCTGCACGTCGAGTCCGGCGTGGAAGTGGTCGCGGCTTTCGCCCTCGAAGTTGCCGCGCACTTCCCCCATCACGCCGACAATCTCGTGCGGCTGGTCCTGCGGGCCCACCGGCCACAGCATCGTGGTCACCGGGGCCGCCCGCCGGGCCGGAGCCGATTCTCTGGGCAAGCTGGCGCCGGAGCCGGAGCCGGCATCCGTGCCCTTGCCTTCAGCCTGCGCGGCGCCCATCGGCAACGCGGCCAGAGCGGCGGACTGCGGCGCGCCGCCGCTGCTGCCGCTGTTGCCGGCGGCAGCAGCGGCTGGCTGAGGCGGCGCTGGCAGCGCGTCGGCCGACGTGGCGGCGCTGAGGCGGTGGATGCGGAAGGTGGCCGCGTCGCTGACCACCAGGCTGCCATTGCGCGCCAGCGCCATGCCGCGCGGCGCGTACAGCTGCACCTTACCGTCGCTGCCGTACTCCGGCTCGACACGCTGGCCGATGTCGAGCAGCCCGCCCAGCTCGCCCTGCGGCGTCAGTTGCAGGATGCGGCCCTGCGAGCCGCTGGCGATGTACAGGTGGCCGTCCGCGGTGCGCGCCAGCGCCATCGGGCGCCGCAGCACGGCTTGCCGGTTGTTTTCCGGCGCACGCATCACGGTGCTGACCATGCCGTCCTTGCCCAGCTTGCGGATGGCGTTGTTGCGCGTGTCGGCGATCAGCAGCCCGCCGTCGCCGTCCAGCACCAGCGCGCACGGCGTGTCGAAACCGGCGTTGAGCGCGGGCCCGTCCGCGTCGCCAGGCGCGCCACTGCCGGCGATGGTGGTGACGGCGCCGTCGGGCGCAATGCGGCGGATGGCGTCGTTGTAGGTGTCGGCCACGTAGACCACGCCGTCGTCGCCCACCGCCACGCCCACCGGGCCGTTGAATTGCGCATCCTTGCCCTTGCCGTCCGCCGTGCCGGCCGCGCCATTGCCGGCCAGCGTGCTGACCGTGCCGTCCGGCGCCACCTTGCGGATCGCGTTGTTGCCGGTGTCGGCCACATACAGGTTGCCCTGGGCGTCGATAGCGATGCCGGACGGCGTGTTGAACCTGGCTTGCGCACCCGGCCCGTCCACAAACCCTTCCTTGCCGCCAGCCAGCGTGGAGGTGGCGCCGCCCGGCGTGAGCTTGCGGATGCGGTTGTTGTCGCCGGCGTCGGCAATGTAGATATTGCCCGCCGCATCGACCGCCACGCCGTACGGGTCCGCGAAGCGCGCCACGGTCAGCGGCATATTGCCCTCAACGGCACCTGCCAGGCCGTCGCCGGCCAGCGTGGTGACGCGCGCGGTCCAGAACGCCGGCGTCTTCGCCGCAACCTGCCCCCGCCCCGCCCCTGCCGCCTGCGGTGCCGGCTGCGGCGCGCGGGCCTGCAGGTAAAAATACACGCCGGCGCCCGTCGCTGCCGCCACCACGCCTATGCCCGCCAGGGCCACATAATTCTGCTTCGCCGCCACGTTACAACCCATCCATGAATGAAGACCGAGCTTAACCGAAAAGGTGGCGCCAATGCTATAGTTACCGTTCTCATAACCAGCCCGGAGACTGCCATGCTGAAAGCCTCGCTGCTGCCCCTCACCCTCATGCTGGGCCTGTGCAGTGTCAGCGCGGCCGCCAAAGTGCAGCAGTTGCCAGGCTTCGCGGCCAACAGCAAGGAAGCCAGCATCGCGGTCGACATCAACGCCAACGGCCAGGTGGCGGCGGTGATCGAGGACGAAGACGGCAAGCAGCGCGCGGTGCTGTACGACAAAGGCGTGCTGGAACTGGGCACGCTGGGCGGCAGCGACAGCTACACCAAGGGCATCAACGACGACGGCCTGGTGGTGGGGTCGGCGCAGGACGGCAAGGGCCACTGGCGCGCCTTCCTGGTGCGCAAGGGCGAGCCGATGCGCGACCTGGGCACACTGGGCGGCGGCAGCAGCTACGGCACCGCCGTCAACGCGGCCGGCCAGGCGGCAGGCTTCGCCGACACCGCCGACGGCTACTTCCGCGCTTTCATGCTGGACGCCGGCGGCAGCATGCTGGACCTGGGCACGCTGGGAGGCAACATCAGCTATGCATCCGGCATTAACAACAGCGGCGCGGTGGTGGGCACGGCGGCCCTGCCGGACGGCTACCGGCGCGCCTTCCTGTACCGCCCGGGCGAAGGCATGATCAACCTGGGAACGCTGGGCGGACGCTCCAGCGCGGCCACCGGCATCAATGACGACGGGCTGATCGTTGGCGCGTCGGAAATGCCCAACCGGCGCTGGCACGCCTTCCTGCACGACGGCCAGAAGATGGTGGACCTGGGCGCGCTGATCGGCTACGGCAACAGCTACGCCACCGGCATCAACGCGGCGGGCCACGTGGTGGGTACCATCCTGATCGGCGAAGAACGGCGCTCCTTCGTTTACCGCGACGGCAAGATGCTGGTGCACCAGGCGGGTAAGGGCTTGTACCTGACCAACGCCATCAACGACAATGAACTGGTGGCCGGTGCCACTTATCTGAGCAAGCGCTATGCGGCCGCCACGATGCGTTCGGACATGATTCCGGTGGTGCCGAAGGGGCACCGCGAATTCATGGGGATGATCGCAATGGCGATCGGCACGGCCGTGGCGCTGATGCTGCTGCGGCGCCGGTATCGCGGTATCGTGCTGGCGCGCTACTGAGCGCTACTGAGCGCCGGCGCGGCTACTTTTTGCGCGCGCGCTTGAGGAAGCCCGGCAGCAGATTGAACACTTTCACCAGCGCATGCATCTGCCATGGGAACACGCAGCGCTCATCACGCCGGGCGATGGCGGCGGCGATCCGCTGCACGGCCTCGGCCTCGGACATGAGAAAGGGTTTGCCACTGGCGTCGCCGTGGTTCAGTTCGCGCAGCCGGGCGGTGTCCACGTAGCCGGGCACGATCGCGGTGACGGCGATGCCGAACGGCGCCAGCGCCTTGCGGTAGGCGTCGCAGATGGCGATGGCGGCGCGCTTGCTGGCGCTGTAGAGCGAGCCGTTCGGATATTCATCCTGCAGCCCGGCGATGGAGGCGACCGCCACCAGGTGGCCCCCGCCTTTGCCGCCATCGCGCGCCATCATGGTATCGGCCGCGGCGCTGAAGGCGTTGTCCAGGCCGCCCACGTTGACGCGCAGCACGGGCAAGGTGCTGGTGCGGTCGCGCGCGATGGCGGCGGCGTCGGTGTACTGGCCGGCGCTGACGATGAGCAGGTCGATTCCGCCGCCGGCGCCGGCCGCCTCGGCCACCAGGCGCGCCACGGCGGCGCGGTCGGCAATGTCGCAGGCGTGAAGGCTGACTCTTTCATCCCTGGCGAACGGCACGCTGGCCACCTTCTCCGGGCGACGGCCGCAGATGGCCACGCGCGCGCCCTGTTCCCAGTAGTGCCGGGCCAGTCCGAGCCCGATGCCGCTGGTGCCGCCAATGATAAGGACGTTCAACCGCACGTTCATGCCAGCGCCTTGTTGTGCCGCGTGGCAAGGCGCATCGCCGGGCGGCGGCCCTCTGCTGCCAGCGCGTACGCTTCGGCGGCGCGCTGGTAACCATAATGCCACTGCGCCTCCACCTGCTCGACGTAGCGCGGATAACTGGGCGGCGCCACCAGGCGGACGCGGTTGCGCAGCCAGTCCACGCGCTTCTGGATGCCGTTGTCGCGCAGCGCGACGCCGACGTCGCTGGTATCGACCCACACATCCACCGCCTGGCCGTGCACGTGCCGCATGCGGCGGTTGCCGTCAAAGCCGAACACGGCGCGCAAGGCGGGAATGGCCATCAGTTGGTCGTACGGCGGCTTCATTTCCATGGTGACGTGCCGCGCCAGGCTGCGCGCCAGTTCCACCGGGAACAGATCCACCACGCCGCCGGTGTAGTCGCCGCTGGCAACGGAATGGCAGCGGAAGTAATACATGTCCGAGATGGAGATGCGAACCGCGTCGGCCAAGGGCATGGCGGTGTCGACCAGCAGAGACGGCGCCACCGCGTCCGTCCACCCGCCGCTGCCGATGGCGGACGGCAGGCCGTCAGCCAGCGCAGCGGTGCGGCTGCCGCAGAACAGCGTTACGCCATAGAGCTGGCGGCCCTGGCGCGCCTGGCCCACCTCGTGCTCGCCAAACAGCAGCTTGCCGCCGATGATGGCCAGCGCGGCGCCGCCCTGCCCGGCCGCCGGCGGCAATGGCAGCACGGCGGGTATCTCGAACAGATAGTCGCCAAACAGGTCCGGCAGGCGCGCGGCCTTGCCGGGGTGCAGGCGGCGCAGCGCCACGTTGGCCAGCGCCCGCAACGGTGCGGCCTGCGGGCCGGACTGCAGGCCGCAGAAGAACTCGTACATCTGCGGGGAAGCCACCCAAGCCTTGCGGGCGGCGCTGTCGGGCAGGTTGCGGATGATGGCGCCGGCTACCGCGCCGCCGCAGGTGGCCAGCAGCAGGTCCGGTTCCTGGCCAGCGTCCACGGCGGCGGCATGCATGCCGAGATAGTAGCCGAAGCGAAAGCCGCCGCCGGCCAGCACCATGCAGCGTTCGTAGCGTTCATCTGGTTGTGCTCGCATCATGCGTGCCATAATGCATCAATTACATAGATATTAACAAGGACAGTTCGACCATGGAGCCGGAAGCAGTGCCCAGCATGCGCGAGCGTGTAACGCAGCTAGCGCTAAACGGCGCGCTGTTCGGGCTATGTTACCCGCTGGCGAACCATCTTGCCCAACGCGCCGGCACGACGGGCAGCGTGGCGCTGCCGTGGGATGCGGCGCTGCCCTTCCTGCCCTGGATGGTGCTGCCCTACATGACGTCCGGCCTGCTGTTCGTACTGAGTTTCGTGCTGGCGGCCAGCCGCGCCGAGCTGTCCGCGCTGAGCCGCCGCGTGGCCTTTGCCACTGTCGCTGCCTGCCTGGTATTTGCCGCGTTCCCGCTGCGCTTCGGCTTCGAGCGGCCCGCCGTGGACGCGGCGCTGCCGGCCTGGCTGTTCGCGCAACTGTCCGCCATGGACCAGCCGTACAACCAGTTGCCGTCGCTCCACGTGGCCTACTGCCTGATTTTCTGGCCAGCCTTGAGCAGCGCGCTCCGCAGCCGCGCGGTAGCGCGGGCAGTGCTCGCCGCCTGGCTGATGCTGGTTGCCGCCGCCACCGTGTTCACCTATCAGCACCATCTGGCCGACGTCGCGGGAGGCGCCCTGCTCGGCATGCTGGCCATCCGCGCCCTGCCCGGCCGTGCAGCAGTGCGCGCCGGCGTAGCCCACCTTGCCGCCCCGGCACAAGGCGCCGCCGGACACGCCACCGCCAAGCCGGTCGCATTTTGCTACACGCTGCTGGCCGGGCTGTCCCTGCTGGCGTGGGTTGCGCTGGGCGGCCCGTGGTGGCTGTACCTGTGCGCCAGCCTGCTGCTGGTGGCCTGGGCCTACCAGCGCCGCGACGCCGCCTTCCTGCACAAGCGCAACGGCCGCCACCCGCTGTGGATCTGGCTGCTTTACGCGCCCTACCTGGGCGGCTACCTGCTGACCTGGCAGCTGGTGCGCTGGCGCGAACGGCACAAGCCGCCCTTCGACCGGCACAGCGAGCGCCTGTGGGTGGGCAGGCGCCTGAGCAACGCCGAGGCGGCGCGCCTGCCCGCCGGCTGCGCCGTGATCGACCTGTCCAACGAACTGAGCGAAACGCCCGCGCTGCGCCGCCCCCCTACCAGCACTTTCCGCTGCTGGACCTGCACACGCTGGATGCGCGCTCGGCCCAGCCCATCCTGGCCGCCATTGCCACCCACGCCAGCCAGGGCCGCGACATTTACCTGCACTGCGCCATGGGCTACCAGCGCAGCCGCCTTATCGCCCAACTTTACACGGAGTACGCCAAGCAATGAGCTTCTCGATCTACCAGTTGAAACCGAAATTCCAGCAACTGCTGCAGCCGCTGATGCGCGCACTGCTGCGCTGCCGCGTGACGCCCAACCAGATCACGCTGGCCACCATGCTCTTATCCGTGGCCTATGGCGCTGTACTGGCCTGGCAGCCCGGCTGGACCGGCTTGTGGCTGGGCCTGCCCGCCTTCCTGCTGTTGCGCATGGCCTTGAACGCCATCGACGGCATGCTGGCCAACGCCACCGGGCAAAAGACCCGCCTGGGCACGCTGCTCAACGAGCTCTGCGACCAGGTATCGGACGCCGCGCTGTACCTGCCTTTCACGCTGGCCGCCGCGTTGCACGCGCCGCTGGTGGTGCTGTGCGTGGTAGGCGCGCTGCTGGCCGAGTTCGCCGGTGTGCTCGCGCTCAGCGTGGGCGGCGCGCGCCGCTTCGACGGCCCCATGGGCAAGAGCGACCGCGCCTTCTGGTTCGGGCTGCTCGCCCTGCTGATCGGTTACCAGGCCGCGCCGCTGGTGCTGAACGGCATGCTGATGCTGGTGCTTGCGCTGTCGGTCTGGACCGTGATCAACCGCCTGCGCCAGGCGCTGCGGGCTTCTGCGCCAGCGACACCGTGAAGATCCCTTCCAGGCCAATGCTGGTGGCGAGCTTGCGCCCGCCGGCATAGGCCACCAGCCCGTCCATTTCCGCCTGCGGACGCGGACGCATCTGCCACGGCGTGCCGCGATGGCTGGTCAAGGTCAGCGCGATCATGTCCAGCTGCGGGTGCCAGGGCTGGCCGGTATAAATCAGGTAGCCCCCCGGCCGCAACACGCTGAAGATGCCCGTCAGCGACGCAGCCACCGGCTCGTTGTCGCTGAACAGCTCGTACAGGCCGGACACGATGACGATGTCATATCCGCCTTCGGCCGCCTGGTAGCTGCCGGGATTGAAAGCGTCGCGCAGCTGGCAGTCCACGCTGGCGCGCAACTGCAACTGTCCCGCCAGCATGCGCGCCTGGTCCAGGTTGTGCTGCGTGTAGTCGCGCAGGGTGACCTGGATGTCCTTGTCCTGGAAGCGCTTCACTGTCTCCAGCACGTAGCGGCCCGAGCCTGCTGCAATGTCCAGGATGCGCAGCGGCGCGGCGCCCGTGTGGGCCGCGATGCGCTCGCCCAGCATCTGCTGCAGCTGGCGCTTGCGCAGGCGGATGCCGCGCCATCCCACCGCGTCCAGATAGCCCCGGTCCATGGTCTTGCCCATGATGAAGCGGCCGCCGGCCTGGTTGCGGTACACATAGTCCAGCGAGGCGCCGGAATCGAAGCCGTGCTGCAGGCCGATTTTCATGCCGTCGCTCACGCCGCCCATCGCGCCCAGCATCACGCGCTGCAGGCCGAACCAGCCCTTGGCCAGCGCGCCGCAGCTCTCCCCGGCCTGCATGGCGGCGTAGCGGCGCGCGCTGTGGCTGTCGCGGTCCGCGTTCAGGTAGTGCGACGGCGCCAGCGGCGCGCGCTCGAAGCAGTGCTCCACGAACTGGCGGCTTTCATGCAACGCCACGCTGGTGTCCTGCTCGTAGAACAGCGCGTGGAATGCATCCGGCAGGCGCACATAACGCTTCAGCGGCGAGGACAGGCGCTCGAAGAAGGTCTGCTGCGGCCCCTCCTTCACCACGAAATCCTTGCCGGCGGCCAGCATCAGCACCGGCGTGTCGATGGCGGCGGCGTCGTGCACGATGCGCCTGGCGGTGTCTGCCAGGCCCAGCAGCACGCAGGCAGAGATGGCCTTGGCGATCAGGGGATCCGCGCCATAAGCGGCAGCCTCCTGCGCCGAATGGGTCAGCATGCCGGGGCGGATGTAGCTGGTGACGAACAGCTCCGGCTTGAAGCGGCGCGCAAAGCGCAGCGCGGGCTTGGCCAGCGGCACGTACAGCTTGATCTCGAAAGCGGCGGCGGCCATGATGACGCCGCGCACGCGCGGCGCGTAGTCGTGCAGCCAGGTGGCGGCGATGACGGCGCCCACGCTGTTGGCCACCACCAGGATATTTTCCTCGGCGAAGCCGTGCGCGCCGCGGATGTGGCGGATGAAGGTGTCGAAGTCTTCCACCAGGGCCTCGAAGCTGGGCGCGTCGCCGCGCTCGCCGGGCGAGTAGCCGTGGCCGCGCGCGTCCCAGGCGAAAGCGTGGTCCTGCGCGAAGCCGAACTGCTCCACCAGCGGCTGGATGCGGCCGGAATGCTCGTGCCCCCGGTGCAGAAACACCAGCGCGCGCCGCGGCCCGTCCTGGCGCGGCGCCAGCGGCTCCCAGGCGCGGTAGAACAGGCGCGTGCCGTCCTTGCAGTCGAAGCCGGATTCGGTGGTGCGCCAGGCCAGTGAGCGTTCAGCTTTCATGCGAGCTTCCCTTGAGTGGTGATAATGAGAAAGTACAGCAGCGGCGCGGTGACCACCAGGCTGTCCACCCGGTCCAGGATGCCGCCGTGGCCGGGTATCAGTTGCGAGAAATCTTTTACGCCCAGCACCCGCTTGGCCGCCGAGAACATCAGGTCGCCGCAGAAGCCGCCCAGCGACAGCAGCACGGCGTACGCCGCCAGACGGGCCGCATCCGCCAGATGCAGATAGCTGCCCAGCGCCAGCGACAGCAGCAGGGTCGCCGCCACCCCGCCCAGCAGTCCCTGCCAGGTCTTGTTCGGGCTGATGCCGGGGGCGATGCGGTGGCGGCCGAACAGCGTGCCGCTGATGAACTGCGCCACGTCGTTCAGCGAGGTCAGCACGTACAGGTAGAACAACCAGCCCAGGCGCTGGTGCGGCGCCAGCGGCAGCGCCTCGTAGCGCGGCAGAAAACTGACGCTGAAGCACAGTCCCAACCACAAGAGCCACACCAGCGCGGAATTGCTACGTGACCGGAGGAAATATATCAGTGTTACGAGGATGGCAAGCGCGAGCAGCGTGGTAATTGCCGGCGGCTTGACGAATGTCAATGCCAGCGTGGCCGCCAGGATGATGGCGGCGGACCAAGCGAAGACCGCCTTGACGGCGTTGCCAGGAACGGCGAACGGCGCCAGTTCGCGCAATGCCAGCGCGCCGATCAACAGTGCCAGCATGGGCGCGCCAGCCGGATGGAGCAACAGGCTGATGGTGACCACCGGGAAGATCCACCACCAGGCGTTGACTTGCAGCCTGAGCTGGCTTTGCGGCCGCGCGCGCAAGCTCAGGCCGACGCCCAGCGAGGCCATGCCCAGCATCAGGTACAGCATGCCGAGCGCGGTCAGGATTTCCGTGCCCAGCAGGGATAGGGCTAATTGCATAATCGCCTCAATTGCTTGAATTGCAATTATACGACGAATTTCCTATTAGGCAACGTCCTGTGCAACCGGCAGCGCTTCGGCCTTCCAGCGCAGCATGCCGCCAGCCAGGTTGGCCACCTGCGTGAAGCCGGCCTTGGCCAGCAGCACGCTGGCCTGGGCCGAACGCACGCCCGAGCGGCACACGGCCACCACGGGACGGTCGCGGTCGAAGTCGTCCAGCCGGTCTTTCAGCTGCGACAAGGGCACCAGCCGCGCGCCCGGCAAATGGCCGAGGCGGTCGATGAACTCGGGAGCTTCGCGCACGTCCACGATCTGCACCTGGTCCGCGTGCTCCAGCAGCGTCATCGGTTCGATTTCCCACACGCCGCTGAAACGCAGCGTGAGCGGCGCCCAGGCTTGCGCGTCGGGCGGGACTTCGCCCTCGCCGCCTTCCGGCTGGCCGCAACGCAGATTGGCGGGCACGGCCACCGCCATCAGCTTGGGATGGGGCAGGTTCAGGTTGTTCATGTGGCCGGCGAAGTCCCCCTCGTCGACGTCGCCGCCCAGGCGCGGGTTGAAGCGCCGCTCCTCTGCCACGCTGGTGACGGTGATGCCGCGGTAGTCGTGCGCCGGGTACAGCAGACAGGCGTCCGGCAGCGTGAGTATCTGCTCGCGCACCGAAGCGAACAGTTGCTGCGGACTGCCGCCCTGGAAGTCGGTGCGGCCACAGCCGCGTATCAGCAGGCTGTCGCCTGTGAAAGCCATGCTTTCGTCGTCCAGCACATAGGTCAGGCAGCCATTGGTGTGGCCGGGCGTGGCGCGCACGGTCAGGTGGCGGCTGCCGAACTGGATCCGGTCGCCGTGGCGCAGCGGACGGTCCGCCAAGGCCGCGCCGGCCGCTTCGGCCACCGCCATGCTGCTGCCGCAGCGCTGGTGCAGGCGCCACGCGCCGGTGACATGGTCCGCGTGCACATGCGTATCCAGCGAGGCCAGCAGGCGCAGGTTCAGTTCGCCTAACAGGGCCAGGTCGCGCGGCACCTGCTCGTAGACGGGGTCGATCAGCACGGCTTCGCCGCTGTCACCCAGCAAATAGGTGTAAGTGGAGGAAGTCGGATCGAAAAGCTGGCGGAAGATCATAATCATGAAAGAAAGAGTCGATCTTTCAATGATAGCAAAGCGGCATGGCAATACGATGAAATTCCGGAGCGGGGGGCGCAACACCCGCCAGGCCGGGGCCGCGATGCACCAAAAAAAAGCCCGCTGCGGGAGCGGGCTAAATCTAATCTCTTGGAGGAGAATAGAGGAGACGGGAATCATGATGCGGCATCGCATCATATAAATCCACTTTATCTTTCTGATGACAGAAATAATCAGATCGTATATGACATTCACCTTCAGCTGCCGCGTCGCACCGCGTACTGCGTCGCGCGGCAACTCAGAACGCTGGAGGTGGTCGCTCCAGCCTCCATCGCTGCGCCGATAGGCTGCCTGCGTGAGCCAGGGCCGTTGGATTCCCTGCGCGCAAAAAAATGCCCGCTACGGGAGCGGGCTAATTCTATCTCTTGGAGGAGGATAGAGGAGACAGGAGCTATGATGCCGCGTCGCAGCAAATACGTCTACTTTATATTGATGATGAGCGAGATAATTAAGTCGAATATAAGGAAAACTGCACGCCGGGCGCTCCGCTGCAGTCCCTGCAACCCAGAAAAAAAAAGCCCGCTACGGGAGCGGGCTAAATCTAATCTCTTGGAGGAGAATAGAGGAGACAGGAACTATGATGCCGCAAAGCAGCATACATTGCTACTTTATCTTCATGATGAGGGAAATCATCAAAGCGCATATCACGCTTCCGCTCCCACGTCCGGCAGCAAAATGGTGAGGATACCCAGCAGCGGCAGGAAGGAGCAGATCTGGAATACATAGCCGATGCCGGCCGCGTCCGCCACTTTTCCCATGGCTGCGGCGCTGATGCCGCTGATGCCGAACATCAGCCCGAAGAAGATCCCCGATATCATGCCCACGTTGCCCGGCACGAGTTCCTGGGCGAACACCACGATGGCCGAGAACGCAGAGGAAATCACGAAGCCGATAATCACCGTCAGCACCGCGCACCAGAACAGGTTGGCGTACGGCAGCGCCAGCGTGAATGGCGCGGCGCCCAGGATGGAGATCCAGATCACGCGTTTGCGGCCGATGCGGTCGCCGATCGGCCCGCCCAGGAAGGTGCCGGCGGCCACCGCGGCCAGGAACAGGAACAGATAGAGCTGCGTGCTCGCCACCGGCAACGCGAACTTCTCGATCAGGTAGAAGGTGTAGTAGCTGGTCAGGCTGGACATGTAGATGTACTTGGAAAATACCAGCAGCGCCAGCACGCCGAGCGCACCCAGCACTTGCTTGCGCGACAACTTGGGACCGCTTGCCGTACCCGCCTTGCGCGTGACAGTGCGCAGATGTTCCTTGTACCAATGCGAAACGCGGTACAGCACGGCGATCGCCACCAGCGCAAACAGAGAGAACCAGGCGATATTGCCCTGCGCGCGGCCCACCACGATGCCGGCCGCCAGCAGCGGACCCAGCGCGCTGCCGGTATTGCCGCCGACCTGGAACAGCGACTGGGCGAAGCCGAAGCGCCCGCCCGAGGCCATGCGCGCCACGCGCGAGGCTTCCGGGTGGAAGGCCGACGAACCTATGCCGATCAGGGCGGACGCCGCCAGCAAGGCCGGAAAGGTGCTGACCACGGACAGCATCAATATGCCCGCCAGGGTAAAGCACATGGCCGCCGGCAGCAGGAAGGGAATCGGACGGCGGTCGGTATAGAGGCCGATCCACGGCTGCAACATGGAAGCGGTGCACTGGAAGGTCAGCGTGATCAGGCCCACTTCGGTGAAACTCAAGCTGAACTGCTCTTTCAGCATGGGGTAGATGGATGGCAGCAGTGCCTGGATCAGGTCGTTCAGCAGGTGCACGAAAGCGACTGCGCCCAGGATGCGCATCACGGTGCCCTGCGCCTGCGTGGGGGCGGTATGGACGGCTGCGTTGACGGTACGCGGTAAGACGGTGTTCATGATAAGACTGGCTCGGTTGGCGGAGTTGCAGTGTAATATGGTGGTTTGGCAAGCATCTGCCATAAATCGTCGCCCAACTGCCACATTCCGCCATGCAGACTACCCCGGACATTCTCACCGCAGACGCCTTGCAGGCCGTGCCGCGCGCCATTGTCGCCTTGCCGAAGGAGCAGGCGTTCAGGCAACTGATCCCGCGCCACTGTCACCAGCGGGCGCAATTCCTGTACGCCATCGAAGGCATCATGCGCGTCACCACCGATGTCGGCGTGTGGCTGATCCCGCCCCGCCGCGCCCTGCTGATTGCGCCAGGCGTGGCCCACGAGCTGACCATGCTTACCAAGGTCAGCATGCGTTCGCTGTACGTTGCGCCCGACGCGCTGCCCAGCCTGCAGACCGGCTGCCGCTTGATCGAGGTGAGCAATCTGCTGCGGGAACTGGTGCTGGCGCTCGCCGCCGAGCCGGCCGAATACCCTATTCCCGGCCGGGGCGAGCACCTTGCCGCCCTGATCCTGTCGGAACTGGGCGCCGCCGCCACGGTGCCGATCGCCATCCCCTGGCCGCGCGACCGGCGCCTGGTCAGCGTGTGCGAAGCCATCATGGCCAACCCCGGCAATGCGCGTTCGATCGATGAGTGGGCTTGCCATGCCGGCGCCAGCGGCCGCACGCTGATGCGGCTGTTTCCCAAGGAGACCAGCTTGCCGTTCCGGCAATGGGTGCAGCAAGTGCACCTGGCCGACGCCTTTATCCGCCTGGCGCGCGGCGACAGCGTGGCCAGCATCGCCAGCGCCCTCGGCTACGCCAGCCCCAGCGCCTTCACCGCCATGTTCCGCCGTGTGCTGGGCAAGACTCCGCAAGACTATCTGACCGAATGGCGCGTCCCGGGCTAGGCAGGCAAAAAAAAGCCCGCTACGGGAGCGGGCTAAATCTAATCTCTTTGAGGAGAATAGAGGAGACAGGAGCTATGATGCCGTAGAGCATCGTATATTTCTACTTTATATTAGTGATGATAGAAATAAACGATGCGTATAACTTGGCAAAAATACTTACTTTCCCACATCGGCTGCGTATGGGAGCACGCGGGAGGCCAGTCGGGTATCGGTCTTCAGCAGGCCCACTTCGTCCGCCAGGATATGCACCGCCTCATTCAGCAGCACGTCCTTGGCAGCCTTGGCGGCCTTCTCTGCGTCCAGCTCGGCGCTCAAGCCGCGCTCGTCCGCCTGCAGGCCGTCGTCGGTGCGCAACGCGCCCTTCACTGCCGCCACCTGGCGCGCAGCCTTGGCGTTGGCATTGGCCGGCTTGGCTGAGATGGCCTTGTTCAGCGCTTCCTTGGCGTCCGGGATCAGCACCGGGTCATCCGGCGAGGCCACCAGGCTGAGCAAGCGGGCTTCGCGCAGCTTGGCGCGCGCTTCCTGCTGGTCGCGCTCCTTGCGGCGCACGGTCTCGTTCAGCGAAATGGTGTTGTCCTTGCGTTGCTTCTTCACCAGGGCGATGTCTTCGGCCAGGTACTGGAAGTCCTTGTCCTTGGCCACGCGCGCCTCGTGCTTTTTGTCCAGCATCGGCACGATGTCCTTCAGCTCGCCTGCCGGGATATAGACGGCAGGCTTGATGGCCACCCACGGCAGCGCATTGTCGTAGCTCGACTCGCCGAAGCTTTCCGGGTCCGACATGGACGGCAGGCTGATGTCCGGCGTCACGCCGCGCAGCTGCGTGGTGCCGCCATTGATGCGGAAGAACTGCGCCACCGTCATCTTCAGCTCGCCGTAACGCGGCTTGTCGCCCTGCGAATAGCGGTCCAGGTTGACCAGGGTCTGCACGGTGCCCTTGCCGAACGAGGGCTCGCCGATGACCAGGCCACGGCCGTAATCCTGCAGCGCGGCGGCGAAGATCTCCGACGCCGAGGCCGAACTGCGGTTGATCAGCACGCCTACCGGGCCATCCCAGGCCAGGCCGGCGTTGGTGTCGCTTTCCACTTCCACTTTGCCCTGCGCGTTGCGCTGCTGCACCACCGGGCCCTTGTCGATGAACAAGCCGGTCAGTTCCACCGCCTCGGTCAGCGAGCCGCCGCCATTGTTGCGCAGGTCGATCAGCACGTTGTCGACTTTTTCTTTCTTCAGTTCGGCCAGCAGGCGCGCCACGTCGCGGGTAGCGCTCTTGTAATCCTTGTCGCCACGGCGGCGCGCCTCGAAGTCCAGGTAGAAGGTCGGCAGGGAAATTACGCCCACGCGGCGCTTGGCATTGCCGTCACGCACTTCCAGAATGGATTTCTTGGCCGATTGTTCTTCCATGCTGATTTTCTTGCGCACCAGCGACAGCTGCGCCAGCTTGCCGTCCGGGCCGGCATCGGCCGGCAGGATCTGCAGGCGCACCACGGAATCCTTGGCGCCACGGATCTGCTGCACCACGTCGTCGATGCGCCAGCCCACCACGTCGGTGAAGCTGCCGCTCTCGCCCTGGGCCACGCCGACGATGCGGTCGCCCACTTTCAGCTTGCCCGACAAGGCGGCCGGGCTGCCCGGCACCACTTCGCGCACCACGGTGTAGTCGTCGCGCTGCTGCAGCTGGGCACCGATGCCTTCCAGCGACAAACGCATGGCGATGTCGAAATTCTCGGCGGCGCGCGGCCCCAGGTAATTGGTGTGCGGCTCGATCGACATGGCGTACGCGTTCATGAAGATCTGGAACACGTCTTCATTGTTCAGCTTGCGCGAACGGCTCAGGTAGTTCTCGTAGCGCTTGTCCAGCGTCTCGCGGATGGCCTTGTCGTCCTTGCCGGCCAGTTTCAGGCGCAGCCAGTCGTTCTTGACGCGCTTGCGCCACAGGTCTTTGACTTCGGCCTCGGTCTTCGGCCACTCGGCCTTTTCGCGGTCGATCTGGTAGCTCTCGTCCTGCGAGAAATCAAATTTGGTCTTCAGCAGCTCGCGCGCATAGCCGATGCGCTCGTTGAAGCGCTGCTGGTACAGGTTGTAGATGGCAAACGGCACTGTCAGGTTTTCCGACATGATGGCGTCGTCCATCTTGCTGCGCATGGACGCGAACTGGTCCACGTCCGCTTGCACGAAAAACAGCTTCTCGCCGTCCAGGGACTTGAAGTAGCGGTCGAAGATCTTCTCCGACATCGCATCGTCCAGTGGGGTAGCCTTGTAGTGATAGCGCGACATGACGTGCGAGGCCCACAACGCGGCCTGGGACTGCACAGCCTGTGGCTTGACAACGTCCGCTGCTTTTTCGGGCGCTGCCGCGCCCACCTGTACCGAAACGGCCAGCGCAATCGCGCTCAACAGCATCTGCTTCTTCATCGGCTTACTCCGAAAACTTGATTTCATGGAAAACTGGGTCCAGCTGCGCTTTATTCTACAGGATAGCAGGCAACCGGCGGCCCGCTGGAGAACACAGTTTCAGTGAGGAAGCTTAAGGCATGATTAAAGGAAAGGGGACTTTATTCATGTAACAAATCGTGACCCCGACCAGGCCACTGCGCCTATGACAACATAGGGCCACGAGCGCAGCGAAATCTTCCAGTCCACCGAGGACGGCCAGCAGGCCAGGAACTGGGGCGCCACGGCAAACGCCAGCAGCAAGTCGAGCGGCTGGAACTGCCAGCCGGGATGGGTGCGCCACAGCGCCACCGCCACCGGCACGGCCAGCACCAGGAACGGCGCCAGCGCCACCGGCGCCGCGTTGTACCAGCGCACCCGGGTCAGGCTTACCGAGCCGAGCTGCCAGTTGCGCCCCACCCTGCGCGGCACCACGGAAAAGCCCGCCGGCCGCGCCCAAGTAAGCAAGCCGATACAGAAATGCGCCAGCTCGTGGCAAATGGTGCCCGCCAGGGTGAACAGGAAGAAGACCGGATGGACCGAGGACAAGCGCCGGATCACCAGCGCCAGCGCCAGCGAGGGCAGCAGGTAGAGCGAGACGTCCAGCAGCACATCGCGATGCTGGCAGAACCAGGCGGGGGCGATGGCGGCACAATCGAACATGGTCGAATAATACCGAGTTTCCGTCCCGCAGGGCACAACTAATCGCCCCCCCGCCCTTAACCCGCCCCGAATTGTCTCAATCGTTCAGCCAGAACCGCCACTCGGCCTGCTGCCTGGCCGACCGCACGCGCGATTCCTGCCAGCTTGGCTTGCTGTCCAGCTTCTGCCATGGTTCGCCGTCGGCCGCCAGGGTGGACGCCACGTACTGCCGCCAGCGGTAATGGTTGTAGACCGACATGATATGGGTGGCGTAGGCCTGCGCCAGCGCGGCGTCGCCCTCGATGACGAGGAAGTTCTCGTCGTTGCTTTCCGAGGCCATCGACGAGAAATTGTGCGAGCCGGTCACCACCACCGGCTTGGCGCCGAAGGGGTCGATGCACAGCACCTTGCTGTGCACCAGCACCGAGATCTTACCGCCGCGCATGAATTCCGCCGCCCAGAAGGCGAACTGCTGCTGGATGCCGGAAGGCTTGAACACGTCCAGGTCCATCGGGTCGGCCTGGCTGCCGCCCACCAGCGCGGCCACCAGCTTGCCCTTGGCGCCGCCGACGAACTGGTTCAGCACGCCCCGCACGAAGCTACCTTCGGCGCGCTCTTCCAGCACGTCGAGCACGGGCCCGTTCGGACCCGGCATGAAGGACAGGAACAGAATGCCCTCCTGCGCCCCTTCCACCAATTGCTGGAGCCGCTTCAGGTCGCCCTGCTTCACGGTGGGCGTAAACCAGGGTTCGATACGGGCCGGGCTATCGGTGCCGGCGGCCGGCGCCGCGTTGGTCTTCTTCAGCGAGGACGGCACGGCGCTCTGCGCCTCTGCCAGGCGCTGCCATTGCGCAAGATACTGCGCCGCCAGTTCGCCGCTCTCGACCAGCACCGCGTTGTTGACCTGCGTGAACAAGCCGGTCGGCGTCAGATTGGTGGACCCGGTCCAGACCCGTACCGGCTCGTTGCCATCGACCACCACGATGAACTTGTTGTGGCCCAGGTCGCCCACCTGGCCGGGCAGCGACGTCATGCGGTCTGTCACGTCGCAGCCCGCTTCGCGCACCAGTTCGCGCCCCACCGCGTTGGCGTCCGGCTCGGACTCCTTGGCGCTGCCGTTGGCCAGCACAATATGGGCGCGCGCGCCCAGCTTGCAAAAGCGCCGCACCACCTCTTCGTCCTCCAGCTCGAACAGCGCCGCGTACAGATGCACGCCGGGATGGCGATCGGCATGGTCGAACAGCTGGCGCAAGCCCACGATCAGGGTGCCGCCGCAAAAACTGCGCAGCGAACGGCTCGACACGTCGGAAATGGTTTCCACCAGCTCGGTGGAACTGCGGATGCCCTGCTCGGCCACGATGCGCGCCATCCACGGCGAGGCCGCCATCGGACGGTTGAAAAAGCAGCTGAGGCGGCCCTTGCCGGGCTGTACCGCATCGACCTGTACCCAGTCGCTGGCCCATTCTTCCTTGGCGCTGAGTGCGCCGGGTACGCCCACCATGGGCACCACGCGGTATTTGGCGCGGTCCTTGAAACCGAGCTCGTGGTCGGTCCAGTTATAGCGCTGGAACGGCCATACGCTGGAGGGCTGGCGCTGGTTCGGCCCGGCCCCCGCGTCACCGGCAAATCCCACCCGGTTGACCAGGTATTCCGCCTGGTTCAGCACGCGGCCGGGCTCGTCGCTGTGCAGCCAGACGCGTTCGATGGCGAAGCCGATGCACCCTGCCAGCACATCGGCTTTCCAGACCAGAAAAGTGTCGTCGGTATTACAGTAAGCGCCCAGCTGAATCCGGCTCATATCCGCTCTCCCTTGAGTGAAAATATCAAATTGACAATTCCAGCCAAGGAAGCTTAGCAGGTAAACGGCCCGACAATCTCACGCATTGTTGCGCTGCATCAGGACGGTGCAGCCCTACTCCGAGTAGAAGCAGCGCCCGCAGGCCTGGCGGTAGCTCTCGTTGCCGCCGATGCTGATTTGCTCGCCTTCCTTCATGCGCTTGCCATCCTGGTCCACGCGGATATTCATCGTGGCTTTCTTGCCGCAAGTGCAGATGTTCTTGAGTTCCTCGATGTCGTCGGCCAGCGCCAGCAGGTAGGCCGAGCCGGGGAAAGGCTCGCCCCGGAAGTCGCTGCGCAGGCCGTAGGTGATCACCGGGATGCCGCGCACCTGGGCCAGCTTGTGCAGCTGCTGCACCTGGACGGTGGTGAGAAATTGCGCCTCGTCTATCAGCAAACACGCGATCCGTTGGTCAATCTCCTTGAGGAAATCGGTCTCGGCGTCGAATACTTCAGTCTCGCGCTGCGGGCCCAGGCGGGAGGTGACTTTGCCGACGCCGTAGCGGTTGTCGATGGCGGCGGTGAACAGGCGCACGGTCTGGCCCTGCTCTTCGTAGTTATGGGCGACCTGAAGCATCGCCGTCGATTTGCCGGCGTTCATGGCCGAGTATCGGAAATAGAGTTTCGCCACAGTTGTTGCTTGAGAGAGTAATCAAAGCCGGATTATAAGGCGTCGCCACGGCCATGGGCAGGTCTTTGCCGCGCCCGCGAAATTGGCGCATACTGTAAAGATGCAAAAATTGCATATACAAGCACAGAATGATTCCTTCCCAGCGTGTTTTGTGCGGCCTAACATCCGCCCTTTTCACGGAAGGCGCGGCCGACACAATCGGCCGGCGCCGTTTCTAAGCGAGGAGTGTTTATGAACAAACCCCACGAGGCCGCCCTGTTCGGCCTGATCGGCAATACCCCGCTGATCGAAGTCACCCGGCTGGACACCGGCCCCTGCCGCCTGTTCCTCAAGCTGGAATCGCAGAATCCCGGCGGCTCCATCAAGGACCGCATCGGCCTGTCCATCATCGAGGCCGCCGAGCGCGACGGCCGCCTGAAGCCGGGCGGGGTCATCATTGAAGCGACCGCCGGCAATACCGGACTGGGCCTGGCGCTGGTGGGCCGCATCAAGGGCTACCGCGTGGTGCTGGTGGTGCCCGACAAGATGTCCACCGAAAAAGTGCTGCACCTGAAGGCGCTCGGCGCCGAGGTCCACATGACCCGCTCGGACGTGGGCAAGGGCCACCCCGAGTACTACCAGGACTACGCAGCGCGCCTGGCGCGCGAACTGCCGGGCGCTTTCTACGCCGACCAGTTCAACAATCCCGCCAACCCGCTGGCGCACGAAACCACCACCGCGCCCGAGATCTGGGAACAAATGGCGCACGAAGTGGACGCCATCGTGGTGGGCGTGGGCTCGTCCGGCACCTTGACCGGACTGAGCAACTTCTTCCGCAAGGTGCAGCCGCAGCTCGAATTCGTGCTGGCCGACCCCAAGGGCTCCATCCTGGCCGAGTACATCGCCAGCGGCAAGGTGTCCGACACCAGCGGATCGTGGGCGGTGGAAGGCATCGGCGAGGACTTCATCCCGTCCATCGCCGACATGCGCTCGGTGCGCAAGGCCTACACCATTTCTGACCAGGAAAGCTTCGACAGCGCGCGCGCCCTGCTCAGCGCGGAAGGCGTGCTGGGCGGCTCTTCCACCGGCACCCTGCTCGCTGCGGCGCTGAAGTACTGCCGCGAGCAGACCGCGCCCAAGCGCGTGGTCACCTTCGTGGCCGACACCGGCACCCGCTACCTGTCCAAGATGTACAATCACGGCTGGCTGGTGGACCAGGGCATGGTGCAGCGCGCCCAGACCGGCGACCTGCGCGACCTGATCGGCCGCCGCTACGACGAGGGCGACGTGGTCAGCGTGGCCCCGTCCGACACCCTGCTGGTGGCCTTCAACCGCATGCGCGCGGCCGACCTGGCGCAGCTGCCGGTGCTGGAACAGGGCAAGCTGGTGGGCATCATCGACGAATCGGACCTGCTGCTGAAGGTGGACAATCACGCCGAGCAGTTCAGTAGCCTGGTCGGCGCCACCATGACCGCACGCCTGGAGACCCTGCATCCCTCCGCCAGCGTACAGGCCCTGCGCAGCACACTGGACCGGGGCCTGACCGCCGTGGTGGCCGACGGCAGCAAGTTCTACGGCCTGATCACCCGCTTCGATCTCCTCAACCACTTGCGCAGGACGCTATCTTGAGCTCAAACAAAGAACACAAAGCCCACCTGGCCACCCGCGTGATCCACGCCGGGCAGTCGCCGGACCCGTCCACCGGCGCCATCATGCCGCCGATCTACGCCACCTCCACCTTCGTGCAGGAAAGCCCCGGCGTGCACAAAGGCCTGGACTACGGCCGCTCGCACAACCCCACCCGCTGGGCGCTGGAGCGCTGCGTAGCCGACCTGGAAAGCGGCGTGCAGGGCTATGCCTTCGCCTCCGGCCTGGCCGCCATCTCCACCGTGCTTGAAATTGCCGACGCCGGCTCGCACATCATCGCGGGCGACGACATGTACGGCGGCAGCTACCGCCTGTTCGAGCGCGTGCGCCGCCGCAGCGCCGGCCACGACTTCACCTATGTCGACCTGACCAAGCCGGAAAACCTGCTGGCCGCGCTGCGCCCGGAAACCCGCATGGTGTGGGTGGAAACGCCGACCAACCCCATGCTCAAGCTGGCCGACCTGCAAGCCATCGCCACGATCTGCCGCGAACGCAACATCATCGCCGTGGCCGACAACACCTTCGCCAGCCCGCTGGTGCAACGCCCGCTTGAGCACGGCTTTGACATCGTGGTGCACTCGGCCACCAAGTACCTCAACGGCCATTCGGACATCATCGGCGGCATCGCCGTGGTGGCGGGCGAGCCGCGCCAGGCCGAGTGGCGCGAGCAGCTGGGCTTCCTGCAGAACTCGGTGGGCGCGATCGCCTCGCCGTTCGACAGCTTCCTGGCGCTGCGCGGCGTGAAAACGCTGGCCATCCGCATGGCGCGGCACTGCGCCAGCGCGCTGCAGCTGGCCGAATGGCTGGAGCGCGAGCCCAAGGTGAAGAAGGTGTTCTACCCAGGCCTGCAGTCGCATCCGCAGCACGCACTGGCCAGGCGCCAGATGGAAGGCTTCGGCGGCATCATCTCCATCGACCTGCACACCGACCTGGCGGGCGCGCGCCGCTTCCTGGAGCGTTGCGAAGTGTTCGCGCTGGCGGAAAGCCTGGGCGGCGTGGAAAGCCTGATCGAGCACCCCGCGCTGATGACGCACGCCAGCATCCCGGCCGCCCAGCGTGCCGCGCTCGGCATCGGCGACGGACTGATCCGGCTGTCGGTCGGCATCGAAGACCTGGACGACTTGCGGCGGGACTTGCAGAACGCGCTGGCCGCGATCTGAGCCAGCAGGAAGGGCGGCCGGCGAAGCGGACTAACGCGGCTTGGCCGGGTCCGGCACGTTGAACACGCGCCGGACGAAGCTTTCCATGGCCTGGAACACGCCCTCCACGCCAAAGCCTGCAATGAACGACAGCGCCGAACCGCTCAGTGTCCACGCGCCCGCCAAGGCCGGCTCCGCCGTGCTGCCGGTGCCGCTGGCGTTGACGAACAGCCCGATGCACGCGCCTATGGTGGCGCCCAGCGCCAGTTGCCCCAGCGCCAGCGAATAGTCGCGCGGCGACAGCATACTCTCCCGCATCTTGCGCCACAGGTCGCGCACCACTGCCGCGCCGGCGCCCAGAATGCCGTAGCACAGCGGCAGCACGGCGCTACCCAGCACCAGCGTGAGGATGCGCGCGGTTTCCTCGTCGCCGCTCTGGCGCGGCGCACGGCCTGAGCGCAGCCTCGGCTCGGGGATGGGCTCCAGGAAATACGTCGCAGTACGGTATAGCGCCTTCCACGGCTGCAGCCAGGCGGCCAGGTTGCGGCGGGTGACCGCACGCTCGCGGTCCAGCCGGTTGTCCTGTATGCACAAATGGTATTCCTCCACGCTGCGGTAGCGCTGCGCCAGCGGCGTGGCGTCCTGCTGCGGTGCACGGGCCGGGTCGCAATACACGATCAGCGGCGGCGCCGGCGGCGCGGCGGCGCCGGCTACGGCTGCCGCCGTTCCGCTTTGCGGTGCGGCTTTCGCCAGCCGCGCCAGTTCGTCCGCCGCCAGCTTGGCCTCGGCGCTGGACACCTTGGCGGTCAGTTCGCGCTGCTGGGAGCGCAGTGTGTCCAGATGGGTCAGGATCACATTGCCCGCCGTGACGTTCCAGGACAGCAAACAGGTAAACACCAGCCAGATCAGCAGCCCCACCACGATGCGCCAGATGCCCCGGCTAAAGCTGCCCGCCGGTCCGATCAGGCCGGGAAACGCCGTGCGCGCCAGCGACATGCGGGTCGGCGGCCGGGTAAAACCGCCGCCGGGCGCGATCAGGTCGCCGTTGTTGCAGCCTCCCCGCCGCCCCGGCCAGTCACGGCCGCCGGCCCACGGATTGCCGCCACTGCCGCCACTGCCGCCATTGCCGCCGTTATTCCCGTTGCCGGTGCGCCGCTCGCCGTTCTGCGCCGCGCTTTCGCGCCAGCCGCCCGGCCCGGACGGTCCTCCCAGTCCGGGCGCTGCCACCGGGTATTCCGGGCCGCCATTGCCCTGCCTGCCCCGCGCGCGCTGGTCGGTCCGCTCGCCCGAGCGCGCTGCGGTGCCGCGCCTGTCCGCATGGCGTCCCCAGAGTTTGCGCTGGCGCGGGTCGTCCTCCCCCACCACCAGCAAGGTGAAGGCTATCGTCGCCCCGTTGGCTGGCTTGGCGGCGGCGTTGAGCTTGTCTTTGGCGTTCAGCAGAATGGCGGCCTGGTGCGCCTGGGTCTTGGGGCCGTCCTCGGGCGGCCAGCCGATCTCGCAAATTTCCTCGATCAGCATCTGCACGTCCGGCTCCAGGCCCTTGTCCCAGCGGCCGGAAATGAAGTCGAGCAGCAAGTAGACCTCGCTCAACTCGCGCACAAAGATGAAGTCGCGTATCTGGACCGGACGCGCAGGTCCGTCGCGTTTTTCCAAGTCAGCCATGGCGCACCTCCCTACGCCACAGCATGTTCCCTCAAGGCCCGGCCACCATGATCTGCGTCAATCGCGGCAGCCGAACCGGACGAATATGGTTACTCGCCCGGGTGGTATTTGCGTTCCAGGTGCTTCTCCACGTCTTCCTTGTAGAACAGCACCTCCTTGAACTCGCCGCGCGCGTACATCTCGGCCTGGTCCATGAAGTGCGGCGACGCCGGGTTGCCGCTCTGGCCGCCGGCCAAAATGCTCTTGGCGCGCACCCGCTTGCCAAACTCCACCGCCGCCACGAAGCTGTTGCCGCGCTCGCCGTAGATACGCCTGGTCTTCGGCGTGGAGGTCTGGCCGTAAGCGGCCAGCGCGCCCCAGTTGCCGGACGCATATGGCACCGCAATGCTGGGCTTGCTGTCGTCGAAAGGCTGCACCACGTCGCCGGTCAGGCGCTGGAACCGGTTGATCTCGCCCCACGGCGTCTGCCAGCTGCCGAAGTCCTCGGTCAGCTTGGCCGACGCGCGCGCCAGCGCATACAGGCGCTCCTGCGGCGCCAGCTGGGTGGCGATGTAGTCCAGCACCGGCATGTCTTGCTTCTTGGCGGCAGGGCCGAAGATCTTGGCCAGGTCCTGCAGCCAGAAGATGCCCAGCGCGGTCGGCACCGACGTGAGCGAATAGCGCATGTCCCAGCGCCGCAACACGTGCACCTGGGGCGCCAGGCTGGACTTGAGCGTGTCGCCGTCCGGCAGCTCTTCCCAGGCCGCGAACAGCTGCGGCAGCAGCGGTTCGAAGGCGGTGAGCTGGCTGTCGTAGGCGGCGGCGATCAGGCTGTCCAGCGTGAAGTCCTTCTTGTTCTCCAGCACCCGCACCGCGTGGATGCCGCGCGCGTTCTCGGGCTGCGCCGCCATGTAGGCGGGATAGTCGGATGCTTTCGGGCTGTAGGCGCCGGCTGCCGTGAACGGCGTGCTGTTGGTGTTCTGGATCCAGCCGTTTTTCGGATTGAACAGCTGGATGGTGTCCTTCACCGCGTGCAAGCCCTTCCAGTCGGTGGCCGGGTCGCTGCCGTCCACCGGCTTGCGGTAGTCGAAGCGCGGGTCGCGCACCGGGATGAAATTGCCGTGGAAGTAGGCAATGTTGCCGTCCGAATCCGCATACACGGTGTTGTTGGACGAGTTGGTGCGCAGCTCCATGACCTTGTGAAACTCGGCGTAACTGCGCGCCTTGGTGCGCAGCCACGACTGCTGCAAGGCCTTCAGCGGCTCGTTCATCAGGCTCACCGACACCCAGCGGCCACCCACCGAACGCACCACCGGACCACGGTGCGTAAAGTAGGCGGTGACGGTCTTTTCCGCCATGCCGCCGGCGCTCTTGTACGGCAGGCGCAGCTGCACCGCCTTCAGCGGGCGCTCCTCGTGGCCATACTTGTAGAAGAACTTGCCGTCCCTGCCGCTCACCGTTTCCAGGTACTCGTCGATCACGTCGCCGCCGCCGGAGGTGTGCATCCAGCCCAGGCGGTCGTTGAAGCCCTGGTAGACGAAGAACTGGCCCCAGGTCACGGCGCCGTAGGCGTTCAGGCCTTCCTGGCTGCTGAGCTGCACCTCGGGACGGAAGTAGAACGAAGTATGCGGATTTATCATCAGCAGCGCGTTGCCGCTCTTGCTGATGGCGGGTGCGATGGCGAAACCGTTCGAGCCGCTGGGCTCACGGTCCAGGTCGCTTCCGGCAAGGGTCGCGGCGGGGCCAGGCGCGCCGGTCTGCGGCGCCTGGCCGTAGAAGCGCTCCAGCTCCTTCAGGTCGACCGACTCGATGTCGCCGCCGATGCTGCCCTCGCTGAAACTGAGCGCCATCCAGGGCGCGAAGTGCGTGATCAGCGCCGGCTTGACGGAGGGATGCGTCAGCAGGTAATAGTTCAGGCCGTCGGCCCAGGCCTGCATCAGCTTTTTCAGCCAGGCAGGACTGGCGGCGTACTGGGCTTTCAGGCCGGCCGGCGAGATGAACAGTTTCATGCGCAGGTCGCGGTACAGTGCGGTCTCGCCCTGCACTTCGGCCAGGCGGCCCATGGCATTGATGAAATTCAGTTCCACGCGCGGGAAATCGTCCTCCGCCTGCGCGTAGAGCAAGCCGAACACGGCGTCCGCGTCGGTCTGGCCATAGACGTGCGGGATGCCCCACTTGTCGCGCAGGATAGTCACGCGCTGCGCCAGCGCCTTCAGGCGGGCAGCCTCGGCCTTGGGCAGCGCCGCAGCCGCAGCGGGCGCTACCGGGGCTGGCGTGGCGGCAGACGAAGGCGGCGGCGCCGCGTACGCGCACAGGGGAACGGCACAGGCGGCCGCAAGCAGAAGACGCATTCTCGACATACGGCCCCCCGGTTCAGGAAGCGTCAACCAGCTGCGCGATACGTTCGCGCAGCTCCGCGTTCTCGTTACGCAGCTTGGACACGCGGTCCTTCAGCTGCGCCACTTCGGCGCGCAATTGCTCCACTTCGCTCTGCGGCTCGGCGTGGCCGCCGTCCTCGCCGCCCTTGGCTTCCTTCGGCGGACGCGATGCGGCGCGCTGTTCGCGGATTTCCTTGGCGGCTTGCTGCAGCAGCTTCTTGCCGCCCGCCACCGCCGCCACCTGCTCGGCCTCCGGCAACGAGGCCACCGTGGCGGCCGCGTTGATGGAAATGGTGCCGGCGCGGACCGCCTCCACCAGTTCAGGCGCGGCGGTCTTCTGGATCTTCTCGATCTGGCTGATGGTGTTGCTGCTCAGGCGCGCTGCGCGGGCGATGTCCTCGCGGGAGGTGCGCACCTTGGCCGGCGTGGGCGCCGCCTCGTCGGCCGGCTCGGGCGGCGCGATGCTCGCGTCCTCGGCGGCCGCCTTGGCGGCGATCTCGGCGGCGCGGGCGTCCATGATGTCCTTCTTGCGCAGCGCCAGCACGCCGCGCTGGAAGTCCGACACGCTGCGGCGGCCCAGGTGGTTGTCTATCATCCACAGCATCACGTCCTCCATGCTGTGGAAGGACTCATTCTGGATCACCTTGAACGGAATGCTGTGGCGCTGGCAGATGGAGTAGCGGTTGTGGCCGTCCACCAGCACGTCGTTCCACAGCACCAGCGCGTCGCGGCAGCCCTCGGCCAGGATGCTGCGTTCAAGCGCAGCGTACTCGGCCTCGGTGAGCGGGTCGATATAGCTGCGCAGCATGTCATTGATTTGGATTTGCATTCGGTATTCCTGGAAAAAGCAGGCGCGGCCGGCGCGCTACGCGCACCCTGCCCCCACGCCGTCCAGCATGCTACACCAATTGCGTGCCCAACCCAAGATGCCGGGGCCGCCGCCGGCGCTTATGCCCGGCGCACCCGCAATACCCGCTCCGCGCCCACGCAGTTGACAGCAAAGCCATTGCGGCCCGCCGCCTTCACCCCGTACAGCGCCTGGTCGGCCGCCCGTATCACATCGTCGGCCGACACCGGATGCGCCGTGGTCAGCGCGATGCCCACGCTGGTGGTCACTGCCAGCGAGGTGTTGCCAAGTATGAACGGCGCCCGCATGGCGTCGACGATTTTGCTGCCCAACAAGCTCATTTCGGCGCCGGACGGCAATTGCTCGAACACGATGACGAACTCGTCGCCGGCCAGCCGGGCCACGGTGTCGGTGTAGCGCACGGCAGCGGTCAGGCGGCGCGCGAACTCGACCAGCACGGCGTCGCCGGCGGCGTGGCCGTGCAGGTCGTTGATGGCCTTGAAATGGTCGATGTCGAGGAAAGCCATGCCGACCTGCTGGCCGCTGCGCTGGGCGCGGGCCAGCGCACGCGGGAAGAACTCGTCGAACATGCGGCGGTTGTTGATGCCGGTCAGCGCATCGGTGGTGGCCAGGCGGTGCAAATCCTGTTCGGCCCGCTCGCGGCGCTGCGACAGCGAGAAAAATGCCCGGCTCAGTTGTGCAAACTCATCCCGGCCCGGCACGTCGAACACCTGGATATTGGCGGCGCCGCTCTCGATGTCGACCACGCTGCGGTGCAGGTGCAGCAGCGGGCGCAGCATCAGCTTGACCAGCAGCCAGCCGAACAGTCCGGCCAGCAGCGTTACCGTGGTGGCGGCGGCAAACGCCCGCACGCGCACGCTCGCCATGGGGGCGAACGCGCTCTGGATCGGATAGGAAACCGCGATGGTCCAGTCGACCTCGCGCAGGCGCTGGTGCGCCAACAGGGTCGGCACGCCCTCGTCCAGCAAGTCGTCGGTCCAGCCATCGGCACTGCCCAGCACCGCGTCCACCAGGGACCCGTCGCCGGCGTCGCCCCGGCTCAGCAGCAGTGCCTTGTTGGGATGATGCACAAAGGTGCCGTCGCCGGCCACGATGAACAGGTAGCCGCCGGCGCTGGCGCGCAGATTGTCCAGCCGCGCCGAGAACGAGGGCCGCAGCAGCTCGATGGCGCCCAGCAGCACGCCGATGATCTCGCCCTTGGCATTCAGCAGCGGCTGCGTCAACGCCACCACCGGCTTGCCCGACAACACGCTGCGGAACGGCGCCGACGTCACCCCCTCGCGGGCGCGCAGCGTGTCCTGGAAATACTTGCGGGCCGCCACGTTCAGCGTGCCTTTGGCGCGACGGTCGCGCAGGCTGGCCACCAGGTTGCCTTCGATGTCGAATACGGTGACGTTGAAGAATTCGTCACGCAGGGAACCATGCGCTTCCAGCAGCGTCTGCATGTCGCCCAGCGAAGGTTCCTTGCCCGCGACCTGCTCGGTGAGCGACTTGAGCAGCTGGCGCTTGGCGATGATGTCGCGGTCCACGTACGCCGCCGCGCTGGCCAGCAAGGTGAGCTCCTGCTGCGCGATGGACTGCCGCATGGCCGACTCGGCGATCAGCAGCGACACGCCGCCCACGCCCAGCCCGGCAATCAGCACCATGGCGGTGACCAGCAGGGTGATCTTGAATTTGAAACTGAGGAAAAAGTGTAAAACCGGCCGCATGGGAGCCTCCTGCCGCGCACTGCGCGCATAGCGATACAAACTTCCGGCGGAGGTTGGGCCAGTTCCGTTGCCAAGCGCGAAGATCGGGCGCCGGCGGACATGGGAGAATTATAGTGGATAACGGGTAGGTGTTTCGCCTAAGAATCTTTCTCGATGCATGGTGTTGCGGCATGGCAACGTACGCCGTCTGCCGCGTCACCGATTACGTTGCTCCAATGCAAATTTGCCGGTTGAGCAGCTGTCATGGCATAATGCGGGGCTGTGTATGCCCCGGTGGTGAAACTGGTAGACACATGAGACTTAAACAATTTGAGCCCGCTGGTCGAAAGGCCGGTGGTGAAACCTGTCAAATTCGGTGAAACCCCTGACATCACGTCGAGGCAATGCCGAGCGAAGCCTGGCGCAAGCCGGGAACGTGTAGAGACTAGACGGCAGGCACCTACCGCGCGCGAGCGCCACGGTGAAGGCATAGTCCAGACCACGAACAGTTGCCGGTAGCGGCAGCTGGCGGTGAAAACCGTAGTGGTACGAAAATCTCCCGCTCGCAAGGGCGTGCCGGTTCGATTCCGGCCCGGGGTACCAATACACAGCCTAGATGTACGAAAGCCCGCTCCATGCGGGCTTTTGTTTTTTTACGGCGCGTCCGCGAAGCTTTTACGGCTAGCAACCTTATTGTCTTTGCGGCGGAAATGGCTGGCCCGGCTGCCGTACCGCCGGCGCCCACAGCCCCGGGCGCCGCTGGCAGCGAATCTTATTCCCCATGGCAATATCTTGCCATTTAGTATTGCAAACTTTACAAACTTGCATAATACTGCCAAGGCCGGTCCGCGCCGCTGCGGATCCCCAACTGGAATGAGCAAACGATGACCTTTTTCGCCCGGAAGAAAACCATGCTGGCAATCGGCCTGCTGGTACTGGGCGGCGCTGCCGCCGCCTACCATCAGAAAACCAAGCCGCCCGTGGTCGAGCCTTCCAGGTACCGCGACGCTGCCGCCGATATCGGCAACATCACCCAGACCGTCACCGCCAACGGCACCATCAACCCGGTGGCACTGATCAATGTCGGCTCTCAAGTGTCCGGTACGGTGATCGAGCTGCACGCGGACTTCAACGACCGCGTGAAAAAAGGCCAGGTGCTGCTCAAGCTCGATCCCACCATCTTCAACGCGCAGATCCGGCAGTTCGAGGCCGGCCTGGCCTCAGCCCAGGCTTCGCTGCGCCTGGCGCAAGCAACCTACGCGCGCAACCAGACGCTGGTGGCGCAAAGCTATGTGTCGCCGCTGTCGCTGGACCAGTCCAAGCGCGAGGTGGAGGTGGCGCAGGCCAACATCAAGCTGGCCTCGGCGCAGCTGGACCGCGCGCAGGCGGACTTGAACAACAGCGTGATTCGCGCCCCCATCGACGGCGTCGTCATCAAGCGCACCATCGACCTGGGCCAGACCGTGGCGGCGTCGTTCACCACCCCCAATCTGTTCCAGATCGCGCGCGACCTGACCAAGATGCAGATCGACACCAACGTGTCGGAAGCCGACATCGGCGCGCTGAAGGAAGGCCAGGAGGCGCGCTTCGTGGTGGACGCCTACCCGGACAAGGAATTCAGCGCCCGCATGCGCCAGTTCCGCCTGGCCGCCACCGTGCTGCAGAACGTGGTGACCTATAACGTCGTGCTGGACGTGGACAACCAGGACGAACTGCTGAAGCCAGGCATGACCGCGCAGGTGCGGCTGGTGGTGGGCAACCGCCAGAACGTGCTGCGCATTCCCACCGCTGCGCTGCGCTTCCGCCTGAGCGACGAGGAGCTGGAGAAGGAAGCCAAAAAGAAGAAGGAGCTGCTGGCCAGTGCCTCGGCCTCGGCAACAGCCACCGCGGCCGCCGTCCCCGCTCCGCAGCAGGAGGACGACCTGGCCTTCCGCAGCAAGAACGACCTGCAGCGCTCTTTCAAGATCTACACGCTGGACGCGAAGAACCAGCCGGTGCCGGTGGATATCCGCATCGGCCTGTCCAACTTCCGCTACACGGAAGTGGTGGGCGGCGCGCTGAAGAAGGGCGACAAGGTGATTACCCGTGCCATGAGCGGCAAGCCGGAGGGCGGCGCGTGACGACCGCCTCCGATACGCTGATCGACATCCGCCAGGTCACCAAGAGCTACTACTCGGGCAACGTGGAAACGCAGGTCCTGTTCGGCATCGACCTGGCGGTACCGCGCGGGGACTTCCTGGCGGTGATGGGCCAGTCAGGCTCCGGCAAGTCCACGCTGATGAACATCTTCGGCTGCCTGGACCAGGCCAGCAGCGGCAGCTACCTGCTGAACGGCGTGGACACGCTGTCGCTGTCGCGCGCCGAGCTGGCCACGATACGCAACCGCACCATCGGCTTCGTGTTCCAGAGCTTTAACCTGATCAAGCGCATGAGCGTGGCCGAGAACGTGGCGCTGCCGCTGATCTACGCCGGCGTAGCGCGCGGCAAGGCGCACGCCAAGGCGCTGCTTGAGCTGGAGCGGGTCGGCCTGGCGGACTTCGCCCGGCGCACGCCCAACCAGCTGTCCGGGGGCCAGCAGCAGCGCGTGGCGATCGCGCGCGCCTTGGTGGGCGACCCGCCGCTGATCCTGGCCGACGAACCGACCGGCAACCTCGATACGCAAACCAGCATCGACATCATGCGCGCCTTCCAGCAGCTCAACGACGAACGCGGCATCACCATCCTGCTGGTGACGCACGAGCCGGACATCGCCGCCTACGCCAAGCGCCTGATGCGGCTGAAGGACGGCCGCGTGCTGTACGACGGTCCCGCGATGGAAGGCCTGCGCCAGCTGGCCCTGGGCCACGAACAGCAGCTGCTCGCCAGCGCATAACTTTACTCGGTCACGACATGAACTTTCTACAGGTAGTGGTGGAGGCGTTCCGCTCCATGAACGCCAACCGCCTGCGCACCGCGCTGACCATGCTCGGCATCATCATCGGCATCACCTCGGTGGTGCTGTTGCTGGCCGTGGGCGACAGCATGAAGCGTTTCATCAGCGCGGAGTTGGAACAGCTGGGCACCAACATGCTGTTCATCTCCCCCGGCGGCAACCGCGCGCAGCAGCAGCGCCTGCGCAACAACGCCGCCCCTTCTCTCACCATGCAGGACGCCGCCGCGCTCAACGCCCTGCCCTCGCTGTCCGGCGCCGCGCCGGTGCTGCAGGGCGGTTTCAACCTGTCGGCCGGCAGCGAAACCGCGTCCAAGACGGTGTTCGGCGTCACCCCTGCGATGTTCAAGATCCGCAACTGGAAAATAGACCAGGGCAGCATCTTCAGCGAGGCGGACGTGCGCGCCGGCGCGCGCATGGTCGTCATCGGCCAGAAAATCGCCGACCAGTTTTTCTACAAGACCGACCCGCTGGGCAAATACATCCGCATCGAGAACGTAGCGTTCCAGGTAGTGGGCGTGCTGTATGGCGAAGGCAAGCAGGTCGACGGAGGCGACTTGAGCGAATACGTGGTGGTGCCCATCACCGCCGCCAGTTCCAGCCTGATACGGCTGCCCTTCCCCGACAACGTCCATTACGTGGTGGCGCAGGGCCGCTCCGGGGGCCAGCTGGCCGACGCCATCTCCGACATCAACGAAACGCTGCGCGACCGCCACCGCATCAAGTTCGAGGAACCGGACGACTTCCGGGTCGACAACCTGGCCTCCTTCGCCGAAACCGCCAACAAGATCAGCACCGGCCTGGCCGTGCTGCTTGGCCTGATCGGCGCCATTTCGCTGGTGGTGGGGGGCATCGGCATCATGAACATCATGCTGGTGTCGGTCACCGAACGCACGCGCGAGATCGGCATCCGCATGGCCATCGGCGCCAAGCCGCGCGACGTACTGCTGCAGTTTCTCACCGAAGCGGTGGCCATTTGCCTGGCCGGCGGCGTGGCCGGGATCTTGCTTGCCAGCGCGGCGGCGGCCGGCATCAGCTCCGCCAGTGATTTCAAAGTGGAAATTACATCCAGCGCGGTGGCCGTCGCCTGTGGTTTTTCCACACTAGTGGGCGTTTTCTTCGGTTTCTACCCTGCGCGCCGGGCGTCGAAGCTGCTGCCGGTGGACTGCCTGCGCTATGAGTAAGGACTCAGTAGTAATAAGCATGTTACATTCCGTAGGATTTGACCTACAATGTACTAAGGTTATCAATTCGAAAACTTGCGATGTAGAAATTATAACTATTTTTGTTGCGCGAACGCACCAGGAATTGTTACAGGAGCATGAAATTTAACGATTGATGACCTCAGCCGCATGCTGATGTGTTAGACTTTTTCTACACTGCAACGGGTAGAGTCAAAATGAAAACATTCACTATCTCAGCGATTGCGTTTTACTTCTTTTACGTACTGAACGGCTTGATGGCGCCCTCCCACGCGCAACGAGCGGGCAGCGCGTGCGCAGACGTGATCGCCGGCATCGATTCCGGCGCTAAAACCAGCATGCCCAAGCACTGCAAGCGCGACGCGCTGGTAGCGCAACAGGTAGCCACCGCCGTCCCAGGCAACTGACGCAGGCATCACCCGCGCCGGCCCCCTCCCCGCCGGTTGTTTGACCATATTTTCCACCGACTATTTGCGCTCCACGCCAGTCTTGGCGTGGCTGCGCCTTTGCGCGTGATAAATGCCGGTATGGCCTGAGAACAGGTAGCTGACCACGCAGGCCAGCGCCGCGTATGGCCCGATTTCGGGGCCGAACAGTTCCATCGCCATCACCGTGCACGCGATCGGCGTGTTGGCCGCGCCTGCGAACACCGCCACGAAGCCCAGCCCGGCCAGCAGCGCGAATGGCAGGTGCAGCAACGGCGCCAGCGCGTTGCCCAGCGTGGCGCCGATATAGAACAGCGGCGTGACCTCCCCGCCTTTGAAGCCGCTGCCCAGCGAGGCCACGGTGAACCCGAACTTGCCCAGGCTATCCCACGGCGCAAGCGGGTGCCGGAAGGCGTCCGCAATGACGGGCAGGCCAAGGCCGACATAACGGTCGCTGCCTATGGCCCATACCGCCAGCGCGATTGCGGCACCGCCCAGCAGCGGGCGCGCCGGCGCGTAGGCGACGCGCCGCTTCATGAAGGCGGCCGCGCCATGCGCCGCCTTCGCGAACAGCATGCCGGCCAGGCCGAACATGACACCGGCCGCCATCACCGCCAGCAGCGCCAGCGCGCCGACCGGCACCTGCGGCCCCACCGCGTAGTGCATGTGCTGCACACCCCAGGCCATGCCCGCCTGGTCGGCGACGATGGCAGCCAGCATGCATGGGAAGATGGCGTCATAGCGCATGCGCCCGATGGCCAGCACTTCCAGGCCGAAAATGGCGCCGGCCAGCGGCGTGCCGAACACCGAGGCGAAACCGGCGCTGATGCCGGCCATGAGCAGGATGCGCCGGTCTTCATGCTCCAGCCGGAATACATGCGTGAGCTGGTCCGCCAGCGCGCCGCCCATTTGCACCGCCGTGCCTTCGCGCCCCACCGAGGCGCCGAACAGGTGCGAGACGATGGTCCCGCCCAGCACCAGCGGCGCCAGGCGCAGCGGCACCACCTGCTTCGGATCGTGGATCTCGTCGATCAGCAGGTTGTTGCCCGCTTCCACCGAACGGCCAAAGCGCAGATAGATCCAGCCGACCGCAAAGCCGGCCAGCGGCAGCAGCCAGACGATGGCGGGATGGGTCTGGCGCCACGCGGTGGCGGCATCCAGCGCGAACAGGAACAGCGCCGACGCGGAACCGGCCAGCACGGCGACGAGGCTGGCAATCACGGTCCACTTGGCGAGATAGGAGAATGGCTGGGTCAAGGTCGGGCCATCGTAGCAAAGGAACGCTGGCCCGGCAAGGCGCATGCAGTGCGCTTCAGAACCAGGCCACCAGTTCCAGCGCCACGCTGCGCCGCACATGCGTGCGGTAGGCCACCTCGGTCACTTCGCCGTGTCCGCCGCCGAACAGGTTGTTGCCGGTGAGCGATAGCGACAGCGCGGGACGCAGCTTCCAGCCGAAGCGCATGTCCACTGCCGTGTAGGCCGGCACGTCCGGATCGGACAGCGCTCCCACCCGGCGCAGCGCCACGTCCAACTCGCGCTCCCCGCTCATCTGCCAGCTGGAACGCAGCGAAGCGGTATAGGCCGGGTCGCGGCCGGTGCGCTTGAGCGAGGCGCCAAGATCGACCACGCCGGGCTTGAGCCAGGTGTCGGTGTGCTGCGCCGTCACCGCGCCGCGCAGGCGCCAGGACGGCGTGAGCTGCCAGCTGGCCCACGCTTCCAGGCCGCGCGAGGCGCCCATTAAGCCGTTGGCGAATTTCAGCTTGAGCTGGCCCGGCACCTGCTCTTGCGAGTGCAGGTCGTCGTACAGCGCGCGGTACAGATTAATCGAATACAGCAGGTCCGGCCCCGCCTGGCTGCGGAAGCCCAGCTCGAAGAAGCGCGCCACTTCGGACTGGAAGTCCGGCCCGCCCACCAGCAGGTAGGGCGGCACGCCGGGCACCACCGGGTCGCGGTCCAGGCGGGACGGTGCGCGCACCGTGCGCGACACCGCGCCCCACAGCATGCTGTCCGCGCCCACCTTCCAGGCCAGGCGGGCATTGGGCAGGAATTCGGTGCCGGTATAGCCGTTGCGCTCGGCCCGCAGGCCCAGCGTCAGGCGCCAGGCGTCGCCCAGCGCCACTTCATCCTGCGCGAACACGCTGGTCCACTTGGATTTCCGGCGCGCCGGCAGGAAGCCGAAATACACACTGTTCTGTAGCTGGTCGTCCGCGTGCCGGTACTGCGCACCGAAGGCCAGTGCGTGGCGGCCGGCGGGCGCCATCGTGTACTGGGTTTGCAGGTCCAGGATGTCCAGCGTCTCGTTGAAGAACGGCGGCACGTCGCGCTCGGTGCGGTCGTAATAGGCCTGCGCGCTGAGGGTGCCGCCGCCCAGCTGGCGGGTCCAGCGCGCCAGCAGATTGCCGCCGCCCAGTTCCAGCTCCCCCAGCGGGACGGTCAGCCCGGTAACGATGATGCTGCCCGGCAGGGGATGTCCTTTGCGGGCGCGGTAGGCATCGCCCTGCACCGTGTAGCCGTCGGCCCCCTGCCGCCAGTCGGCGCGGAAGCCGGCCTGCGCCTTGTGCCAGGCGTCGTTGATCTGCTTGCCGGACGCGGTCTCCGTGTTCTGCACCGAGAACGCCTTGCCATAGATGCGGTAGGCGCCGTTCTCGCCCAGGGCCGCGCCGTAGCGCGCCGTGCCGTCCTTGCGCGCGTTGCCGCCGCTGAGCGCGACGCGCCCGCCCTGCGTGGCGCTGGCCGGCCTGGTGATCACGTTGATCACGCCATTCACCGCATTGGTGCCCCACAGCGTGCCGCCAGGCCCGCTCACCACTTCAATGCGTTCGATGTCGTCCAGCGGCACATCCTGCGCGTCCCAGAACACGCCGGCAAACAAAGGGGTATAGGCCGAGCGGCCGTCGACCAGCACCAGCAGCTTGTTGTTGTCGCCGGCGAAGCCGCGCGCGGTCACCACATGGGTTCCGGAACTGACTTGCATGACTTGCAGATTGGGGGCCAGGCGCAAGGCCTCAACCAGGCTGGCGGCGCCGGAGCGGCGCAGGTCGGCGGCAGAGATCACGTAGACTGCGGCGGGCGCATCGGCCAGGGGTTCTTCGCGTTTTGATACGGAGGTGATGCGGACGGCCCCGAGTTCTTCCAGCGACATGCCGGTCAAGTTGTCCTGAACAGGATAGGCAAGGGCCGCATGAGGGAAGAGGCTAAGCGCCACGCCGGTCAGACAGCGTTTCAAGGCCATAAGCACACTCCCGCGTATCAAACTCTGAAACACATCATACGCGTTTTGACGCGGCATCGGCCGATGCCGCGTCAATGTCGCCGTTTTTTTTACTTTTCAACCGCCGGCGCGCGGCCCAGCGGCTGCTCCATGTTGGCCAGATACCACGACAGCGTGGACATCACCGCGACGTGGCGGCGCAAGTTCTCCGGGTCCACCTTGTCCAGCGTGTCGGCCGCAGTGTGGTGGTAGTGGAAATAGGTCGAGGTGTCCACTTCCGGCTGGAACAGCGGCACGCCGTCCTTCTCCAGCAGGAACAGGTCGGCCGCGCCGACGTGGTCGCGGCGCGTGAAGACGCCGGCGCCGATCGGCAGCAGCGCCGCCTGTACCGGCGCGAAGTACTTCACGGCCTTCGGCTCCACGCTGCCCATGATGCCGAACGGACGGCCGGCGCCGCCGTCGCTTTCCATGGCGGCGAACTGCTTCAGGATGGTGCCCTTGTTGGCTTCGTGGTAGGCGCTGCCGCCGCGCGTGCCGTTTTCCTCGTTCATCCATGCGATCATGCGGATGGTGCGGCGCGGCTGCAGCTTGAGCGCCTGCAGCGTTTGCAGCACGCCCATGGCGCCAGCCACGCCGGCGCCGTCGTCATGCGCGCCGGTGGCCAGGTCCCACGAGTCCAGGTGGCCGGAGACGATCACGATTTCATCGGCCTTGTCGGTGCCCGGCAGGTCGGCAATGACGTTGAAGCTGTCGGCGTCGGGCAGGTTCTGCGGCGTCAGCGTCAGGTGCATTTTCACCGGGCCGCGCTTCAGCAGGCGGGCGATCAGCATGGAGTCCTCCGCCGTCACTGCCGCCGCCGGAATGCGGTCGGCCTCGCTGAGCGCGGTGGCGCCGGTATGGGCCAGGCGGAAGTCCGCGCCACCCACCGAGCGCACCAGGAACGCCGCCGCCCCCATTTGCGAGGCCACTTTCGGACCCTGGGTGCGGAAACGCGAACCGTGGCCGTAGGCCGGGCCGGCCAGGCCGCGGTCGGCCATCTCCTGGTCGAACTTGACGTCGAACAGCACGATGGCGCCCTTCACTTCGGCGGCACGCGCCTTCAGTTCGTCAAAGTCGCGCACCACGATCACCGGCGCGGTGATGCCGGCGGCCGGCGTGGCGCCGGAGCCGCCCAGCGCCGTCAGCACCACGCGCTGGCTCAAGCCGGCCGGACGGCCCGCGTAGTCCACCAGCTCCGCCTTCTCTTCGCCGCGCACCCAGTGCGGCACCTTCACCGGCTGCAGGGTCACTTTGGCGCCCAGCTTGCGCATGGCGTCGGCCACCTGGTCCACGGCTGCCGCCGCGCCACGCGAGCCGGACAGGCGCGGGCCGATCAGGTCCGTCATGTCGGCCAGGCGCTCGAAGGCGTAATCACTTTTCATCGCTGCGTCGCGGATCTGTCCCAGGGTGGCGGGGTCGTTGGCTGGGGCGGCGATCGCGCCGGCGCTCAGCATGCAGCTCATCAAAACGGTCAAAACGGTTTTCATGCGGGTCCTATGTTCGGTATCACGCCAGGGATAGCGGCGAGGACGGAAACGATAACGTATTTAATAATGTTGCGCACGAGTTTTTGGATTTACACTAAAGCTTCCTGGACTGCCGGAAGCCGCCATGCTTAAAGGACAACTGTGCACGCTGCGCCACCTGCTCACCGCCGACCTGAACGCCTTCATCGCCCTGGTCAACGACTTGCCCTCGCGCGGCGACTATTTTTCGCAGCAATTCAAGTCGCCCGAAGCCATGCGCAAGGAATTCATGCAAAACGGTTTCGTCACCGACGACAGTGAGCTGTTCGTGGTGGAGGACCGCGCCCACCATATCGTCGGCGTCATCACGCACTTCAAGAGCCGCACGCCGACCACGCGCGAGATCGGCTACCGGCTGCTGGAACCGGCACTGGCCGGGCGCGGCTACATCAGCGAAGCGCTGCAACTGCTAGTCGATCACCTGTTTAAAGTACAAGTATGGCACCGGCTGGAGCTGCTCACGGCGCCCGAAAACGCCGGCTCGGTGCGCATCGCGCAAAAGTGCGGTTTCAGCGAGGAAGGCAGGCTGCGCGGGGCCTTCTTCATCAACGGGCGTTATCAGGATGTCAGCGTCTACAGCCTGCTGCGGCCCGAATGGGAGGCGCGGCGCACGGCTTTGTAAGAATGTGTATATTCGTGCCGTGCGCGTGGCAGAGTTGGCTATAGTGGTACGCATACGACGGCGACACGACCATTCCGGTCCTGGCCGAGCAAAGGGGAACACCATGCTGATCAAAAAATTCCTGGGTGCGGTAGCAGTGCTGGCCACCGTTGCCGTCTCGTCCACGGCCATGGCTGCGGGCGACCGTGATTTCAACACCGCCGCCGGCGCCGTGATCGGCGCGGCCATCGGCAGCCAGAACGGCTCGGGCGGCGCGGTGGTCGGCGGCCTGGTTGGCGCGGCAGTGGGCAATAGCCTGAGCAGCGGCCGCCACCATGGCGGCGGCTACGTCTCCACCCGCGTGTACGCCCAGCCTGCCCCGGTGTACTACGCGCCGGCGCCGCAGCCAGTCTACTACGCACCGGCGCCGCGCTATTACGAGCCTGCCGTGGTGTACGTTGAACCGGCCCGCCCGCGCTATTACCGCGAATCGCGCCGCGACTACTACTACGACCGTGGCTACGACCGCGGCTATGACCGTGGCCACCACCATGGCCACGGCCGTGGTCACGGCCACCGCTGATCCTATCCCTGTAGGACCCCTTGACGGCCTGCGCCTCGCGCCCAGGCCGTTTTTTTACGTCCCTCCGCTAGCTCTCCGCGACGGCATGCCGCCGTGTGGGGAGTACCATGACAGCCAGCGACACCATCATTACCCTTGAACTGGGCCACTACCGCCTGCGCGAGCGCATCGGCGGTTCGGCCTATGGCGTCATCTGGCGCGCCGAGGGGCCGCGCGGCACGCGCGATGTGGCGCTCAAGCTGATCAACGAAGCGCAAATGGCGCGCGCCCTGCCCGCGCAGCGCGAACGCTGGATCGCCAGCGCCGAAACCGAGATCGCCTTCCTGCAGCTGCTGGAACCCTGGGACGAGCGCCATATCGTGCGTCTGCTTGACAGCGGCTGGCACAACGGCCTGCCTGTGCTGGCGCTGGAACTGCTGGACTGCGACCTGGGGCGCCACATGAAAACGCTGTGCGGCCGGGGCGCGGCACTGCAGCCGGAACGCCTGCTGGCATGGATGGCGCAACTCAACCAGGCGCTGGCCAAGGTGCACCAGTACGGCTGGCGCTACCTGGACCTGAAGCCCGGCAACGTGCTGGTCGACGCACAGCTGGGCACCGTCAAGCTGGCCGACTTCGGCACCAACCGCCGCCTGGACGCGCTCGGCGACCACACTTATACCGGCACCGCCAATTGGCAGGCGCCCGAACAATTCTTCCCGAGGGACGGGGGCGGCTACGCCACCGGGCGCCAGAGCGACTACTTCGCCTTGGGCGCGCTGTTCTACTTCATGGCGACCGGCGCCCAGCTGCGCTACTGCGGCGCATGCGGCCATGCCTATCGCGAGCATCACACGGCAGGCGCCAGCCTGCTGCTGCGCCAGCATGGCGGCCTGCCCGCCATCCTGCAGCAGGATGAGGAAGCCTTGTTCGCGCAGGCCTTTGCCGGCATCGACGGCGCTGCGGAGGATCGTCCGGCCGGCAGCGCAGCAGCCGACGCCGCGCTCCGGCTGCTGCGCCACCTGCTCGCAGCTGAACCGCAAGCACGTCCGCGCCACGCGATCGACATCAGCCGCCAGCTTGCGCTTATTGGCGTCACAGGCAGCAGGACGCCGGCCGGCCCGGCGCCGCATGCCGCCTACGCCAACTGGACGCCGCGCGCGCCGGCCGTGCTGTCGCCGGCACAGGCCGGCCATTGGTGGGGGAAAGCGGCCGGCCGGGGCCACGCGCATGTCCACGCCAACTGGCATAGCGACGCGGAGGCATGATGCGGGGGCGCCTTTTCGCCGCCACGGCCGCAGCGTTGCTGCTGCTGACGGCCCTGCAGGCATGGGCCCTGCTGCGTGCGCCCGCAGCCTGGCACCCTGCCGCCATTGAAGTACGCCTCGCGCCCGGCGGGCAGGCCACGCTAGGCGAGCGTGAGCTGGCCGCGCCGCAGGCCGAGCGCATCCACGTGCAGCTGCGCCGCGACGCGCAAGGGGCCTGGCTGCTGCGCAACCTGAGCACATCGCGGCCGGTTGTCCTGCACCGCGGCGCCGAAGATAAACGCATGGGCAGCGCGGCGCTGGCCGGCGCCGGCAGCTTCCAGGTCGGCGCCGCCGTGTTCCACCTGGACGCCGGCGGCACGGACAGCGGATCGGCCGCCTTCCAGTACGGGGGCAGCAGCTGGCGCTACGACGGCGCCACCCTGTACCGCGACGGCAGTGCCCAGCCTGCCTGTCCGGACGCGTCGCCGGCCGCGCGTATGGCCTCGCTGTGGAACCGCACGGCACCGCGCGCCCTGACGCTGGCGCGGCCGCTGGTCTTCGGCGGCAACCTCCATTGCGGCAACCGGCTCGGGATCAAGGGCGTTACACCAGCCACCGCCATGCTGGCCCGCAGCGGCGGGCCGCTCGAGTTCAGCGGCGGCAGCCAGGACGACGGTTACACCGCCCTGCGGGTCGGACGTGCTGGAGCATGGACCAGCCTGCGGCAAGCAGAGCAGCCGTTGGCCGGCGTAAGCGCTTTCAGCATCGGCCGTACGCGCTTTCAGCTCGGCGCCGGCACCCTCGCGCCGCAGGCCGGCAGCGATGTGCTGACGCTGGCCCCGACCCGGCATGTCACGCTGTTCACGGCGCCCGACGTCCGGCTCGCGCCGCAAGTCAGCTGGCAATGGCAGCGGCGCGCACTGTGGAATTTCCTGCAGGCCCCCGTCGTGCTCGCCCTGCTCGCCAGTGCCATCAGCGCCCTCGCCTTCGCGCATTTCGCCAAGCCGGGCGGTGCAGCCGCCACCGGGCGTCCCGGACCACCCGCAGGCGCGGCTGGGACGGGCGACATCGGTGGCATGGGTGGCAGCGATTGCGCGGCGGGACGGGGCCGCAAGGCTCGCAGGGCTTACGCGGCCAATGTGGCACAGGCCATTGCAGCGGCCGCATTGCTGCTTGCCGGCGGCGCGGCGATCGTGGCGCAACGCGCCGGGCATCCCGCCGGCGCGGCATGCTCGCTGCTGCTGGGCGCCGCCGGCCTTGCCTTGTGGATGCTCACGCCCCGGCGCCTGTCGTTCCCGGTCGCCGCAGCTCTGCTGCTGCTGGCCGCCGGCCTGCTGGCGCAGCTCGAACTCGGCCTCGGCGCCAGCGTCTCTTCCTGGCTGCGCTACTACCAGAAAAGCACCGCCCTGCTCGCGGTGGGCAGCGGCGCGGGAGCGCTATGGCTGCTGTGGAGCCGCAACGCACCCGCCACAATGCCCCAGCGCAGCATGGAATGGCTGCTTGCCCTGCTCGCCGCCGCCGCGCTCGCGTCGCTGGCCGCGCAAGTGCTGTGGGGCGACGAAACCGGCGTGTTCGACCTGCAGCCGGTCGAACTGGCCAAGCTTGCATTGAGCGCGCTCACCGCCCACTGCCTCGCGCTGCGCATGGGCTGGAACGATCCCGGCTATCCCCAGACAGGTAACGCGGCCCGCTGGCTGCAGCTGGCCGCGCCGGCGCTGCTGTTTGTGGCCCTGCTCGGTCTCGCGCTGGTCCAGGTGGACGACTTCTCGCCGCTGATCCTGCTGCTGGTGTGGAGCTTGTCGATGGCCTTCGCCTACGCCGTGGCGGCCGGCAAGCGCGCAATGGCCGCCGCACTGGCGTGCGCCGGTCTCGCGGCAGTGGCGGCCATCGCCCTGGTGCGCGACGCGGGTGCCGACGGCGTGGCGCAATGGCCGCTGGCCGGCAGCTTCTATGCGGACCGCTTCCAGGTCTGGCTCGCACCCGCGTCCCATCCCCACACCGGCCAGCAATTGCTGCTCGGCGCCCGCGCCATCGCCGACGGCGCCTGGTGGGGCGCGGACAGCATGCTGGGCCTGCGCTCGCTCGGTTTGTCCGCCGGCGCCGCCGTCAACATCCCCGCGGTGCAGGACGACTTTGCGCCCGCGTTCTTCCTCAACCGCCACGGCTTGCTCGGCGCCATGCTGCTGTGGATGGGCCAGGCCGCGCTGGTGGCCGGCCTGCTGCACGTCGCCGCGCGCGCCTGCGCGGCAGCAGCAGCGGCGCGCGACTTCCGCCTGGCCTGGCTGGGCCGCTTCCGCTGCTTCGCGCTCTGCGGCGGCGCAGCTTTCGTGTTCGGACATCTGCTGCTGTCCTGGGGCACCAATCTCGCCATCTTCCCCATCATGGGCCAGCCCATGAGCTTCCTGTCCGCAGGCGGCAGCCATTTACTGTTTTTCCTGTGCCCCCTGCTAGCCTGCTGTGCGGTCAGCGCGCAATCTTTAGAGGAGAATGAACATGCCGATCTACGTCCAACATGAAGTCCTGGGCCGGATTCCCGACGTCTTCAACGCCGAGGCGATCTGGCAGGCGCCGGGCCTGGCGCTGTTCTCGCGCCGCCCGCTGCTGCGCGACTTGCTGGAGCGCAGCCCGCGCGAACATCGCGGCCGCGCCGCCACCCGCTGCTTCTCGCATGTGACGCTGATGCTGCCGCAAGAGGAAGTCGATGACGACTACCATCTCACGCGCGGCAACCGCGCCCGCGAACTGGCGCAAACGCTGACCGCGCTGCACCAGAAGGATTTCGGCGACCTGCTCGGCAGCGACCAGGTGCGTTACGACGTGCTGGGCAAGGAAGAGCTGGCGCCCGGCGAAGTGGGGGTGCGCTTCGGCCACGCGGTCTATCTACCCGCAGCCAATGAAAAGGCGCTGTTCAACGTCAGCGTATCGCGCGACAGCGCGGTGTGGAAACCCGTGTGCGCCGTGTATCCCAGCCAGCGCCTTGCGCTGATTGGCGGCAGCGAGCACATGGCGAGCTTCGCCGCCAGCGGCTGGCCGTTCGGCGACGACGGCGCCATCCTGCTGCTCAATGACGGCCCGGACGCACAGCCCGTGGTGCAGATGCGCCCCAAGGACGCTTTCAACTGCAGTTTCGATGCCAGCCAGGGCCACTATGTCATCACTTCGAAACGCGGCACCGTCGATGCGCAGGGTGTGCCGGCGCGGCTGCTGCTGAAGATCACCCGCAGCAGCTCCGCGCCAGTGTCCGCGCCCCGCATGGCGGACGCCAACTGGGCAATCCCGGCAGCGCCGCAGGCAGCTGCGGCGCCGCGCGGCGGCGCGGAGAGCGCCCCTGCCAGCGCCGGCGCGGGCGCCAGCATCCCGGCCATGCCCGCTGCTACGGCCCCGGTCACGGCCCGCCCCGCAGTCTGGCAAGCCCGTCCGCCACTGACGGCCGACAGTGCGGAGCTGACTGCCATTCCCCTGCCATCGCGGTCCCCAGCCGCGCGCAGCGCCGACGCGGACGCCACCGATGCGACTTACGCGCCGGTGGTGCGGCGCCAGCGCGTCAGCCTGGTGGCACTGGCGTTGCCGCGCCTGAGCCGCTACCGCGACACCGGCGCCAGCACCCTCGAGGTGCCTTTCAGCCACGCACTTGGCCTGAATGCGGATCCGGCGGCGGCCAAGGCGATCAGCTTCCTGGTCAACGACAGCGACGAACTGTACGCCTGCACCGACAGCGGCCGCCAGCGCATCACCGCGCCCGCCAGCTTCACGCCGGTGGACGCGCGCGCCATCCGCCTGCTGCCGGCACCGCCCGCGATGGCCGAGCGCTATTGCGCCACGCTATGCCTGGCACAGCCGCTCAGCAACACCATCGCAGCGGGTGCGCGCCTGCAGTTTGGCCGCAGCTCGCCGGCACTGGCGGCGCTGCGCGTGCTCGACTCGCCAAGCTTCCTGAACCAGGGCCAGCACGGCCAGACCGGCAACGGCGGCAGCGGCGGCAACGGCGGCAGCGGCGGCGCCAGCGCCGACCGCATCGGCCTGTCGCGCAACGCCTTCAGTTTCGAGGCGGCGCCACAGGGCTTCAAAATCGGCCGGCTGGCAGCCTCCCAGGCGTTGTATCACCTGGACGAGCACTTGGAGTTCGTCGCCAGCATAGGCGAAGCGAGCGCGGAGGCGCCCTACCTGCTGCCCGCAGGCCACCACCTCGTCGCCGGCCACTACGTGCTGCGATTCGACGCGTGAGCCGAGCCATGCACCTGGTCTCCTACTACGGCGCGGCGGCCTGGCTGGCCGGACTGGCCATCACCCTGGTGCTGGCCTCCTGGCTGACGCCGCGTGCCTGGTGGCGCCGCCCCACCGTGCGCAACCTGTGCATCGCAGGACTGGGCGCCTGGGCCTGCGGCAGCCTGATACTGCACTTCGCCCGCGCCCCGCTGCCGCAACTTGCGCAATCGGGATTGCCGACCGCCTTCGCACCGGCCAGCGCAGCAGCAGCGGCGGAAACGCCAACAGCCGGCCGCGCCGGCGGCGCAGGCAGCACGGCCGGCCCTTCGCGAGCCGCCGGATCCCGCAGCACCGCGCTGCATCCTTTCCGTGTGCACCGCGACCTGAACCTGCGCGCCGCCGCCAGCGTGGACGCGCCGCGCCTGGCCCTGGTGCCGGCCGGCGCCAGCGTGGTGCCAACCGGCGTGCGCTCCGGCGACTGGTGGGAAGTGCGCGCCGTGGCGGACGGCGCCGCCAGCACCGGCTGGGTAAGCAGCCTGTGGCTACGGCGCACGGCGGAATGAGCATGGCATCCCTGTTCGAATCACTCGACTTCGGCCCATCCCTCGACATCGCAGCCCACAGCGCCGCCAGCGCCGGTACCAACGCCTCCCAGCTCTTGGAAAACCAGGACAACCTGGTCCTGATCGACGCCAACGGCCGCGCCGTCATCCTGCACGCGCAGGTCGAACGCGCGCTGCAACTGCCCAACTGGCCGCGCGGGCACGTGCGCCTGGCCGTACTGGACGGCATGGGCGGCCACGGATACGGACGCCAGGCCGCGGAAGCGGTGGCCGCCTGCCTGCTGCGCATGCCCGCCTGCGCCTCGCTGGACGAACTCACCGCCCGCCTCGACGCGCTGCACGCGCAGCTCCAGCAGCAGTTCAGCGTCCCGGGGGATTCCGCCCATGCCGGCCATAGCCACCGCCCCGGCACCACGCTCACGCTGCTGGAGCTGCCGGCCGGGCAGGTGCCACTGCTCTACCATGTGGGCGACTCGCGCTTGTACGAGATCACGCGCGAGCACGCGCAAGTGCTCACCATCGACCACGTTCCGGCCACGGCTTTCGCGATGCAAGGCATGCTGGACGCGCGGGAGTGGTGGCGCCAGGTGCACGGCGAACACCGGCCCCAGATTGCCCAGGCCTTCATCCTCGGGAACGCCTTCGCCGATCCGCAGCGGCTGGACGACGCGCTGTGCGCGCTCGGCGGCGCGCACTTGCCGGGCTTTTTGCAGCCGCTGGCCGACCGCCGCGCCCTTGCGGTGCGCAGCGAAGCGATTTATCTGCTGGCCACGGACGGCTTCTGGGCCTGCCACCGAACGCAGGAATGGATTGCGCGGTGGCCGCAGCTGCTGGGCGGCGCGGCATCGGCTGCCGACGCGGTCCACGCACTGTTCGGCAACTACCGGACCGCGCCGCCGCCCGGCCTGCATCTTGACAACCTGACAGCCATCGCGCTGCGTTTCGGCACTGGCCGCAGCCTTGTCAATATTGACGAAACAGCACTGCCGGCAGCCACTCTGCTGCCATTTTGATCACGCCGATGTTGCAGGCCCGCCCGGATGGTTCAGGCAGGCGCAAATAATGCCCGGAACCGTTGCCACGGACCAGCAAAAGCGCGTAAGCTCTCGTTTATGCCGCCGGTCCTACAGCCATGAAAAAATGCAGCAATCCTGACCACCCGCACTGCACTTTCTGGGTCCTGCCCGGAGAAGACGCTTGCGCGGGCGGACATCAGCAGCCTGCAGCCGCCTCCACCAGTTACGAACTACTGAGTGCGATGCGCAACGCCCGCGCCGCCTCGCCGGCCGCGGTGCTCAGTCACGCAGGTAATGCTCCGGCCGGCGCACCCGCCTACCAGACCGCGCGTCCCCGTCCGCAGCTGCACATCAGCGGCTTCGACCCGCGCGCCGCAGGCGGGCGCCAGACCCTGAAAATGGAATTGCGCGGCATGCCGGAAGACTGCGCGCCGCAACTGGCGATTCAACTGCAGTCCGAGCTGATCCCCAACGGCGCCTCGCGCCAGCAGTTCGTGCGCGCAGCGGACGGCGGCTGGCGCCCCGCCTTTGTCGAATTCACATCGAAAAACAAGGAGCACGGCCAGTACCAGATCAGCGCCGAGATCCTGAGCCAGCACGCCGGCATGCCCACGCGCCGCTGGGAATGCGTATTCGTCATCCTGGTGCCGCGCCTGGACGCGACGCTCACGGAAATTCACCGCATCTTCCTCAGCACGCACAAGAATGTGCGCGTGATGGCCGATGACGCCTCCATCGCCCGCCTGAACGTGAGCGGCGGCGCGCAGGGCGGCGAAAACCTGGATATCGACGTTACCGCCCGCAACGCGGGCATCGCCCACGTCAGCCTGGACGGGCCGCAAGGCAAAGTGGACATGGGGTTCTCCACCATCGCCTGGGACGAGGACCTGATCGAAATCGCCGTGCCGCGCAGCGAACCGGTGCATCCGCACCCGTCGACGGCGGCCAGCTTCGTCAACGCCGCCCCGGAAGCCGGTGCGCAGCGCCAGATCCGTCTGTTCGCAATGGAAGAATGCGTGCTGGGACGTTTTGAACTGGTGGACCCGGAGGCTGACGTGCTGCTGCAGCACTTTGCCGATGCCGGCCCGGACGCCAACGGCCTCACGCGCCGCCTGTCCGGCCGCCACGCGGTGATCCGCCGCATTCCGGCGCCGCATGGCGGCGGCTTTGAAATTGAAGACGTGTCGCGCTACGGCGTGCTGCTGGATGGCGTCTGGCCGGGCAAGAACAAGCCGGTGCGGCTGCGCCAGGGCATGCGCATCGAGATGAGCGCCAGCATCAAGGGCATCGTGGTGCTGCAAGTGTCGGCCATCATGCCGCACGGCGTGATCCTGCACCGCATCGACCAGGGCGCGCACGCGGAATGCCTGTTCCTGCTGGCGCCGAACTGCCATCCGGGCTACCCGATGCCGGGCTTCCAGGCCACGCCGCAAGCTGCCGCGCTACCGCTGATACTGCACCACGACGGCGGCTTCTGGCACCTGGACCAGCTCACCGGCAAGGAAACCGCGCTGGCCCCGGCCGCGTCGATGGAAAAGCTGAGCCGCATGCCGCGCCTGACGCGCTTCGCCAGCGAACCGTATCCGGAAAGCTGGATTATCCGCACCGGTGCGCAAGACCTGCACAGCACCGTCACCGCGCAGGACATGCACACCGCCTGACCGTCATTACAGCGGGGTCGGCTCCTTGCCGGCCGGACGCTTGGGCAGCGGAATGCGCTCGGTTTCGCCGGGCACCGCCGGGAAACGCTGCGCTTCCCAATCCTCGCCCGCCTGCACCACGCGTTCCTTGCGCGACGAGACAAAATTCCAGAACATGAAGCGGTGCCCGTCCAGCGGCTCGCCGCCTATCACCACCAGCTGCGCGGCCGAACTTGCCCGCACGCGCTGCGCGCTGCGCGTGTCCAGCAGCGCCATGGTGTGCAGCGCCAGCGGCACGCCGTCGATTTCCAGCTCGCCGCTGATGGGGTAGATGGCCGCTTCGGCCGGCAGTCCCGCCAGGCCGATTTCCTGCCCCGCCTGCAGCGCCACGTCCAGGTACAGCGTCTGGCTATAGGTCTTGACCGGCGATGTCTTTCCGAAGGCGGTGCCGATCAACACCCGCACGCTGGCGCCGTCCACCTGGAACGACGGGATGTGGGCCGACGGCGTGTGCTCGAAACACGGCTCGCATTCCTCGTGCTCTTTCGGCAGCGCCACCCACAGCTGCAGGCCATGCGTGCGGTGCGGCTGGTCCACCAGGTCCTTGGGGGTGCGCTCGGAATGAACAATGCCCTTCCCGGACGTCATCAGGTTGATCGCCCCCGGCTCGATGCGCTGCACCGTCCCCAGGCTGTCGCGGTGGTCCATCGCGCCTTCGAACAGATAGGTCACGGTGGCCAGGCCGATGTGCGGGTGCGGACGCACGTCGTGGTCCGAACCCGGCGCCACGTCGATCGGGCCGAAATGGTCGAAGAAGATGAACGGGCCGACTGCCTGCTTTACCGCCGAAGGCAGATAGCGGCGCACGATGAAGCCGCCGCCGAGGTCCTTGTCGTGGCCCTTCAGGATATTGGAAATAGTCATGACGCTTATCTCTTCCTTTACGCCAGTACCGTGCTGATCTCGGTGGTGACCGCCGTCATCAGCTTGTGGACCGGGCATTTCTGCGCGGCGGACAGCAATTCGGCACGCTGGGTTTCGCTCAAGTCGCCGCTCAGGTGCACGGTGGCGGCCAGGCGGTACACGCCCTTGCGCTCCTCGCTGTCGTCGCGCTCCGTGGTCACTTCCACGTTCTCCAGCGGATAGCCCTTGCGCCTGGCGTACCACACCACGGTGAGCGCCTTGCAGGCACTGATGGCCGCGTCGTACAGGTCGTGCGGCGACGGGCCGGCGTCGTTGCCGCCCTCTTCCACCGTGCCATCCACCGAAATGATGTGGTTGCGCACGTGGGCGATATGCCGCATCGGCAGCGATTGGTCACGGATTACTTTGATTGCCATAGGGGCTCCTCGCATGCATAAGTCTTGGAAGCCACAATGTACACCGTTTGCCCGCCCTTCGCCTATCCCATTCGCCCATCTCGCAGAATGCACTTTGCATGACTTGCCTCAAACAGCGGCCGCTTAAGACTGGCAATCGGCACTTGCGCTTCTTAAAGTCAAAAGATACCAGGCCAACCGTGGAGACCATCATGAGCGAAATTACAGGCGCCATCGATTTGAGCAAAATACCGGAAGACGAATTCGACCCAGAGCTGGACCTGCGCGTGGCAGTGGTGCGCGACGGCGCGGTGCTGGGCTCCACCGTGGTCAAGGCCGGCAACCGCCAAGAGCCCGTGCGCTTCGCGGTGCAGTTCGAGGCGCCGCTGCTGCCCGGTGCCACGCTGCCATGCCCTGTGCGGCTGCTGGCCGGCCCGGACCTGGACGACATGGAACTGATGGGTATCGATACCCTCTCCCACGTGGTGGACCTGGCCGGGCAGCGCGCCGATCCGGACAGCGGCGGCGACACCGGGCAAGGGGTGGAGCCATCGCCAAACGCCAGTTACGAAGTCAAGGTGGATGTGGGCATCCTTGTGGTGGACATCTCGATCTACAACTGCTGGCTGTTCTGCTGCCGCACCTACACGCTGCGCGGCCGCGTCGTGTGCCGCCGCTGGCAGTACAATCCCGCCACCGGACAGTGGAGCTTCTGCGATGCGCCCGTGCCCGGCGCCACCGTCGAAGCGTACGACGTGGACCGTTTCTTCTTCTGGTACCACCGGGACCTGATCAAGTCCGCCGTCACCGACGTCAACGGCAACTTCGTGATCCGCTTCCGCTGGTGCTGCCTGCGCTGGCGGCCATGGCTGCTGCAGAGCTGGGCCCTGGACCCGGACATGCTGAACCAGATCCAGGAGCTGCTGGCGCGCGCCGGCCTGCGCCTGCCGCCGGCGCCGCCCGGCCCCGGCCCCGACCCGCTCTACCTGCAGCAATTGGCCGCGCAAGCCAGCATGGCGCCCAAGAGCCGCATGCCGGCTGCGCCCGGCGTGGTGGACGAGCCCATGTCGGCCGAAACGCTGATGGCGGTGCTGCCGCCGTCACCCGAACTGGCGGCGCTGCATATCTGGCCATGGTGGGACCGCAACGACTGCGCACCGGACGTGGTGTTCCGCGTGACCCAGCTGTGCGGCGACACGCTGCGCGTGATACGCAATGAAAGCAACGCGCAGATCCGCTGGGACATCCCGGCCAACCTGCACGTCACGCTGCTGGCCAACAGCCTGGCCTGCTGCCTGCCGTCCTGCTTCGATCCCGAATGCCCGGAATGCCTGAAAGTGACCTTTGTCGGCTGCACCGCCACCGAGCAGATCGGCGTCACGGCCGGTCCGCCGGACCTGCGCGGCTACGCCTACCCGGCGCTGACGCTGGACCGGCCCTTCTACGGCTCGCTGCAGATACGCGGCGGCGTGGGCAGCAACGTCGACTACTTCAAGGTGCAGGTGTCGCGCAACGGCGGCCCGTGGAGCGACCTGGCGGAGCCGGCCTTCGGCGGCTTCACGCGCAGCTACTGGGACGGCAGCAGCGCGGTGGTAGCCCCGGCGCCAGCCTTCACTCCCATACTCAAGAACGGCCAGACCGTAATGGTCACGCGCCGCCACTATGAGGACCTGCATCCGGCCGTTCCCCGCTTCGGCGGCGCCGTCATCTGGTACGACTACGACACGCTGTTCTACTTCGACACGCTGGCCAACCCTGGCCTGACGCCCGACGCGCTGTACCAGCTGCGCTTCGTCGGCTACTCGGCCGACGCGGCCGACAACCTGGTGCTGTCGAGCGAACGCATCCTGCCCAGCTGCGGCCAGCAGACCACCGAGTCGGTCTACATCCGCATCGACAACCAGGCCAACGTGCATCCGCTGCCTACCGCCCTGCATCCCTGCGGCCCCGGCACGGTGCACGACTGCACCGTGGAGCCGGACTGCCATATCCGCCAGATCTGTGTCAACGAAGGCACGCCCGGCCAGTACTGCATCAGCGCCTGCGACATGGTGCGGCTGAGCACCAACGACACGCTGACGGTGCACTTCAGCGTGACCGTGCCGCCGACTACGGAGGACGGCCACCTGGGCGCCTACACCATGACGGCGGAGTACGGCGTGGCGCAGACCTTCGATATCGGCACCGGCCTGCACGGCACCTTCGTCGCCGACCCTACCTTCGAAGTGGGACCAAGCTACGCGGAAGCGCTGATGCAAGGGGCGCCGCGTCCGCACTGGTACGGCGGCCACTACAAGGTAACGCTGCGCGGCAGCGACTTCGAGCGCTGCTGCGCCTACATCCTGCGGCTGCGGGCATGGAAGCGCACCGCCAACTGCAACGATCCGAGCCAGGTGCACCGCAACGAGTTCGAGGTCGCGTTCACCATCCTGCGTCCCGAACTGTGCCCGGATGTATGCCCGGAACCGGGAGAAACGCAGCCGGGCTTGGCGGGCGCCGGTGCCGCCGCCACTGGCCGCGCTGGCGCCCCGGGTGCGCCGAACGTGCGCGGCTGAGGCGGCGGGACATGGCCGGCGCCTGGTACGAGCTGCTGCTCGCCGTGCTGGCCGTGTGGCGGGTGACCCACCTGCTGCACGCCGAAGACGGGCCGTGGGATGCGGTGGCGCGCCTGCGCGGCTGGGCTGGCGACGGCGTCCTCGGACGCGCCATGGACTGCTTCTACTGCGCGAGCCTGTGGGTGGCGCTGCCGGCCGCCGCCATGCTAAGCAGTAGCTGGCAGCATTTTGCACTGCTGTGGCCCGCGCTGTCCGCCGCAGCGATCACGCTCGAGCGCGTGCGCGGCGCGCTGCGGCAAGAGGAGAATTAAATGGGATGCTGCGGAAGCAAGCGCCAGCACATGGTGCAAAAAATCTACGGCTCGCAAGGCTACCGCGCCAGCGCGGGCCTGCGAGCGGGTGCGCAGACGATGGGCACGCCGGGAGCGCGCGCCCAGGCCGCGGAAGCGGCACAAGCGCCAGCGGCCGCGCCGCATTTCGCCACGCCGCACGGGGTTCCCTTCGTGTATGACGGCATGGCCGAACTGGTGGTGACGGGCGGCGCCACCGGCCGGCGCTACCGCTTCGCCGCGCGCGGCTCCCGCCTGGTGGTGGACCCGCTGGACGCGCCCGCCATGCGCCAGACACCCAAGCTGCGCTGCCTGGGTTGACGATGCGCGGCCGCGCCGCGCGGCAGGTTGCGCGCGCCGCCGGCGCGGCCCGCCGGCCCTCTGCCCGCCCTACGCGAGTTTGCGTGCCACGCGGAAGCCGACAATGTCATTGGCCAGCACGGCCGAATAGCCGTTGCGCAGCGCGGCGCGCAGGTAGCGAGGCTGGTACAGCCAGGAGCCGCCGCGCAGCACGCGCCGCACCGGATCGCCGCCCTGCTCCCATGCGCTGCCGTCGCCAGGCGCCCCCTGGTAATTCTCGTGCACCACGTCCTGGGTCCATTCCCACACATTGCCGTGCATGTCGAACAGCCCCCATGGATTGGGCTGGAAGGCGCTGACCTTGGTGGTGCCTTGCCGGAACTCGCCCTTGGCGCCATTGTTGTAGGTGAAGTTGCCGTCGTAGTTGGCCATCTCGGTGCTGATCTCGTCGCCGAAACTGAACGCCGTGTGCGTACCGGCGCGGCAGGCATATTCCCACTCCGCCTCGCTCGGCAGCCGGTACACTTGGCCGGTCTTCTCCGACAGCCAGGCCAGGTATTTCTGCACGTCGTTCCAGCTCACGCCCACCACCGGATGCTGGTCGTCCTGCTGAAAACCCGGCGCAGCCCAATCCGTGTCGGACATCGATTCCCAGCCCGTGGCGCGCGCAAACTGGCGCCACTGTCCCACCGTCACCGGGAAGCGCCCCATGGCGAAGGGATAGTCGATGCCCACCCAATGCTGCGGCGTTTCGCGGTCCAGCCAGGTCTTCTGCGAACCGGCCTTGATGGCAATGTCGCGCTCGTAATCCGAAGAACCCATCTGGAAGCGGCCGGTCGGTATCAGCACCAGGTCCGGGCCGGCGCCGGTGCCGTCGAGGAAGCGGTCGCGCAGCACGCCGCTGGCGTCCGCCACCGGGCTGCCCGGGGTCGGCATCAGCGCCGCCAGCTCGGCCGCGTTGCGCGCCGCCTGCTCCTTGCGGTGCCGCTCCTGCTCGGCGCGGTAGGCCGCTTCGGCCTTCAGCTGGGCCGCCTTGCGCTGTTGTTCCTCCTGCGCCTGGCGCGCCTTCAGCGCATCCGCCTCGCGCCGCGCCAGCAACTGCTCGCGCAAGCGCGCCTTGCGCTCCTTGGCCTGCTGCTCGGCCTCCAGCCGCTGCGCACGCTCCAGTTCGCGCCGCTGCTGGTCCAGCTTCACTTTTTCAATGGCGGCGGCCTGCGCTTCGGCCTTGCGCCGTTCGGCCAGTTCAGCCTGGCGCTTCAGTTCCTCCGCGCGCGCTTGCTCGGCGCGCGCGGCCTGCTCGCGGCGCTGTTCCTGCTCGCGTTTCCGTTCACGCTCCAGGCGCTCGGCCGCCTGCGCCGCCAGCTCCTCCTCGCTGGGGCCGGAAGCGCCCAGCAAGGCGTCCAGCAAGGCCGTTACCGACTCCGGACGCTGGTCCTGCGCGAAGGCAAAGCCGCGCTGCAGCACCTGCCATTGCAGTTCGTTCAGCGCCGTGGGGGCGGACGGCGCAAACCTGGCGTTGCGGTCGTCGTCGAAAGGCAGGCGCCCTTCCAGCAGCTGGTAAATCATCACCGCCACCGCGTACACGTCCAGCTTGGGACTGGGCTGCCGCTGGCTGGCCCCGGCCTCCGGGGCGCGGTAACCGGTGGTGCCTGCGTTCGGCGTTTGCAGCCCCAGGCTGCTGCCGGCATTGCGCGCCCGCGAGGCGATACCGAAGTCCAGCAGCTTGACTTCGCCCTTTTGCGTCAGGAACACGTTGCCCGGCTTGATGTCGCGGTGCACCAGCTTGAACTTGTCCCAGGCATAGTCCAGCGCATGCGCCACGGGCCGCAGCATGGTTTCGATCTGTTCCGGCGTGGCCGGGCCGCTGTGCGCCAGCCAGGCGTCCAGGTCCTGCCCGTCCAGGCACTCCATGATTATGAAGTAGCTGGAGGTGGCCGGGTCCTGCGCCCACTCGTAAATACGCACGATGTTCTCGTGCGCCAGGCGGCGCGCCTGCGTGGCTTCCTCGATCAGCAGCTTGGTGTGGGTGGCGCTCTGCGTCAGCTGCGGCGGCAGGATCTTCAGCGCCACCTGGGCGCTATGGCCAAGCTCCTCCTGCGTGGCCAGGTCCGTGGCCTGCCACACCTGGCCCATGCCACCCAGGCCGATCAGCCGTTCCAGCCGGTAGCGCCGGTTCTGCGGGCCGATCTCCTGGCCCGCCATCAGGCCCAGCTCCGTGCCCTGGCGCAGCTGGATGGGCGAAGCGGGTGCACCTGGCGCGGCGCTGCCTCCCAGCGGCGAATACTCGGCGTCCAGGATAGCGTTCTTGCGGCGGTCGAACTCTTGCAGACTTAACAGGCCATCGTCGTGCAAGGCACGCAGTTCACGTATCTTGTCTCTTGCTGTTTGCATCTTCAACTTATAAAGGCACGCCGCATTCGGCGCAGAATTTCGCGTTCGGACGGTCGGCCGGAACCGGGTGGCCGTTCGCGCAGCAGCGGGGCCCAGCCTGCGCAGCCCCGGCGGCTGGGACATGATGATGGTGCACCGGCGCGCCGGCCTGCGCCTGGGCCACGCCCACGCCCAGCTGCATCTGCGAGCTGAGGGCGTTGGCGTGGGTGGCGTTCTGCAGCTTGAGCAGTTCGAGCTGGTGCTGCTTGTCCTTTTGTTCCTGCGCATCGCGGTGGGCGCGTTCTTCGGCCACGCGCTCCTGCATCATGCGCATGGCGTCCACCGGACTGACACTATTCTCGGCCGCCACCACCGCCGCCATGGCCTGGATCTGCTCCGGGCTCATGCCGGAGCGGACCTGTTCCTTCATCAGCTGCGCCAGCGCGGCGGCATTCGGAGCGGCGGCCATGGCTACCTTGCCGGTGTCGCTCAGGTTGCCGATGGTGGCGATGCGCTCGATATCGATGCGCGCCAGCTCGGCCGCGTGCGCCTGCTGGGCAAGCAAAGTGTCGTATTCGCCCTTCCAGCGCGCGAAGTTCTGTTCGCGCTCGTGCTCCAGCTTCTTCAGTTCGCGCTGCCAGCCGGCTTCCTGCTCGCGCTGTTTCAGCGCCAGGCGCTGCTCGTCCACTGCCAGCTGGTCCAGCGCGGCGCGCTGCACCACGGCCTGCATCTGGCGCTGCTGGATGCCGTCCGCTTCGATGGTGCGCAGCAGTTTTTCGTATTGGGCCACGGCGTCGGCGGCTGCGCCTTCGCGCCGCAGCTGCTCCAGCTTCTGGTTCACCTCGGCCACCCGCACGCCGTTCTCGGCGTCCTTCACGGCCTCGCCGCGCAGCAGTTCGCGCTGGTGCGCCAGCTGCTGCTGGTCCTGCCATTCCTGCACCCGCTCCGCCTCGCGCTTGCGCGCCGCATTGGCCAGCGCCACCGCGTGGAAGCGCGCCTTGTGGTGCTCCGCTTCCAGCTCCGCTTCGCGCTGCTGCGCGTCGGTCTCGCTTTGGCGCAGCCGCACCAGCTGCGCGCGCCGGTGCGCTTCGTCTTCGATGGTCAGCGCCTGCGCCACCTGGTTCTGGATCTGCTGCATGTGCAGCTGGTGCGAGAAACGCTGCTGCGCCAACTGGCGCTGTTCCTGCGCGGCCTGCTGCGCCACTTCCAGTTCGGTGCGCATCTTGATCTGCGCAAGCTGGCGCACGTGCTCCCATTCCGCCACGTCGCCGGCGCGGCCGGCCTTCTTCTTCGCCAGCTCGTGTTCGAGCTCGATCAGCGTGGCGCCGGCGCCGCGTTCGAAGGCCTGGCGGCGCGTTCTCGATTCGATGATGCGGCCGTACAGATCCACTTCGCGCGCGCGGATGGCCTGCACCCGTTCAGCCTCCTGCTGCGCCAGTTCGGCCTTGTCCACGGCGGCGTCCTGGCGCAGCTCGGCGCGGCGGAAGTCGCTGAGGATTTTCTGTTCCTCACGCCAGATGGCTTGCCATTCTTCTTCGTTGTACAGCTCATCGAGCTGCTTCACGTGCTCCAGCTGCGCATGGCGCTCGTCGGCCACCAACCACAGCGAACCGACCCGCTCGCGGTTGTTGTCGAATTTGTCGTGCCGCAGGGACAACGTGTCCACTTGCGCCACGGCCAGGCCGAATTCGGCCAGGCGCAGCTTGAGCGCCGCTTGCAGGCGCTCGTCCAGCTGCGGGCGCAGGTCGGCGTTGCCGCTCATGTCGCGCATCGAACGGCCGCCGACGAATTCGGCTGCCACCTGGCGCACGGAATCGGCCAGCAGGTCGTGCAGGTTCAGCGTGGTGACGGTGCCGGGCACGGTCATGAAATGCTGGGCGAAGGCAGGCACATGCTCCACCTTGATGGCGACTTTGAAGCGTGCCGCCACCTTCAGGTGCTCGGCGGTGTGCAGATCGCTGAAGGAAAACTCCACCGGGAGCGGCGTGGTACGGGTAATCAGGATCTCGGCATGCTGGTCGCGCAACAGGTGGTTCAGGCGGGTGAAAAAGCCTTCGATTTCGTACTCGCCCTGCGGCACTTCGGTGGCCTTGTCCGCTTGCAGGATGTAAGCGCGGGTGGTGGCGGGAACGCGCAAGGTTTTGTTGAAAATCCCCGCCAGCTGGCGCACGCCGAAATACACGGCCAGTTCATCGTTGGCCGGTATCCAGCGGTTATCCCGCAGCACCGGCTCATTGTGCGGTGCCCCCAATATCACGCCGCAGTTCGCGCAGTAGCCCGTGCCGGCGCCGTTTTTATGCTCGCAGCGCGGGCATTTGACGCCGCCAAAACCAAACATTCGGAACATGTCGAACTCCTTGTTAGCCTTACGTATTGCCTTATTCGCTACTGCCGCCCCGTCCGGTCCTGATTTTAGCAGGGGCGCGCCGCTCGTACTTTGCGCACGATTCATATGATTCCGATCCGTTCTATGCACACCAGCGAGGCGCCCCGGGCGCGCAGCGCGGCGGCGCAGGCCGGGGCGATATCATTCTGCCAATCCTTGGGCAGCAGCACGCGGTCGCCCTGGACCGCTTGTTTTAGTATCAACTCCAGCTTCGCTTCGCGTCCTTCCACCGTGTCTACGCGGCCGGCGTGCCAGGCGCCAGAGCAGCCGCTGGCGATGATGCGGCCGCGCGGCACAAACTCACGGCCGCGCGCAAGGCGGTCGGCCATGACCAGCGCCAGTTCATAGGAAACGCCCTGGAAGCGTGGCTGGCCGAAACGCACCACGGTGCGCCAGCGGCCCAAGCCCCGGCCGTCGAAGTGGCGCGCGCCGGCCAGTGCCTGGCGCACGGCCAGCTGCGCGGTCAGCCCCAGGCCGGGGACGGCGATGGTGTCTTCTTCGTCGCTGCCGCTCTGCTCTACTGGGTAGACACTCACTTCGACCCAGCTCAGGCTATCGTTGATGCCGCCGCTGTGCAAGGGGAACCAGGCGCGCGCGCTGGACACGGCTGCCGAGGGATCGGTGTGGCCAGTCAGGGCGCCCAGGTGGGTCAGCGACAGGCTGCCGGGCAGCGTGGACGCAGTATCCGCGACGGTAGCGGCAGCCGCGCCGCCCAGCACGGCCAGCAGGCCCCTGGCGGCATGCTGCTGCAGGCGGGCTGCGGCGAGGTCAGGCTGGCCGGCGACACTGCCGCAGTGCCAGTTGTCAGACCAGCCATAAGCGTAGACCTGTGGACAGCCCGGCTGCCAGGCGCCGCGCACCATGCGGTCGGCCAGCACGGCGGCCAGTTCCCAGCCGCGTTCTTCTGCGGCAGGCGCGATGTCCATGCTCAGCACCACCTGGTCGCGGCTGTCGAAACGGCTCTCGGTATGGCGCGCCAGCCGCACCACTTCCTGCATACGCTCGCTCAGCGCAGGCGCGCCTGCAACGGCGCATTTGACTTCGGCGCGGTTGGCGCGGGGGCGGCGGCTGGCGGTTACCGTCAGCACGCGGCCGTCGGCCAGCACACAGCGGCACTCGGCGTTGGCGGGCAATTTCGCGGTGGCGGCGCAGCTCATAGCGAGGGCTCCAGGCGCGCGTCGGCGCTGGCGATACGGCGCTGCGACAAGTGATGGTCAAGGTTGGAGACGATGCGGTCGGCGTCGTCAAGCAAGGCGGCAAGCATGGGTTCGGGGTCGGTGCTGCCGCAGGCTGCGCCGAATTGCAGCGGGTTGGCAGCCAGTTGCAGACGGGCCAGCAAGGCCCAGGCCTGATCCAGCCCGCGCGCGGCCTCGATGCTGTGGTGCGCCCGGCGCTGCTGTTGCACGGCTGGCAATGGCTGGTTGGGCGCCGCCAGGGCCAGCACGGGCATGGTGTTCACATCCAGTGCGATCAGGGCGATGCGCTGCAACAGGCTGCGATGCGCCAGAAAAAGCGCCTGCCCCGGCGGCAGCGCGACCTGGCGCAAGCCGCTGGAGAGCACTGGAAGCTCCAGGAACAGCCGGCGCAGCGCATGTGCATCGTCTGCAGCCTGTCCGGCAAGCAACGGCGCGCCGAGAGCGGCGGCGCCCAAGGTGGCCCGGCGCGGGGCCTTGGCCGCAGCGGTGGCAGCGGCGTCGGTGGCGGTGGCAGCGGCAGCAGCGCCGGTGGCAGCGCTGGCGGTCGAGGTTGCGCTGGTCGTTTGTGCAGTGACGCTGGCGCGGCTGGCCGCTGGACCGGCGCCGGCTGGCTCCGCAGCCGGTGCGGGCGCCTGGGCGCGGGCGCGGAGTTGGGCGGCGTAGTCGGCCTGTTCGCCGAGATCGACAGGCAGGCAATCCTCGACAGTGATGCCGAACCGGGTATACAGCAACTGGTTAAGGCCGGCGCGGAACGCATTCCACTCGTCCAGCGAAGTGCATGGCGGCAGATCCAGCATGCCTTGCGCCAGCGCCTCTTGCACCGCCGCTTCGACGGCCGCCCGCAAGCCCTCCACCGTCAGCACCTCCGCCACTTCGCTAAAGAGATACAAATCAAAGCGCTGCTGCGCCACCCGCGGGTCTGCCGCGTCGATCACGAAGCGGATGCGCAGGCCGGTTTCCGGCGCAGCGGCAAACGGTGCCATATCGATGCCGTACGGCCCCGGATGGAAGCCGTACGCCACTTCGGTTCCGCGCACGCCTGAGGCAGCGGCGCGCCGCGACTGGCCCGCCTCGCTGAACACCACCTGTACGCACCCACCGGCTACCGACTCGCCGCGCAAGCGCATCGCAACCACGCTGCGTCCCAGCTCAGCGCAAGGCGAGCCTGGTGCGGCATCCGCGGCTGTGCTGCGGCGGCGGACGAATGAGAACAGTCCCATGGCCTAGCACGCCACCGGTTCAACGGCGAAACGGGCGCCGTATAGCTGGAAATGCGCCATCGGCGCGGTATCGAATGGCCATGCGCGCTCGCATTCGCCGTCCGCATCCAGCCGTCCTTGCAGCAAGATGGCGCCGCCGCCGTCCACCACGCGCAGCATCGGCTGCTCGCGCAGCAGGCGCGCGGCGAATGGCGCGTCCCCATCCAGTTTCAGGATGATCTGCCACCCGGCGCCAGCTGGCCCCTGGCCCGGCAGGAAATGCAGCTGCCAGTACCCGTCGTCGGTCACCAGCTCATCCAGCACGGCGGCACTGGAGGCGGCGCGCAGCATACCGTGGCTGCCACGCCATACCGGGTCGTTGGCCGCGTGCGGCGCGGAACCGCCCCCGGTTGCGCGCTCCGAACGCCGCTCCAGCGATAACTGCCGGAAACGGCGCAAGGTCAGCGGAGAGTCCTGCAACGCCCGGCGCTCGTTCGGCGTCAATACGCGGCTACCATCCAGCGCCGCCAGCAACACGGCGTCCGGCAGCATCAGGCGATCGCCCGGCGCCGCCCGCGACAGCAGCAGGCGCTCTTGCAATTTCTGGTCTGGCGTGGTCATCTCTGCATCCCTCTGTTCATCGCGTATAGCTTGCCGATCGCCTCGTTGCGCCGCTTGCGCAACGTCGGCATCGAAATCCGGTCCAGTGCCGCCAGCTGCTGCAAGGTCGGCAGCTCGCCGGTGGCCGGGTCCAGCCAGGCGTCAGGATAGCTTTCATCTTCAGCGCCCAGCAGCTTCTGGTAGACCGCCAGCCGGATCGGCAGCGATTCCTCGCTCAGCACCTGCAGCATCCGGCTGCCGCCGTCCTGCGCAGCGGTAGCCAGTTCCATAAAGCGGAGGGGCAAGGAAAGGCTGGCAGCCAGGGCCTGGTCTGCTGCGGCCAGCACAGGGTCGCGTACGGGCTGCACGGTGGCCGGGGGCGCCAGCAGGTCCGCGCCATCCTCGTCCGGACCATCGCCTTCGGCCGCCTCGGCCGGGATTTCGAACTCCTCGTCCTCCTCCTCATCGGCCAGCGGCTGCAGGATCTGGTCCACCACATCCGGCAGAGGCGCTTCCTCTTCAGCCGCTTCGGACTCGCCGATCACGCGCAGATAGTCATCCATCCAGGCGGCGGCTTCATCCTCGTCGCCGCGCCAGTCCTCGGCCGCGCCCATATTGGCCGACAGCGCTTCGTAGTCGGCAATGTCGGCCATCAGCGCGGCGATTTTTTCTGGGCCGTTCTTCAGGCTGGAGAAGCGCTTCGATTTGGTGTGCAGCGGCCCCGGCGCGCCGCCGAAGCGCTCCAGCGACTCGCTCCAGCGTATCACCCAGTCGGCCTTGAATCCGCCTATGGTTTTCATCTGGCGTGCTTCGATGGGAATGCCGTCCGCCGCACGGCCCAGGATCGCGGCCACCTGCTCCGGGTGCTGCCGCCAGTTGGCGAACAGCTGCTCGATCTCGCGGTAGGCGGTGTCGAGCATGCGGTAGGTGTACATCTTGTTCGGACTGCACGCGCGGCCGGTGGCGACCTGGTAGTTGTCGGCGTCCACTTTGTCGCGCAGGCCGGCGTACATATCGTTGAATTTCTTGCGCAGCATGCCTTCGCTACCCGGCTTCAGCCAGAACGCACCATGCCTGGCGTGCTCGCCGGCGATGGCGGAGGCCAGGGCGCTCCAATAGGAAGGCTGCGCCTGCAGCTCGAAGGCCAGGCTGGTCGCCAGTTCTGACACGCTTTCGCCATAACTGTTGCCGGCCGCCTCGCCACGCGCGCCGCGCTGCGCCAGGCGCAGTTCGGCCGCCAGCGCATCGGTGTAGATATCCAGCTGCGCCGCTTCGTGCGCGCCGTCCAGCAGCAGATGCAAATCCATGTGGCGCACGGCCAGCAGCGAGCATCGGCCCAGGAGCTTGCGCACCTGTTCCCAACCATGTTCCTGATAACGCGTTCCCGGCAGCCGCATGTGATCCCGTACTCGAAGAATAAGTGCCGCCGGACCATAGGGATCGTATGGTCTTCGACGGACACTTCAAAATCATGCCACATCCGGCGCTCATCCATTCCCCTTGTTACAGGGCTATTTACCCTTCTGTTCCACGTTCCGGCCCGGCCAACCCGCCAGCAGGGCGGCCGCCATGGGCGCGGCGTGCTCGCCGCCGGTGGTGCTGGAATGGCTGACGAAGGCCGCCACGGCGAGGCGATGCGGCTGATGCGGCAGGCTGCCAGGCTCGAGCCAGCCGGTGAACCAGACCGTGGCGGCGCCGTCGCTGACCGGGGCCGTGCCGGTCTTCCCGTACAGGCCACGGCGCAGCGCCGCCAGCGACTGCGCGCCGAACGCGCCGGCGGCGGTGCCCGAATCGACCACGCCTTTCATGCCGGCCCGGATGCGGTCCAGCCGGATGCCCAGCGGCTCCTGCCGCGGCTCCCCGGCCGCCCTGCCGTTCAATTCCAGCAGCAGGCGCGGCGCCACCGTGGCGCCCTGGCCTATGGCGGCCGACACCATCGCCATCTGCAGCGGGGTGGCTTGCATGCGCAGGCCGATCGCCATTTGCCGCAGCTCGTGACGGGTGTGGATGGTGTCCATGTGGGCCGGCGTCGCTTGCAGCGCGTCATAGGCTTGCCAGGCGAAGTCTTTCGGCAACAGGCCGCCGTCCAGCCGCAGGCGTTGCTCGAAGCCCAACCGATGGGCGGCGGCCGCGATCGGCCGCACCGGGTCGAGCGCGCCCGATTCCAGCGCCTGCACGCCGGGCACGCCGCCGTCGGGCCGGCCGAACAGGCTGCGGTCGCTCATTTCCGCCGACCAGGCGAACCAGGTATTGAGACTGTAAGTCAGCGCCTGCGGCAGTCCCAGCCTGCCCTCCTGCGCGCGGCGGTCCAGCCCTTGCTCCTTGTAGTTGGTGATGCGTGCGCCCGCGCCGGCGGACGCGCTTGCAGGATAGGTGGCGGCGCCGGTCTCGAAGGAATAGCCGCGCTGGCGGGCCACAGCATTGATGGCGGGCAGCGGCATGCCGCCCAGGAGCGCATCGAGACGCGGGTCGGACTTTGCCGCCAGTTCCAGGCCGACCGCGCTGACAATCTTGAACGTGGAGCCGGGACTGCGGTGGGCACCGCCGTCGTGCTGCAGCGCTGGCAGGCGCAAGGGGCTGCGGGCAGGGTTGGCGCGGTCGAAGTCGCGCACTTCCGGCCAGTTGGCTGCGCCGGCGGGGGCATTGCCGGCGCCTGCCGCAGCCAGGATGTCGCCTGTTTCGGCGTCCAGCAGCACTAGTCCGGCGTGCCGGCCCTGGGGCGCGGGTTGGCCTCCGCCGCAGGTCTTGCCGTCCCAGCGGCCATGGCGCATGCCTATGCATTCAATGATGCGCTGGCCGAGGGCCTGCAGCGGCAAATCCAGCGACAGCTTGCCGCTGGCTGGCAGGCCCGCAGATGGGGCGCCGCTGCCGCTGCCGCTGCCGTTGGCGAAGGCGCGGGCAAGCACGCCGGCGATGCTGCTTGCGTGCTCCGGGGCGATGCCCAGCATGGCGCCCAAACCAGCATCCAGCGCGGCCGGCGTGCTGCCGCCATCGGCCCATAGCAGCGTGCCGTTGCGGTCTTGAAGCTGCACGCCGGCGCCGGCCGGAGCGCGGGCGGCGCCGGCCGCGCCGCCCGCGCCGCCCGGCAAGGCGGCCTCCAGCGGCTGCCAGACGATGCGGCCGCCCGCCACGCGCAGATGACGGTAAGCCTGGTCGCCGGACGCGGCCACGCCTGTCATGTCGAGCGGCTGCACCTCCACCTTGATGGCGCGTGCGCCCGCCAGCGGCTCCAGCGTGAGCCGAACGGCATCGCTCGCGGAGGCGCAGCCGCGCCCGGTGCATGACGGCGCGAGCGCCGCACGGGCGCCGGTGACCGACACTACCCGCCCGGCGATGAGAAGCTGCAGCGCGGCGCCCTCGCGCGCGGCTGCTCCCCCAGGGCCGGACCCGGGCCAGACGGATGCGGCTTCGACTTCGGCTTCGGCTCCGGCTTTGCCCGCGCTCGCGCTTGCGGCTTCGCCACCGCCTATCGCAGCGAGTGTTGCGGCTCCGGCTATGCCGCTGGCGGCAGCGGTCAGCGGCAGGCTGAGCGTCACCGTCTGCGCGGCGCTGGCCTGCGGCCAGTAGGCGACACGCGTCCACGGTTGCCAGCCTTGCGGCAGTTCGGCGAACAGGCGGGCGGCGGCGGGCGGCATGTGCGTGGAGGCCGCAAGCGGGCTGTCGCCGGCGCTGGCTTCCCATGCGGGCCCCGATTTGACGCGCCATGCCAGCAGGCGCCGCTCGCTGTTGTAGATGTCGACCTGCTGACGCACGTATGCCCCGTCGGCCTGGTGGTAGAGCCGCTTGAGCAGTTTGATGCCTGCGCCGTCCAGCCGGACGTCACGCCACTCCGCCAGCGCGGTGGCGCGCGAGGAGGCGCCGCTGGCCAGCCATTGCGGCAAATCGCGTGGAGCGATCGCGATCATGCCGCCGGCATCCAGCCGGACCAGCCCCGCCGCCTGCAGTGCGGCAAACAAAGCCTGGTCTTCCAGCCCGGCCGGCGCCTGGGCCGGGACATGGTAGACGCCGGGCGGCAGATAGGCCGCCACCGCGCCGCCGGCCGCGGGGAACGCAGCCAGCAGCGCTTTGTCGCCGAAGCCGGTGGCCGGAGCGGCGGCAAGACTGCCGTTGCCCGCTTGCCGAAGCTGATAAAGCTGTACCACCAGTTCTCCAGCCTGCGGACAGCCCACGCTCGCGCGGCGCTCGACGCGCATGGCGGCGCCGTCGCCCCAGGACAGCCAGCCCTGCCGGAACAGACCCACCGTGGCGCTGGCGGCCTCCTCAACCCTGCCGGCCCCGGCGTCTCCCAGCCAGCGCGCCGACGTGCCGGGTGCGCTGCGCCAGCTAAGCTGCAGCGGTTTTCCGCCGAAGTCCGCGCCCGCGTCGCCGCTGATGCGCACCTCGGGCATGGCGGCCGATACGGCTGACTCGCCGCCGACCAGCAGCACATTGCGCAACGCGCCCGACGGCGCCACGCCCTGCGCAGCCTGCTTGTCCATCCACCGCTGAACGTCATCGAAGCGGTAACCGAGCCTCAGCGGCACCAGCCGCGCGCTGCCAGGTTCGCGCAGCTGGCTGCACAGGTCCACGCGCACCGCGCCCATGCCCTGCATGCCCGCCAGCGTCACCACGGCGCCGCCCGCAACGGCACTGAAGCGCACCCCCGCCTGCCGCGCCACCGTCAGCGTCGCGCCCGGCAGGGCGGCTTGATATACGGTTGCCGCATGGCGCGCGCTGGCGGCATCCAGCGTCGTGATGGTAGCGGCACCAAGTGCGCGCGCATGGCCGATGATGGCTTCCGCGCCGCCCAGTGCGGCGAGCACGCCGGCAGCGGCCAGCCATAGCGTACCGCGCGGCGCGGCGGCAAGCCGCCGCCAGGACGCGCCGGCCGAACGCCACAGCGCGCCATACGCATCCTGTACGCGACCCGCAGCACGGCCCGCAGCGTGCGCAGCAGGCTCACGGCCGCCTGCGCTGCCTGCGCTGCCCGCGCGCAGGTTGCGCGCCCGGCGCAAGGCGCGGCGGCGCTCAGCAATGGACTGCAGAATGTGACTGAACTTGGCCCGCATATGCCCCTCGCCCCGATGGTATTCGTATGGCTGGGCTTAGCAGGGGGAAGCAGGAAAAGGTGGCCGGATTGCCATTGCGGCCACACCGTTTTATCGCCGGATTTTGCATCTCGCGCCACAAAATCCGCCGCCCGTCGCAATGCGGTGGAGGGCTGCATGGCCTTTGAGTACAGTGCAGTCATCGGAACACCAAACACCACTGACCACCAACCTGAAGGAAGAGCAAAATGAACGTCCTGAAAAACTTCGAAGCCCTGTTTGTCGTAACCCTGGGCCTGGCCTGCGCCGCCAACTACGTACTTGACAGCGACACCGCGACCGCCGAAGCACAGCCAGTTGCAGTCCGTGCCGCCGCACCGGCCTACGCTGCCGCCAAGGACATGCAAGTCGTAGTCGTCAGCGCCAAGCGCCTGAGCGCCGAGCAGAAGCTGCAACTGCTGAACGATGAGCGCAAAACCTCCGCGTCGGCCAAGATCTGATGCCGGCCCCGCACATTCGCCTGCACGCCACGCGCCACAACAGCGCACCCGCGTGACAGGCGAATCCTCTTCTGTGCGCCAGCGCACGTTGCATGCAGGTTTAAAGTCTTTCCAGCTGTGTCAGTTGTAATAAGTTGCATCTTCCTTTCTCCGTGCAAGCAGCACTTGATATAGTGAATTCAGCGTCACTCATATCAACGGAGAACAACATGATCAAGCCTACCTTATACGCAGCAGCCCTGCTGGCTATCAGCTCTGCCGCTTTCGCGCCTATGCCTGCTTCGGCCCAGGTGGACGTCAATCTTGTCATCGGCACCGCGCCGCCTCCGCTGCGCTATGAAAGCCTGCCGCCGCCACGCCACGGCTATGTCTGGGCTCCCGGATTCTGGAACTGGAATGGTCACCGCCACGTGTGGGTCGCCGGCCACTGGCTGCGTGAACGCCCGGGCTACTACTACACCCAGCCGCAGTGGGTACAGTCGAACGGCCACTGGGTGCGCCACGAAGGCCGCTGGGACCGGCGCGGCCGGGGCGACATGGACCGCGACGGCATCCCCAACCGCTATGACCGCGACCGCGACGGCGACGGCATCCCGAACCGTTACGACAACCACAACAATCGCGCCTATGGCCACGATCGCGGCCATGACCGCGGCCGCGGATACGACAACGACCGCGACGGCGTGCCGAACCGCCACGACCGCGACCGTGACGGCGACGGTGTACCCAACCGCTACGATCAGCGTCCCGACAACCCGCGCCGCAACTAAGCCGTTTTCACCGGGCTGGCGCTCCAGTACCGCGCCAGTCCCAGGTTCTTCAGCGCCGCGTTGACAAAACGCGGCTCCAGCAGCTCTTCCGCCGGCAGCGGCTGCCGTATCAGCTTCTGGTTGCGGGCGAAAGCCACCACCCGCCTGTAATGGCGGTACACCACGTCATCGTACAACGGCGTCCAACGGTCTTTCCACGGCAACGAAGGATCATCATAGGAACGCCTTATCACGCTTTCCGGCGTGCCGTTGCGCGTGCCGTCGCGTATCACCGCGTTCCGGTTGTCCTCCTGCGCCGCCCAGTACTGCGCTTTCACCCAGGCCGTGGCCACCAGCTCAGCCAGTTCCGGATTGGCCCGCGTGAAGTCCCTCCGCCCCCACAACTCCGCACGCATCTTGCGGTCCGGCTGCCCCTTGCTGGTCCAGATGATCTTGCCTATGCCTTTGTCCTCCAGGGGATAGCCGTTGAGCTGGAACAAGCCGTCCACCGCGCCGGTAGCCAGCGCTGAGGCGCCCGGCTTGATGTCCATGTTCACCAGCTTGAAGTCACGCGGCGTGAGCTTGTTATCCTCGATCAGGTGCAGCAGACCCAGTTCCCACGGCCGTCCGCGATGCACGCTGATGCGCTTGCCCTTCAAGTCCAGCAGCGAACGCGCGCTGGAGTTGGTGGGCACCAGCAGGAACAGGTCCGCGCCGCGCCCCGCCGGCACGATAACCTGTGTCCGCACGCCCCCCGCGTTCAGTATCACAGACGGCAAATCGCCGTAGCTGGCAAACTGGATGCGGCCGCTGGCAAACGCCTCGTTCATGGTGGCGCCGGTGTCCCCCGTTACGGGAAACCATTCCAGCAACACGCCGCGCTTGGCCAGCTCGCGCGCGAGCCAGCCGTCCTGCTGCACGCGGTAGGGAGTGCCGCCCAGGCTGGCCTTTCCGTTTTCGGCAAACGCGGTGACAGCGATGCGCAGCACCTCGGGCTGTCCCTGCGCACGCGCAACGCCGGGCAGCAGCGCCGCTGCCGGCCCCAGCTTCAGAATTGATCGTCGGTCCATGCTGTTGCTTCCCTGGTTGGCGTCAGGCCGCGCGCCGGTTCAGCGACAGCGCCGCCTCGAACGGACGCGGATCGATCCAGCTGCGCACGTCCACCGGATTGGGCAGGAACTGCCAGCGGAACAGGAAGTCGCTGAAATCCTGCAGCCCGGCGATGGACGTCTCGGACAGATCGGTATCGAGCCGCAGGTGCGCGTCTTCGCCATAAGCCACCGTGACCCAGTACTCGCTGCTGTTCGATTCGCGCGCCAGGAAGCGCCGCGTGTCGTCCGGATTGCCGCGCGCCCAGGCTTCGGCCCGCAGCACCTGGTCCACGACGCGCACCGCCGAATCGAAATGGTGCTCCAGCAGGTTCTGGTCCACCGTGAGCGTGCGCGGAGTGCCGTTGTTGGCGCGGATCAGCGGTTCCGGGTGCGCGCCGGTGTCGATCACCGTGTGCAGTCCAAACAGGCTGGCGATGTGGGCCGCGCTGGCGCCCTTGAGGAAGATCGCATCCACTTCGCCGCGCAGCAGGCCAAGCAACTCGGCGCTCTGCCCGCCGCTGCGGCGGCCGCCGAATACATTGCTGCCGGCCGCGCGCACCGCAGGCGCGTCGCTCTGCCCCGCTTCGATGACAAAATCGACCAGCTCAACGTCGCTCACGGCCAGTCCCTCCAGCTTGAGGGCGTTTTCCAGGCCGCGTATGGCCTGGGCGCGCGCGAAGTCGATCTGCGCCGAGGTCCAGCGCGGCAGGCCGAAACGGCGGCCTTTCAGGTCGCGCACGGTCTTGACGCCACTGTCCGGCAACGACAGGATCAGCTGCGTCTCGTCCGACCAGGACAGGCCCAGCACGCGCGTGTCGCGGCCCGCCGCACGCGCCCACAGCGCCGGGATATTGCCGCCATGGCGCACCGAATTTTGCAGCGTATGGTCGAAGTGCGATTCGCGCACCGCCTTGTCGTTCGATTCGCGCAGCGATTGGACATTGGTGCATTGCGAGCGGAACGACTCTTCCAGCCAGCCTTTCTGCAACGCGATGCCGAGGCCGGTCGGCACCGGGCAGCGGGTGTACCACAGGGTATCGAGGGAATTGCTCATGCCAGCTCCTTGCTTGGGTTAGTGAGTGGATCAATGAATGAAATCTGCATGCAGGCTGTCGCGGATGGCCACGAAGCCGGCTTGGCCGCGCTGGCGCGGATGCGGCAGCGCCACCTCCTGCACGCGGCGGATGCGGCCGGGCCGCGCGTCCAGCACCACGATACGGTCGGCCAGGTAGACCGCTTCGTCGATATCGTGCGTCACCATCAGCATGGTGATGCCTTCGTCCTGCCACAGGCGGCGCAGCTCCTGCTGCAGGCGCAAACGGGTCAGCGCATCGAGGGCGCCCAGCGGCTCGTCCAGCAACAGCACGTCCGGTTTGCCGACCAGGGCGCGCGCAATCGCGGCCCGCTGCGACATGCCCCCGGAGAGCTGGTGCGGGAAGGCGTCCGCGAAACCTTCCAGCCCCACGCGGGCAATCTCCGCCGCCACGCGCTCGCGGCGCTCGGCCACAGGAACGCGGGTGTTGGTGAATGCCAGGGCGATGTTCTGCTGCACCGTCAGCCAGGGGAACAGGCGGTGATCCTGGAATACCAGGCCCCGGTTCAGATCCGTGTCCCGGATGTCCTTGCCGTCGTGCTGCAGCCGGCCTTCGTATTCGGTATCCAGCCCGGCCAGCAGGCGCAGCAAAGTTGATTTGCCGCAGCCGGATGCGCCGACGATGGCGACGAACTCGCCCGGCTCCACACGGAACGAGATATCGTCCAGCACTGGCAGGCGTTCGCCTTTCAGATCGAAGGATTTGCTGACATGCTCGATCAGCAGGCCGCCGCTGCGGCGCTGCGGCCGCGCGCTTGGCAATGCGTGCAGCAATGCCTTGGAAATTGGTGCGTTCATGGTGCTCCTTCAGGATTCAAATCGATGGATGCGGCGAGCAAGCCGGTTCAGGATGGTGTTCATGGCCTGTGCCACCAGTGCGATCACCACTACCGCCAGCAGCACCACGTCCATGCGGCCGGCCACTTCGCCGTTCAGCAGCAACGAACCGATGCCGGGGCCGGCCGCAAACAGCAACTCCCCGCCCATGCAGGCCAGCCAGGAAAAGGCCAGTGCATGCGTCAGCCCGGTGACGATGGCAGGCGTGGCGGCCGGCAGCAGCACGCGGCGGAAGGTCTGCCATTGCGTCAGTGTCAAAATCCGGCCAACTTCGCGCAGGCGCTGCTCCACATTGCGGATGCCTTCGCAGGTATTGAGCGTGGCCGGATAGAAGGCGGCGATGGACACCACCAGCAGCTTGGCCGCGTCGCCGCTGCCTACCCAAAGGCCGAGCAGCGGGATCAGTCCGAGCAGCGGCACCTGCCGGATGCTGTGGAACAGGGGGCCGATCAGGCGTTCGGCCACGCGCGACTGTGCCATCAGCGTGCCGGTCACGATGCCCGCCGTACCGCCCAGCGCAATGCCGGTAAGCGTGCGGCCCAGGCTCACTTTCACGTGCAGCCACAGCTCGCCGGACGCCAGCAGCTGCAGCAGGCTGTCCCACAGCAGCGGCAGCGGGACGAAAATATAGGCGGCGCTGGCGCCCTGCCCGGACGCCCACTGCCATGCGGCCAGCAAGACCGCAGGCAGCAGTGCGGCCTTGAACAGCGCGATTGCTTTGGTTTGCATGGTCAGCCTTTCTTCCAGCGGGTAAGGCGCTGCTCGATCAGGCGGAAGCTGCGGTCCAGCGTGAAGCCGATCACGCCGGTCAGCACCACGCCCACCATGACCACATCCAGCCGGAACATCTGGCGCCCCATCTCCATCATTTGTCCAAGGCCGCTGTCGGCAGCCAGCAGCTCGGCGCCGACCAGCACCATCCAGGAACGGGACAGCGCAATGCGCACTCCGGTGAGCACGTCGGGAACAATGGCCGGCAGCGCAACGCGGCGGATCACGTCCCAGCGCGAAAAGCGGTACACCGAAGCCACTTCGAAATAGCGCGCCGGCAGATTGCGGATGGCGTCATGCGCGGCCAGCGCCACGATGAAGAAGGTCGCCTTGGCCACGATGAACACCTTGAAACTCTCGCCTATGCCCAGCACCAGGATGAACAGCGGAATCAGCGCCACGGTGGGCAACTGGCGCAGCACGCTGAACGTCGGCTCGACGTAGGCGCGCAATGGCTTGGACAAGCCGAGCAGTACGCCCGCAGCCAGTCCCGCCGCGCCGCCCAGCGCAAAGCCGGCGAACAGGCGGTAAAGACTCACGCTCAGGTGGTCCGGCAGCTCGCCGCTTTGCACCAGCTCGGATGCCGTTAGCGCCACCTGCCACGGCGACACCAGGATCTGCGGCGGCGCCCACTCAAGGGCGGTGGCGGCGGACCACAGCAGCAGCAGCAGCACCGGGGCGGTCCAGGCCGACCAGCGCGCAGCCAGCCAGCGTTCCGCCAGCCCGGACGGAAGCTTGCGGCGCCCGCTGCCCGCTGGCTGGCCATCTGCCGGGCGATGCACCTGCCTGGCCGGCTGCGCAAGCTCGTGCGGCGCGGCCTCGCCGGTCAATGGCTGCGTCGGCCTGTATGCGGCGGCTATCGTCATTGTGTTCACTCCTTCCTTAACGGGTCCAATAGTCTTGCAGCTGCAGCTGGGCCAGGCCCTGCCTCACGAACTGCGGCGCAAACAGGGCGTCCACCGACAGCGGCCTGGCGATCAGGCCCGCCTGCTTCGCGTACTCCGCCTCGGCGGCATAGTGCGCGCGAACGGCCGGCGTGAACAGCGGCGACCAGCGATCCTTCCATTGCGTGCTGTCGCCTTCCAGCTCGCGCCGCACCACCGCTTCGCTCTGCCCGCCGAGCGACTCGGACTTGATGTAGCTCTCGCGCCCCGCATCGGCTGCTGCCGCCGCCTTGTGGTACTCGCGCAGGTAGCCAGACACCACCAGCTGCGCCACCTGCGGATAGCGCTGCAGGAAAGCGCTGTCGCCCCATAATTCGGCGCGCATTTTCCAGTCCTCCGGCGCCCTTTTGCTGGCCCAGATGATCTTGCCCACCTTCTTGTCCTCCAACACGAAGGCGTCGCTCAGGGTGAAGAAGGCATCGGCCCCGCCGGTGGCCAGCGCGGCAGCGCCGGCCTGCGGATTCAGGTTCAGTATCCTCACGTCGCTCAGCTTCAGGCCATTGGCCTGCAGCAGGCGCGCGAACGGGTATTCCCACGGCCGGCCGCGATGCAGCGCAATGCGCTTGCCCTTCAGGTCGCGGATCGAGCGGGCAGTCGAACCCGGCGGTACTACCAGGTAGGTGTTGTTCAGGCTGCCGCCCGGCAGCACCAGCCGCGTTTGCAGGCCGGAAGCGTTGGCGATGATGGAAGGCAGGTCGCCATAGCTGGCGAAGTCGATGCTCTTGCTGGCGAAGCCTTCGTTCACCTGCGCCGCCACCGCATTGGTGGTGACCGGCACCCACTCCAGGCGCACGCCCAGCTTGCCCAGCTCCGCTTCCAGCCAGCGCTCCTGGGCCACCTGGGCCGAGGCGCCGGCAAACACGGTCTTGCCGGCCGGCGCCGGACGCGCCACGGCCGCAATGCGCACCGTTGCCGGCAACGCGGCGCGCGGCGCGGAGGCGCTGGCTGCGGCAGAAGCGACTTGCGACGCACCAGCCGCCCACGCCAGCCCGGCCTGCGCGAGACCCGGCATGGCAGCGCACACCGCGCAGGCGGCAGCAGCCAGCAGGTCTGCAAACACAAGGCGCGCGCCGCGCCGACGCGGAAGGGGCAGTGTCGTCATCATCTCAGCTCCTTACAGATCGCTGGCAGGCAGCAGGGACAGTTCGCGTGCAGTCTCGATCAGATTGCTCATCTTCCACTGCTGCAGCAGCACGCCGGGACCGAAGTCGCGCGAGCCGCCGACGGCTTCGGCCTGGATCTGGATCTTGGCGCCCTCCTCCAGCAGCAGGATGAACTCCGCCAGCTTCAGCAAGCCCTGCTTGCCCCACACGGTGGCGCCGCCGTTCGCTTCCAGGATGGCGGTGGAGTGGGGATTCTTGCCGATCAAGCCCAGGATGAAATCCACTTCCGCCTGACGGCGGTCGATATAGATCGGAATTTCCCGGATCAGCTGGAAGCGCTGCACCGGCACATAGCGGATCGGCAGCGTGCGGTGTGTCTGCGCCCAGGCGCCCAGCGCCGGCGAGTGCACGTGCGAGATCGACGTCACTTCCGGCCGCTCGTTGAACAGCTTCAGGTAGCGGCCGCCGCCACCGCCAGCCCCGGAATAGACGTTGCCATCCAGGCCGATGACGGATGCCGTCAGCGGCTGGCCCTTGCGGAACGGGCCCGGATCGTTCACCACCACCACCTTGTCTTCGCCCGGAATGCGTTCGACGAATCCGACGGTGCCGTTGGCGGTCAGGCTGCCGGTTTCGCGCAGCGCGTTGAACGCCAGTTGCGCATCCTTGCGGACCTGCTCCACGAACTCCTGTACCTGCACGCTCAGCTGCGCTTGTGCTACCAGTGCTTCAGTCATTGCATTTCTCCCTGCGGGTTGGTCATGCCTCTACTTTCGCAAGACGCGTGCCAGCCGAAATGCCCGCCGGCGAGGCCCGCCACTGCGCGCGGCGTAGCAGCCGCTGTTGATATCGCAGCAGCATGCCGCGCCACTGTCGCGCCGGCAGCATGCGGCATGCGTGCGGCACGCATGGCGCGCGGGCATGCTTCCTGCAATCCCTGAAGGCGGCCGCCAAAGCGGACCGACTCAAGCTACTCACCCACCACAACAAGGACAAATATGCGCACTACCGAGAAGCAAGCCAAGCCCGTCGAGACGGTTTGGTTCACCCGTTGTCCCGTACCGACAGCCACCGGCCTGGCCTACAAGCTGGGATGGCTGGACCAGGAATTCGCGCCCGACGGCATCAAGCTGCAAACGCTGCAGGAAGTGGGCGGCGAGCTGGCGCGCCATCACTACGACCACCAGCTGGAAACGCTGGTGCGCGAAGGCGGCAACCTGCTGGCGCTGCCGGCGCGGGCGCAAGGTGCGCCGACCCGGCTGATCGGCCTGACGTGGATAGACGAGTGGCAGTCCATCCTGGTCCGTCCCGGCTCCGGCATCACCAGGCCGGAACACCTGAAGGGCAAGCGCCTGGCGCTGCCGGCCTTCCGCAGCGACGACCTGCAGAACAACCGGCGCGGCCGCAGCATCGCACGCGGCATGAGCCTGGCGGGCTACAAGGGCGTACTGGCTTCCGCAGGGCTGACGCTGGACGACGTCGAACTGGTGGAGCTGGGCCAGAACGGCCCGGCCGAATACCGCAACCTCGGCACCAATCTGTGGGAGGGTATCTCGCCGCTGCTGCTGGGCGAGGTGGACGCGGTCTACGTGAAAGGTGCGGCAGCGGCCGACGCGGCGCGCGATGCCGGCGTGGTGGTCGGCATCGACCTGGACAAGCTGGAGCGCCGCTTCCGCGTCAACAACGGCACGCCGCGCCCCATCACCGTGCACGAAGGCTTCCTGCGCGACCACTTCGAACTGGTGGTGCGCTTCCTGACGCAGACGCTGCGCGCAGCCGAATGGGCCAAGAGCCACAAGGACGAGGTGCTGCAGATCCTTCAGGGAGAGACCCGGGCCGGTGGCCAGGGCGTGGCGGAAGCCTACCGCGACGGCTTTCACCTGGCGCTGGCGCCGGACTTGTCTGACGAAAAGGTGGAACTGTTCCGGCAGCAGAAGCACTTCCAGCTGGTGCACGGCTTCCTGGACCGGGACGTGGATGTCGACGCGTGGATAGACCGCAGGCCGCTTGAAGAAGCGCAGCGCCGCGTGGCCGAAAGCCTGCGCGCGGCGGCCTGAGAAAGAGCGGCGGGTTGTGCGCTACGCGCTAACCCGCCGACAGCCCGGCAGCCGGCTTTCAAAGCTGCGCGGTATAGGACAGGCCAAAGGTGCGGCGCGCGCCCCAGTACACCGTGTCGCCATTCACGGTACCCGGCACGAAGCTGGTCAGCGTGTGGTTCTTGTAGATCTTGTCGCCTACATTATTCACATACGCGCTGAAGGTGTGCTTCCCCCCCGGCAGCGTGTACGACAGGCGCGCGTTGCCGATGCCGTAGGCGCCCTGGTTCAGCAGCCCGCGCGTATCGGTCTGCGGATCGACATAGTAGAACTGCTTGGAGGTGTAGCGCCAGTCGCCGCTGAGCACCAGCTTGCCGCTGGCGACGGGCAGCTGGTAGTCGGCCTGCAGCAACGCGGTGCCGTGCGGCGACCGTACGAACTCATTGCCCGATCGGTTGCCGCCGTTGTTCTGGACATTGAACTCGTCGAACTCGGTGCGCAGGATGCCGATGTTGGCGTTGATGTGCAGCTCGTCGGTCGGCTGCAGTTCCAGTTCGAACTCCGCACCGTTCACGTGCGCCTTGCTCACATTCTGCAGGTAATTCACGCTCTGGGTCGGGTCGCCGTTGTAGATGCCGGTGATGTTGACCTGCACGTTCTTGTAATCGTAGCGAAACAGATTGGCGTTGAAATTGAGCTTGTTGTCCCACCATTCGGATTTCAGGCCCAGTTCAAAGGAGTTCAGCGTTTCCGGCGCCACCGTGTTCAGCGCGCGCACGTCTGTCGCGCTGGTGTTGTAGCCGCCGGACTTGATGCCATGCGCCGCCTTGAAGTAGACGCGCGCGGTTGAACTGAGCCGGTATTCCGGCGTAAAGTCCCAGGTCAGCGCATCCCAGGTGGTGGACGGGGTCGAAACGAAGTTGTTGTTGGCAACGGCGGCCGCGCCAAAGTTGGCGCCGCTGACCGTGTTCCACCAGTTGTCCACATTGCCGAATTGCGGTGTACCGGATGCGGCCTGCCTGCGGCGCAGGTTCAGGTCCTTGGTCTCCGTGGTCCAGCGCAGGCCCAGGATGGCTCGCAGTTGATCGCTGAACGTGGCGGTGGCGCTGCCGAACACCGCGAAACTGCGCGCCTCGTGACGGTAGATGGTGCTGTTGTAGCCGACCGGCTGCGTGCTGCCGGCGAGCGCCGGAGCGGCGCCGTTCGGCAGGCGGGCGGACGCGGAATCAGAATCGATCTTCTCGTTGAAGTAGAACAGGCCTGCCACCCAGCTCACTTTGTCATCCTGCGGCGACGCCAGGCGCAGCTCCTGCGACCACTGGCGGCTCTTGGCCGAACTGTGGCTGCGGCTGATTTCCAGCGGGGTGTTGTCGCCATCGCCCAGGCTCTCTGTGCGGTAGTTTTCGAAACCGGTGATCGAGTTGAGCGAGTATGGGCCGAGCTGGTACTCCAGCGCCAGTTGTCCGCCCCCCTGCTTCACCGAGCTGTTGGCCGGCGCATTGGCGCTCACGTCGTCCGGGTTGGTGCTGGGGATGTAGCCGTTGCGGTACACACCGTTGGCGCCGTAGCTGGCCACGGTGGTGATGGTGCCGTCGGTCTGGTAGTCGCGATAGTGCAGGTTCAGGTTCGCGCTCAGGTCCTTGCCGAGCAACGCTTTCAGCTGGCCGCGCACGGCGCTGTCGCGCAGCGCGCCGTCCTTGCTGCCGGTGAACAGGTTGTTAAAGCGTCCTTCGCCCTGGTCTTCGGTGTGGAACGACAGGCGGCCGGCCAACACCTCGTCCACCAGTCCGCCGCCGATGGCGCCCTCCACAAGTTTGGTGTCGTAGCGCCCGTAGTCCACTTTCAGGTAGCCGCTGTTGCGGAAGCTGGGCTTCCTGGAAATGACGTTGATGGCGCCACCGGTGGTGTTCTTGCCCCACAAGGTGCCTTGCGGGCCGCGCAGCACTTCCACCCGGTCCAGATCGAACAGCGGGAAACCGGTGGCCGACGAGTTGCTGATGTAGACGTCGTCCAGATAAAAGCCGACCGGGTTCGGGAAGTCGATCTGCTGCTGGCCGGCGCCCACGCCGCGTATCCACCAGCGCGGACGGCCGTGCTGCTGTGTTCCCGCCGAGGCGTTCGGCACGAAGTTCAGGATCTCCGAGGCGGAGCGGCCAACCCCGTCGGCCAGCAGTTCCTTTCCGCCAAGGACGGTGATGGAGCTTGGCACCGATTGCGCCTTCTCCTCGCGCTTCTGCGCGGTGACGGTGACGGTTTGCAGCGCGCCCAGGTCGCCCACGACGTAGGGAACGCTGGCGGCCGCCGCTGCGGCAGCATCGGCTTGCTCTTCCGCGTGCGCCAGGCTGGGGGCAAGGCTGCCGCTCAGGGCGATGGCAAAAACCGCGCGCAATTCACGGCTGATGGTGGTGCGTTTAAATCGGGTGGCTGGCGATTGCTGGGGATGCATGGACACTTCCTTTGTAATGAGTAAGAGGTAAGTTACTCATTGCAAGCGCCGTGCCTGACTGCCACCGCAGAAGCAGGCCTTATAAACCAAGGCCTTCTTTGAAATGAAGCGAAATGCTGATTTTGAAACACCCAGGCGGCGCATGCTGCCTGGGCGACAGTGCTGCTTTGCAGGCAGCAAGGATTATCCGACTGCGCGCAGCGCTTGCGGCTGCACGTGGCCGCGCACCAGCGGCAGCACTTCTTCGCCTACGCGGTAGGCCTCCTCCAGGTGCGGGGTGCTGGAGAGGATGAAGGCATCTGCGCCCAGCTGCACCAGTTCGTCGAGGCGCTCGGCCACCTGCTGGTAGCTGCCCACAATGCCCTGCGTCTGGCCGCCGCGCAGCAGGTTGAAACCCGACCAGACGTTCGGTTCGATGATCAGGTCGCGATAGCTGTTCAGCGTGGTAGGCAGGCTGGCGCGCTGGCGCGCTGCGCCAACCGAATCACCCTGCGGCGCCAGGAACTGCTTCAGCGTTTCGGCATCCACCCGCTCGAAACCTTTGCGCACTTCATCCCAAGCCTCTTCCTCGGTGGCGCGGGCCACGATATCGACGCGCACCGCGCACTTGATCTTGCGGCCCAGCAGATCTGTTTTCTCCTTCACGCGGCGGAATTTCTCGCGCAGCGCGGCGAACGGCTCCAGCCAGGTCAGGTAGTAGTCCGCGTGCTTTGACGCCGACGCCAGCGCGGCGTCGGAAGAGCCGGAGAAGTAAATCTCGGGGAACTCTTCCTTCGACAGCGGGTCCGGCAGGCCGCCGTGCTCCAGCTGGTAGAACTTGCCCTGGTACGAGAATGGCCCGCCTTGCCAAACGCCGCGCACCACATCCAGGAATTCGGTGGTGCGCTGGTAGCGGTCGTCGTGGCCGGCGGAGTCGCCCCACCACAGCTGCGCCGGGCCGCCGCCGCCGGTAATGACGTTGTACAGCGCACGCCCGCCGGTGGCGCGCTGCAGGCTGGCCGTCATGCGTGCGGCGGCGACTGGGTTCAGGAAACCCGGCTGGAACGGAATCATGAATCGGAACGTTTCGGTTTCGCGCGCCAGCAGCGCGGAAATGGCCCAAGGTTCGTCCGTCATCGGGAAAGATGGAATCAGGCCGCCGTGGAAGCCGGACACTTCGGCCGCATGCGCAATCTCGGCCAGGTAGTCAATGTAAGTATAGCCGCCGGCGTGATCAAGCCGGGCGTTGCCGGCCAGCGTGTCGCCACGGTAGGGAGTGCGGCTGCGGTGCGAGCTTGGCTCGCCGTGGGTGGGAAGGCGCCAGAAGAAGTCGACAGTCATGGTGTGCTCCAGTATGGATGATGTGGTCAGGCTGCCTGGCGCTCGGCGGCGGCAAGGCGCTCGCGCAGTGCGGGCAGAACGTTTTCGCCGAAACGGTAGGCCTCTTCGAGATGCGGCGCGGCGGACAACAGGAAGCTGGATACGCCCGCGGCGGCGTATTCGGACAGGCCATCGGCGACCTGCTCGAAGCTGCCAACCAGTGTGGCCGCCGGGCCGGGTCCATCATCGTCGGCAGCAGCGGCAACCGCGGCGGTGGACTGGCTCTGCAGGATCGCCGCGTCGCGCCGCGCTTCGTCCTCCGTTTCACGCGCAACCACGCTGATGCGCAGTCCAATGGCGACCTTGCGGCCGGCAGCGGCAGCCAGCGCGGCAATGTGTGCGGCCTGCGCACGCAGCGTCTCCGGCGGGGCGGCATCGAGCACGTGCACGTCCGCTTGCCGTGCGGACAGCGCAAAGGCCTGCTCGCTGGCGCCGGACAGGTAGACCTTGGGTACCGGATTGTTGGCCAGCGTGCCACGGAAGCCGCCCTCGCCCACTTCGAAGAACTTGCCCTTGAAATTGAACGGTGCGGTAGTCAGGACGCCGCGCGCCACAGTCAGGAATTCGTCGATGCGCGGCAGCACGTCGGCGTCCTCCGCGTAGTCGGCATGGCGGCGCCGATCCCCGGCAGTCCCGCCCGGAGCGATCTGCCAGGCCAGGCGGCCGCTTGTGAAGCGCTGGAAGCTGGCGGCATTCTTCGCCGCGTAGACCGCCGAGCCCCATGCGGCCTCAAATTCCGTCACCAGCTTGATGCGGCGCGTGCCGCGCGCCACGTAGCCGGCAACGATCCACGCTTCCTCGCCCTGAAGGTCGTGGCCGATGCGCACGCCGTCGAAGCCTGAAAGGTCGGCCGCGCGCGCCACCTGGTGCAGATAGTCGTAGTAGTTGAAGCGGCTGCCGCGCGGGTCGGACACGCCGCCGCTGTAGGGCGAGCCCGCGTCCGCAGCGCGTTCGCCGCGCCGCAGCCGGGCCGCTTCGCCGTAGCGGCCATCGCCGGCGGTAGGCAGTTGCCAGATGAATTCCGTGGTCATGTTGAAGCTCCTCGTGAGTTGTGGTGTCAGCCCACTACGCAACGCAGAAACCGTGCCATGCAGGAAACGCCACATCCACCCTTCTGCGCACGCCGCGCGTGCTGCGCGACGAACAGGCTGCTGCCCTGGCAACAGCCTGTGTTTGCGCAGCTACAGTACGCCCGCCTTCTTCAGGTAAGTGCGCATGATGTTGCGGCTGATATTCAGGCGCCTGGACGCCCGCACCTGGTTGCGTTCCGTGCTCTCGAACGCAGCCAGCGCGAGTTCCTGCTGCAGCGTTTCGAAGTCGATGCTCTCGCCCGAAGCAAGCAGCGCGCGCCAGGCCGCATGCAAGCGTGCGCTTGCCGTGGCGGGCGCGGCGCCGGGGCCGACTGTGTGCCCGGGTCCGCCGCCGGCGGAAGGCACGGCCGCGCCCAGTTGCTCGCCCGCCGCGCCGGACCAGGGCGACGCAGCGTATGCCGGTGCAACGTATGCCGGTGCTGCGTGTGCCGGTACCGCGTACGGCCCTGGCGCCGCATACTGCGGCCCGCTGCGCACTTCAGGTGGCGGCTCATGCCGCGCCCAGCCGCGCAGACTCAGGTCGTGCGCTGTGACGGCGCCATCGTGGCTGACCAGCAGTGCGCGGTGCATCACATTTTCCAGCTCGCGTATATTGCCTGGCCACGGATAGTCCAGCAAGGCGCGCTCCGCATCCTGCGTGATCGAGACATCGGCCAGGTGCAGGCGGCGCGCATAGACCTGCAGAAAGTGGCGCGTGAGCGGCATGATGTCGCCGGGGCGCTCGCGCAGGGGCCGCAGCGGAAGCGAGATCACCTGCAACCGGTAGTACAAGTCCTCCCGGAAGCGCCCGGCCCGCACCGCTTCGGCCAAGTCCACATTGGTGGCGGCGATCAGGCGCACGTCAATCGGTATCGCCTTGCGCGCGCCCAGCCGCACCACCTCCCGCTCCTGCAGCACACGCAGCAGCTTCACCTGCATCGGCAGCGGCAAGTCGCCAATCTCGTCGAGGAACAGCGTGCCGCCGCGCGCGGTTTCGAACCAGCCGGCCTTGGCCTGGTGCGCGCCGGTGAAAGCGCCGCGTTCGTAGCCGAACAACTCGCTTTCGATCAGCGTTTCCAGGAAGGCGCCGCAGTTGACGGCGACGAAGCTGGCGTCGCGCCGGCTGCTGTGGGCATGCACGTGGCGCGCTATCAGCTCCTTGCCGGTGCCTGTTTCCCCGGTGATCAGCACCGTCGCCTCGCTGGGCGCGATGCGTTCGATCAGCTGGTGCAGCTCGCGCGAACGCGGATCGGCGAAAACGAAGGCCGTGGCGCGCACCAGCAAGCTCATTTTCTGGGCTTCCCGGAAAGCGACGAGCGGTTCCCCGTCGCTTTCCGTCCCCTTGGCAAAATGGGCGCTGCGCGCGAATTCGGATGTGAAGTGGTTGGCTAGTAGTTCCATGAATCGACTATAGCGCGCTGCCTAAGCCTGGCAAACGAATAGTGCCACGCTTGCTTATCCGGTTTTCACATATCCGCGCCGGCGGTAGCCTGCTGCGCGGCCGCATAGGCGCCGTACAGTTTGGCGTATGCCCCGCCCTGGCCAATCAAACTGTCATGGTCGCCCAGCTCGGCCAGCTCGCCGTTCCAGATCACCGCGATGCGGTCGGCGTCCCGTATGGTGGCAAGCCGGTGTGCGATGATGATGGCGGTGCGGCCCCGGCACAGCCGCCGCAGCGCGGCCTGGATGCGGCGCTCGGTGTGCAGGTCCACGGCGGACGTCGCCTCGTCCAGGATCAGCACGGTGGGGTTGGCAAGATAGGCGCGCACCAGGCACACCAGTTGCCGCTGGCCGTGGCTGAGGAAGCCGCCCAGCGGCCCCACCTCGGTGCGGTAGCCCTGCGGCAGCCGTTCCAGCACGGCGTCCGCCCCCAGCTCGCGCACGGCGGCGATCAGCGCACCGTCGCCGGCGTCCGGCGCCGCCAGGCGCAGGTTGTCCAGCACACTGCCGGAGAACAGCACGTTGTCCTGCAGGACCACGCCGATCACCTTGCGCAGCTCCTGCTGCCGATAGTGGCGCACGTCCACCCCATCCACCAGCACCGCGCCCGACTGCACTTCGTACAGCCGCGCCAGCAACTGCACCAGCGTGCTCTTGCCGTGCCCCGTGGGTCCGACGATGGCCAGCACCTGGCCGGCCGGAATGTGCAGCTGCAGGGAGCGGATCACCGGCCGCGCGCCGGCCGGGTCGTAGGAGAAGCCGACATTGGCAAACTCCACCTCGCCGCGTCGCGCGGGCTGCTGCGGCGTGAGCGGATCGGTGATCTCGGGCTCCGTATCGAGCAACAGGAACACGCGCTGCGCCGAGGCCGCGCCCGACGAGTAGCGCTCGAACAGGTCGTTCAGCTCCTGCAGGGGGCCGAGAAACAGGTGTACGTAGAACAGGCTTTGCGCCAGCTGGCCCACCGTCACGCTGCCCTCGGCGATACCGAAGCCGCCCGCCACCAGCAGCAACCCCATGCCCAGTGTGCTGAGTACCTGCGTGAGCGGCAGGAACCAGCTGGAGCGGATATTGCCGCTCACCAGGGTGTGGTTGAAGTGGCGCAGCAGGCCGAGGTAGCGCTGCGCATTGCTATCCTCGCGCACCAGCTGCTTGATCAGCCGCACGCCGGACACGGTTTCCACCAGGTGAGCCGTGAAGCGCGCACGCGCCTCCGCCACGCGGGCCCAGTTCTGCTGCGAGATGCGCCTGAACAGCCAGGTGAAGCCCGCCAGCAGCGGCACCACGGCAGCCAGCGCCGCGAACAGGCGCGGCGAGATCAGCCACAGCGCCGCGCCGGCCACCAGGCAACGCAGCAGCGCGGACAGCAATTCCGGCGGCCCTTGTATCAGCAGCGGTTCGAGCGCGTCCACGTCGCGGTCGGCGCGCGAGATGATGCGGCCGGCCTTGGTCTGGTCGAAATAGCGCACGCTGAGCGACTGCACGTGGGCGTACACCCGCACCCGGAGCGCGTTCAGGATATGGATGGCTGCGCCGCCGGCGAAATACTGGGACAGGCCGGACAGCAGGAAACGCAGTACCCAGCTGACGGCCAGCCCGGCCGCCATCCAGGCCAGCAGGTGCTTGTCGAGCAGGATGCCGGTGGCGGTCCTGATAAAGCCGTTGTCGATCACTTCGCGCAGGAACCAGGGCCGCAGGAAGATCACGCCCACCAGCAGCGCTTCCAGGGCGATGACGGCGGCGATGCGGCCGCGCACCTGGCGCAGCAGCGGCAGCAGGCGCCAGAACATGCTGCGGTCCAGCGCCTTGCGGGCCAATGCCTGTTCCAGCTCGATGTCGCTCAGTGCAGTCTGGCCGCGCAGCTTATTGGCCATCGCCGCCTCCCAGCAGTTCGCGGTAGCCCGCGTCCGACGCCATCAGCGCCTGGTGCGTACCTTGCGCCGCGATGCGGCCACCGGACAGCATCGCCACGCGGTCGGCCAGCAGGATGGTGGACAGTTTGCTGGCGACCATCAGCACCGTCACCTGGTATTCGCCGCTGGCGTGCAGACGGCGGATATTGTCCAGCACGCGCCGTTCGGTCAGGGCGTCGAGCGCGCTGGTGGCGTCGTCCAGCACCAGGATGGCGGGACGCGCCAGCAGCGCTCGCGCCAGGCAGATGCGCTGCCGCTGGCCGCCGGACAGTGTGGCGCCGCGCTCCCCGACGCGGGTCTGCAGGCCGTGTTCCAGCCCTTGCACCACGTCCGCGGCCGCAGCCCATGCCAGCACCTGCTCCAGTTCCGTGTCGCTGGCGTCCGGTTTGGCCAGCCGCAGGTTGGCGGCCAGCGTGTCCGAGAACAAAAAGCTTTCCTGCGGCACCACGTGCACCTTGCGGCGCAACTGTCCCAGGTCCAGCCCACGCAGGTCGCGCCAGCCACCCCACGGCGAGCCGACGCGCACCGATCCCTGGTCCGGTTCCAGCAGCCGTGGCAGCAGGCCCGCCAGCGTGCTCTTGCCCGCTCCGGTGGCGCCCACCAGCGCCACCACCTCGCCCGGCGCCACTTCAAAGTCGCATCCGGACAGGATAGCGCTGCTGCCGCCCGGCGCGGCGATCTCCACACCGGTGAGGCGCAGTCCCAGCGCACCGTCTGGCAGGCCCTGTGGCTGGCCGTCACCGCCGCGCATGCCGGGCCGTTCGTCCAGCAACTCCCAGATGCGGCCCGCCGACGAGCGCGCATCGGCAAAGATCTGCATCACCCTGCCCACACCTTCGATACGGAACACCAGCGTATTAGCCACCAGCAGCGCAGCTACGATCTCGCCCACGTTCATGCGGCCCTGCTGCACCAGGTGGGCGCCATAGCCCAGTATCCAGACGTGGCCCAGCGCCACCACTGCCTGCGGCAGCGGGATATGCGAGGCCGAATACGCCAGCGCCTTGCGCGCCAGCCGCACGAATTGGTCGACATGCTCGCTGAACACCGCGACGCGGCGCTGCTCGAGGCCGAAGCCCTTGATGACGCGCACGCCGTTCACCCCTTCGCTGAGCTCCTGGTTCACCTTGTCGTACGCTGCGCCCGCCGCGCGGTCCAGGTGCACCAGCTGGCCGGTCTGCGCCACGAAGATACCGATGCCGGCCAGCGTGAGCAGCAGCGGCGGCAGGCCAAGCAAGGGGCTGTACCAGCACAGCAGGCCGATGGAGGCGATCACCACCAGCGCTGTTTCGAATACCTGGCGCCAGAAGCTGATGAGCGCATCGCGCACCTTGTCGGCGTCGCGCGTGGTGCGGGTGACCAGTTCACCGACGCCGTGGCGCCAGTGGTACGCCAGGTCCAGCCGCTGCACTTGCTGCAGGATGCGCTGGCGCAGTATGGTGAGCAGTTCCTGGCCGATGATCAGCGCCATTACGCCGCCGCCGTATTGGAGTACCGCGCGCGCAGCGGCTAACGCCAGCAGGGCGATCAGCCAGTAGCGGGCCAGCGACCAGTCCAGCGTGCCGTCCGCCTGGCGCTGCACGGCGCGGCCGCTTTCCACGTCGTGCACGGCGCGGCCTACCAGCCATTGCTGCCACGCGAGGCTGAGATTGACAATGGTGAACAGCGTGGCCGTCAGCGCAAAGCGCCACGGCATCAGCCGGTAAAGGGCAAGGCAGCGCAATAGCGGCTGCCGGACGTTGGATGGTTTGGTCACTGTGCTTTGTCCGGATGGGAGTGGGTTGGAGCTTCCCTATCCGCACGATCCGTGCCAGCGCCCCAAGGGCACGTCCTGGCCCGCCGCGCGCGCCGGCGTGCGCAAAAACCAGCAGCGCTGTGCAATTTTCAGCAGCGCTTGTTGATTCCGGCGGCGTGCAGGCGGTAGCATGGCGGCATGACGATTCCACGCCCTTCTCAAGCCGCCCAGGCCGGTTTTGCCACCTTGGCCGATGCCGCCTTCCACAACGAGCGCGTGGCCGCGCGCCGCCTTGCCGCCAGCGCGGGACTGGACGAAGCGCAGGCGCTGCTGCGCATCCTGGAGCAGTCGGCTGCGGCGGCCGGATACCGGGCTGCAGCGGAGCCGGCGGGGCTGGCGGCACCGGCAGCCCTGGATGGCCCGTCAGCGCTCGACCGCCTGCTGGCCGCTCGTTCAAAGTTGAAGCGGGACGATGCGGAGCGGCGCGCGGCCAAACTGCTCGCGCGCGCCGGGAAGTTGGCCGGCAAGCGGGCGCGCCATGCGCCGCAGGCAGGTGCATGGCAGGCATGGTTCGACGGCTCGGCCCATCCCAATCCGGGACGGCTGGGCATAGGTGCGTTGCTGCTTGGCCCGGCCGGCGAACGCATCGAGATCAGCCAGCGTGCAGGACATGGCAATAGCGGGGAAGCGGAATACCTGGCGCTGGAGGCATTGCTGCAAGCCGCCCTCGCCGCCCGCCCGCCGCTGTTGGCGATCTACGGCGACAGCCAGGTCGTGATCGGCGACGTGGCGGCCGGCGCGGGCACGGGAGCGAAGGGGCTGGAACTGCACCGCGAACGGGTGCAGGGGCTGCTGACGGAACTGGGGAAATCGGGGCGAGTGACGCTGCACTGGGTGCCGCGCCACCGCAATGGCGAGGCGGACCGCCTGTCGCAACAGGCGATCGCCTCCTGGACCGGGCAGGACTAGCGCAGCGCCAGCGCCTTGCCGCCCTGCGTGCGGGCAGCTGGTGCGCGGCCTGCCGGCGGCTTGGCCGCGCCGCCCACCTGGAACACACTGACCACTTCGGCAAGTTGCATCGCCTGATGCTGCATGGACTCGGCGGCGGCCGCTGCCTGCTCCACCAGCGCCGCGTTCTGCTGCGTAACCTGGTCCATCTCGCCGATCGCCTTGTACACCTCGTCGATGCCGGCGCTCTGCTCCTTGCTGGCGGTGGTGATCTCGGTGATGATGGTACTCACGCGGTGTACGCTGGACACGATGTCTTCCATGGTCGCGCCGGCGTCGGCCACCAGCTTGCCGCCCTGGTTCACCTTGTCCACCGAGTCGCCGATCAGCTCCTTGATCTCCTTGGCGGCGGCGGCCGAGCGCTGCGCCAGCGTGCGCACTTCGCTGGCCACCACGGCGAAACCACGGCCCTGCTCGCCGGCGCGCGCCGCCTCCACTGCGGCGTTCAGGGCCAGGATGTTGGTCTGGAACGCGATACCGTCGATCACCGAGATGATGTCCACGATCTTGCGCGAGGCGGCATTGATGGCTTCCATCGTGCCCACCACTTCGGCGACCACGGCGCCGCCCTTGACGGCAACATCGGCCGCCGCGTCGGCCAGCTGGTTGGCCTGGTGCGCGTTGCTGGCGTTGTTCTTCACCGTGGCGGTCAGCTCTTCCATCGACGCGGCAGTCTCCTCCAGCGAGCTCGCTTGCTGCTCGGTGCGCGACGACAGGTCCTGGTTGCCGGCCGCGATTTCGGTGGACGACGTCTCAATCTCCGCCGTACCGCTGCGCACCTGCATCACGATGTTCAGCAGCGCATTGTTCATGTCCTGCAGCGCCGCCAGCAGCTGGCCGGTTTCGTCGCTGCCGCTGACACGGATGGTGCCGGTCAGATCGCCGGCCGCCACGCGCCGCGCCGCGTCCAGCGCCTGGCCAAGCGGCCGCGTAATGCTCGCGGTCAGCAGCCAGGAGCACACCACGCCCAAAGCCAGCACCAGCGCGGTTAGCGCTATCAACAGCTTGCGGCTGGTATCGGCCCCATTCTCGATTTCCACCGCGATGGCGTCGATCTTGCCGCGCTGGCGCTTCAGCAGTTCGGCCATCAGGTTCTGGTAGGCGGCCGCACCGGGCGCGAACACGTTGCTGAAGTGTGCTTCGGCCTCCTCCAGCGCGCCCTCAGCCTTCAGCTTGGTCACCTTGTCGCGCGAGGACAGGTAGATTTTGCGCTGCTCGCCGATGCGGTTGAACAGTTCCTTCTCGTCTTCGTCCACCAGTGCTTCGATTTTCTTCTGCAGCTCGGCAGACACGGCGCTGGATTTCTTGGCCTCGTCGGCAAAAAAGCCCACCAGCGACGGATCGCTGCTGCGGGCGATGGCGGTGGTGCGGCGGATCGCACTGTCGATCTTGCTCGACCAGTCGCTGATCATGCGCTCTTTCGCCAGCGGCACTTCCATCATCGCGCGCGTCGCGTTGGCCACTTCGTGCAGGCGCCAGATGGAGATACCGGTAATGGCCACGGACAGGGCCAGGATGACGGCAAAGCCGAGCGCCAGTCGCTTGCCGATGCGGATGTTGGACAGCATGCTCACGGCGCTCAGGCGGCCAGCGCCGAGTCGAGCAAGCCCATGTCGGCGCTCGTCATCAGGCGGTCGATGTCCACCAGGATCAGCATGCGCTCGTCGATGGTGCCCAGGCCGACGATGTATTCGGTGTTCAACGTGGAGGTAATTTCCGGCGCCGGCTTGACCTGCTCCGGGGTCAGGATGGTCACGTCCGACACGCTGTCGACCACCATGCCCACCACGCGGTGGCCGATGTTCAGGATGATGACGACGGTGAACTGGTTGTATGTCGGTTCGCCCACATTGAACTTGATGCGCATGTCGACGATCGGCACGATCAGGCCACGCAGGTTGATCACGCCCTTGACGAATTCCGGCGCGCTGGCAATGCGGGTCGGCGCTTCATAGCTGCGGATCTCGCTGACTTTCTGGATGTCGATGCCGTACTCTTCCTGGCCCAGGGTAAAGGCGAGGTATTCGGCGGCGGCCGCGACGTTGGCGGCGGAAATAGCGTCGGTAGACATAGGTTCCTCTCAAAAGAGCCATAATGTTACCGTACAACAAGGTCCAACGCAGCAAATAAATGCACAGAAGCAACATAAAGTCTATCGGTTTCAGTGTATTTGCACCGCAAACTGCTATGGCCTTCTTGGCAATTCAATGCCACAATCGCAGGGCAAGCAGCATGCCCCGCCCCAAGGAGAAGAATGAATACGTTGTTAAGTAGCTGGCATCCGCGCCTGGTGGCGCTGGCCACCGCCGCCGCCGCCGATGACGGCGCGCACGACACCAACCATCTGCACCGCGTGTGGCGCAACGCCACGCTGCTGATGGACGATTACCCGGAGGCGGACGCGCTGGTGGTGCTGGCAGCCTGCTATCTGCACGACCTGGTGAACCTGCCCAAGAATTCGCCGGACCGCCACCTGGCTTCGCGCCAGGCCGCGCGCCTGGCCAGCCGCCAGCTGGCCGAACTGGGCTTCCCGCCCGAAAAGCTGGCCGCAACCGCGCACGCGATCGAAACGCACAGCTTCTCGGCCGGCATCAAGCCGGAAACCATCGAAGCGAAGATCGTGCAGGACGCCGACCGCCTCGACGCGCTGGGCGCGGTCGGCCTGGCCCGCATGTTCTACACTGCCGGCCGCATGGGCTGCGCGCTGGCCCACGCCGACGACCCGATGGCGCTGCACCGCGAACTGGACGACAAAGCCTATTCGCTCGACCATATCGACGTGAAGCTGGCCACGCTTCCGGCCAAGATGCAAACCGCCGCCGGCCGCCGCCTCGGGCAAAGCCGCCTGGCCGAGCTGATCGCCTTCCGCGACAGCTTCATCGCCGAATGGGCTGCCAGCCCCGCCACGCCTTAGCCTAGATCCGATCTTTCCGCCCATGACCAGCAAAAGCGAACCCGTTCCCCTTTCCACCACCTCCAACGGCAACCTCAAATTCGTGCTGGTGTGCGTGTTCATCGACATGCTGGGCATCGGCCTGGTGGTGCCGGTGCTGCCCATCCTGGTCGGAGAATTCGTCCACACGCGCGACGCGCAGGCACTGTGGTACGGCGTGATGGGCGCCGTGTTCGGGCTGATGCAGTTCCTTTTCATGCCCATGCTGGGTGCCGTCAGCGACAGGGTGGGCCGCCGGCCGGTGCTGCTGTATTCCATGGCCGGCATGTGCATCAACTTCCTGTCCACCGCCTGGGCGCCCAACCTGGCCTGCATGTTCATCGGCCGCGTGATCGGCGGCGCCTCCTCGGCCAGCATGTCGGTGGCCTCGGCCTACGCGTCCGACATTTCCACCCACGAGAACCGCGCCAAGAGCTTCGGCAAGATCGGCGCCGCCTTCGGCCTGGGCTTCATCGCCGGCCCCATGCTGGGTGGCCTGCTGGGCAGCATCGACCTGCACCTGCCGTTCTACGTGGCGGCGGGCCTGTCGGCCGCCAATTTCATCTACGGCTACTTCTGCGTGCCCGAGTCGCTGCCCGAATCGCGCCGCTCCAGGTTCAAGCTCACCCGCGTCAATCCGCTCGACGGCCTGTTCAAGCTGGCCCGCCGCGAGGATATCCGCGGTCTGATCATCGCCTTCGCGCTGATGACCTGCGCGCAGATGATGCTGCAGTCGACCTGGGTGCTGTACACCCACTTCCGCTTCGACTGGAGCCCCGGCCAGAACGGCGCCGCGCTGTTCTGCGTGGGCATGGCCGCCGCCGTGGTGCAGGCCGGCCTGCTGGGCGTCTTCATCAAGTGGTTCGGCGAAGTGCGCCTGACGCTGATCGGCCTGGCCTCGGGCTGCATCACCTACACCTTGTACGGCCTGGCCACGCAAGGCTGGATGATGTACCTGTTCATCTGCTGTAACCTGATGGCGTTCGCCGCCGGCCCGGCGCTGCAAGGCATCATCTCCAAGGCCACCGACGCCGGCCAGCAGGGCGAGCTGATGGGTTCCCTGCAGTCGATCAGCAGCATCGGCATCATTTTCATGCCGCTGCTGGGCAGCGCCATCCTGGGCGAGGTCAGCCACTTGCCGGCCAACGACTGGCGCATCGGCAGCAGCTTTTTCGTGTGCGCGGCCATGCAGGCGCTGGCCATCCTGGTGGCACGGCACTACTTCCGCACGCACGACCTGAAGCAGCCTGCCAGCACGGCGGTGCAGCCATGATGGCATGGCCGCCGGCGCCGGGAATGCTGGCGCTGCTGCCGGTGCTGGCGACGTTCAGTTCGCTGGCCGCGCCGGCCGCGGCGGAATGCTCGCGCGAGATCGCCGTGCCGGTGGCGCCGATCGGTGTCAGCATCACCATCAGCAACGGCGACGTGGCCGGCATCTATCCCGACGTGCTGCGCGCGGCCAGCCAGAAAGCCGGCTGCCAGCTGGTATTCTCCGGGGTGCCGCGCGCGCGCCAGGAGGTGCTGTTCGAAATGGGCAAGGCCGACCTGATGCTGCCCGCCACGCGCACGCCGGCGCGCGACCAGGTCGGCACTTTCATTCCCCTGATCGGCCATCGCGCCACGCTCATTTCGGTGGCCAGCGGACGCCCCGCCCTCTCCAGCGCCCAGGACCTGCTGCAGCGCCCGGAGCTGCGCGTGGCCGTGGTGCGCGGTTTCGACTATGGCGAGCCTTACCAGGTGCTGATCAAGGAGCTGGCCAGGCAGGGACGTCTGTTCCAGGAGGTGGACTCGGTAGCGGTAGCCCGGCTGATGCAATCCGGCGCCATCGACGTCACCATCATGGGCCCGACCACACTGGCCGGCGCCGTGATGCGCGACGCGCGCCTGGCCGGCATGCTGGACCGGCTGCGGGTGGAGCCGATACCGGAACTGCCCTGGAGCGAGAGCGGCATCTACGTGTCGCGCCGCTCGCTCAAGCCGGAGGACCAGGCCATCATGCTGGACATGATGGAACGGGTGGCCAAGTCCAACGCCGTGATGGAAGCCTTCCAGCGCGTGCACCGCCCCGCCATCCTGGCCGAAAGCGTGCGCCCGCGCTAGGCGCGGGCGCCGGAGCCTGTACTGCCGATGCCAGGATACGTCGTCGCCATCATCCTGCTGGCAGCGCTGCTGCATGCGGGCTGGAACGCGCTCGTCAAGGCCGGCAAGGACGCTTTCCTCACTTCGGTCCTGGTGGCCTCGGGCGCCGCGCTGATTTCGCTGGCGGCGCTGCCTTTCTTCCCGGCGCCCGCACCCGCCAGCTGGCCGATGCTGTTCGCCACCACCGTCATCCATTACTTCTACTACGGCCTGATGGCGGCCGCCTACCGGCACGGCGACATGAGCCTGGCCTATCCGCTGATGCGCGGCAGCGCCCCCCTGCTGGTGGCGCTGGCCAGCGCGCCTTTGCTCGGCGAGCAGTTGACGGCGATGCAGTTCGGCGCCGTGGCCTGCATCAGCGGCGGCATCTTCAGCATGGCGCTTGCGCACCGGCGGGCGGCGCCAGTCGGTCGCACAGCGGCGCGGCGGCCCGGCGGCGCGGCGGCTGTGGGTGACACTGCGCAAGCTGGCGCAGCGCTGACCCCGCCCTCCCCACAGCGCCCTGGCCGCGCCGTGCTGTACGCGCTGCTGAACGCCGGCGCCATCGCGTGCTACACGCTGGTGGACGGCGTCGGCGCGCGTCACTCCGGCTCCCCGGTGGCATACACCATGTGGCTGTTCGTCTTCACCGCTGCCGGCCTGCTGGCCTGGACCTTGCTGCGGCGCCGCGCGCAATTCGCCGCCTACGCGGCCGCGCACTGGCGCGTGACCGCGCTGGGCGGAGCCGGCACGCTGGGCTCCTACGCCATGTCGCTATGGGCAATGACGATGGCGCCAGTGGCAGCCGTGGCGGCGCTGCGCGAAACCGCCATCCTGTTCGCCGCCGCCATCGCCGTCTTCTTCCTTGGCGAGAAAATCAGCCCACAGCGCTACGCCGCCATCGCCCTGATCGCCGGCGGCGCCGCACTGATGCGCTACGCCTGACGGCAGCCTGCAGAAGCTGCGCTTCAGTAAGGGCTGGCGGTCGGCCGCACCACGATCTCGCTCACATCCACGTCCGCCGGCTGCTCGATGGCGAACAGGATGGCGCGCGCGATCGCGTCCGGCCCGATGGCCACCTTGCGGAACTCCTTCATCTCGGCGCGTCCCCGCTCGTCCGAAATGCTCTCGGCCAGCTCGGACTCGGTCACGCCCGGCGACACCAGCGTCACCCGGATGTCGCCGCCCACCTCCTGCCGCAAGCCCTCGGTAATGGCGGCCACGGCGAACTTGGTGGCGCAGTATACCGCCGCCGTCGGACTCACCGTATAGGCGCCGATCGATGCCATGTTGATGATCTGGCCCGAGCGCTGCACCTGCATCAACGGCAGTGCCGCCGCGATGCCGTACAGGACGCCGCGCACGTTGACATCGATCATGCGGTCCCACTCCTTCAGCTTGAGCGCGTCCAGGCGCGAGAGCGGCATCACGCCGGCGTTGTTGATCATCACGTCCACGCGGCCATGGCGCTTGTGGGCGGCCAGCACGAAAGTCTGCACGTCGTCCGCGTCGGTCACATCCAGCGCGCTGAAGTCCGCCGAGCCGCCGGCAGCGCGGATTTGCGCCACCAGCAGTTCCAGCCGGTCGGTGCGGCGTGCGCCCACTACCACGTGCATGCCCTGTTGTGCCAGCAAGCGCGCCGTCGCCTCGCCGATGCCGCTGCTTGCGCCGGTGATAAGGACCACTTTTTGATTTTGCTGCTGCGTCATGATGCGCCCTCCTGAGCTGTTGTTGATGGGATGAAGTTTAAGCAGGCGGGGCCTGCCCGTGAATGCCGGATGATCTCGACCTATTGCCTAATCCTCCAATCCTTGCGAGGAACGCATCCAAAACTGGCATAATGAATGCACGAACCTACTAACCACTGGATAGCCATGCCAAGACCACAACAACGCATGACGGCCCTGCTGAACCGCCTTGCCCCTTCCGAAGGCTCCACCCTGTCGGCTTTGGACGGCGTGAAATTCATGCGCGCCAACCGCCCCATTCCGCGCATGCCGGTGCTGTACGAGCCGTGCATCGTCATCGTCTGCTCGGGGCGCAAGCACGGCTACCTCGGCGGCCAGGCCTATGTGTACGACGCGCAGCAGTTCCTGGTAATGTCGGTGCCGTTGCCGTTCGAAGGGGAAACCGTGCTGGCCTCCGAGGCCGAGCCGATGCTGGCCGTGTCGATCCGCATCGACCTGCAGATGGCGGCGGAACTGATGCTGGCGGTGGAGCAATCCGGCACCGCCATCGCGGCCGAGCCCAAAGGCATCATTTCATCGCCGATGGACGGCAAGCTGTGCGACGCGGTGCTGCGCCTGCTCGAAGCGCTCACGTCGCCGCTGGAGACGCAGCTGCTGGCGCCAAGCGCCATGCGCGAGATCCTGTACCGCGTGCTGACCGGCGTGCAAGGCGGCTCGCTGCGCGCCGCGCTGGCGCACCAGAGCCATTTCGGCAAGATCGGCAAGGCGCTGCGCCGCATCCATGCGGACGTGAGCAGCCAGGTAGACGTGGCCACGCTGGCCGGCGAGGCCGGCATGAGCGTGGCGGCCTTCCACGCCAACTTCAAGGCTGTCACGCAGACCTCGCCGATCCAATATCTGAAGAGTACCCGGCTGCACAAGGCGCGCCTGCTCATGGTGCAGGACGGCCTGAGCGCGGCCACTGCCTCGGCGCGGGTAGGCTACGAAAGCAGCTCGCAGTTCAGCCGCGAGTTCAAGCGCTTCTTCGGCCGTACGCCGGCCGACGAGGCGCGCGAAATGCGCACCCTGCTGTGCCAGATGCCGGCCGAACGCGGCGCCCCCTACATCACGGTGCAGTAGCCAGAGACTCAGCCCGCCGCCGGGGGGGCAGGCTTGGCCGACAGATCGAATGGCATGTTGCGTAACGGCTTGCCAGTCAGCCGCGCAATGGCGTTGGCGAAGGCCGGCGCCAGCGGCGGCAAGCCCGGCTCGCCGATCCCGGTCGGCGGTTCCGCACTCGGCACGATGTGCACCGCGAAGCCCGGCATATCGGTCATGCGCGCCACCGTGAAATCGCCGAAGTTGCTCTGCTCGACCACGCCGTCCTTGAGGGTGATTGCCGCGCCGGGAAGACACATCGACAGTCCCATCACCGCCGCGCCCTGTACCTGCGCCTCGATGCTGCGCGGGTTCACGGCCAGGTTACAGTGCACACCCGCCGTCACCTGGTGCAGCTTGGGCTGCCCACCCTTCAGGGACGCTTCCACCACGTAGGCCACCACCGTGCTGAACGACTCGTGCACCGCCACGCCCCAAGCGCGGCCAGCCGCCAGGCGGCGCTTGCCGTAGCCGCTCTTGTCCACCGCCAGCTGCAGCGCGGCGCGGTGGCGCGCATGCTGGTCGCCGAACATCTTCATGCGGTAGGCAACCGGGTCCTGCTTCGTGGCGCGGGCAATCTCGTCGACCAGCGTTTCCATTACGAAGGCCGTGTGGTTCGAACCCACGCTGCGCCACCACAGCACCGGCACGTTCAGCTTGGGATGGTGCACGGTGAGCCGCATCGGGAAGGGATAGGGGTCGCGCATGCCTTCGGTGGCGGTACCGTCGATGCCGTCCTTCACCTGGAAAGCCTCGAACACCGAACCGGAGGTGATGGACTGTCCGACCAGCGCGTGGTCCCAGGCCAGCACCTTGCCCTGCGCATCGAAACCGATGCGGGCGCGGTGCAAATGCATGGGCCGGTAGTAGCCGCCCCGTATGTCATCCTCGCGGCTCCACACCGTGCGCACCGGCGCGTCCACGCCGGCGGCGCGCGCGGCCTTGGCGATCTCGCAGGCTTCGACCACGAAGTCGCTGCTGCTGGCGGCGCGCCGGCCGAAGCCGCCGCCCGCCATCGCCACGTGCATCGTCACCTGCTCCGGCTTGATGCCCAGCACGCGCGCGGCGGCGGCGCTGTCCACGCCGTGGAACTGCGTTCCCACCCACAACTGCGCGCCCCCCTGCTCCAGCTTGACGGTGCAGTTGAGCGGCTCCATGGGTGCGTGCGCCAGGTAGGGAAACACGAATTCGGCGTCGATCTTCATCGGCGCAAGGTCCAGCGGCGCCATGTCGGCGTCAAATTTGCGCGGCCCAGCCTGGGATGCCAGCTCGCGGTGCTGGCGCAGCTGCCTTTCGCTGTCCACCTTCTCAACGCCCTCCGTGTTCCACTCCAGCTTGAGCGCATCGCGGCCCTGCCTGGCAGCCCAGTAGCCGTCCGCGAGCACGGCCACGCCCTCGGCGCCCCGGTCCAGCGGCACGCGCAGCACAGCGCGCACGCCCCTGATGGCGCGCGCCGCGCTATCGTCCAGCGACGCCACGCGCGCGCCGAACACCGGCGGGCGCGCCACCAGGGCCGTCAACTGGCCCGGCAGGCGGGTGTCGATGCCGAAATGCTGCCCGCCGCTGCTCTTGGCGCGCGCGTCCAGCCGGCCGGTGGGCTGGCCGATGATGCGGAAATCCTTCGGATCTTTCAGCGTGACCGTTTGCGGTACCAGCAGCGCCGCCGCGGCCTCGGCCAACTCGCCATAGCCAAGCTCGCGCCCACCCGGCCCCAGCACCGTTCCTGCGCGCGTGCTCAGGCTGGCGGCATCCACGTTCCAGCGCTGCGCGGCGGCAGCCAGCAGCATAGCGCGGGCGCGGGCGCCCAGTTCACGGTACTGCGTGAAGCTGTTCTTGATGGAGTTCGAGCCGCCGGTCAGGTGCATGCCGAACATGGGATCGACGTAGGCCGGATCATTGGAACCTAGCTGGCTGCGTACCAGCTTCCAGTCCGCGTCCAGTTCCTCGGCCAGTATCATCGGCAGCGCGGTCTGCACGCCCTGGCCGAATTCCAGGCGGTTGACGGTCACCGTCACGATGCCGTCGGGGGCGATCCGCACGAAAGCGAGCGGCTGTTCGGTGGCCTTGAGCGCGGCCGGCGCCTGGCCTTGCGCCGACGCCAATTGCGGGAAGGCGCCCAGCGCCAGCCCGGACACGCCCAGCATTTTCAGGAAGGCGCGGCGCGGTGGCTGCGCCGCTTCAAGGCCGTCTTCTCGCGCCAGCATCTTTTGCAGGGCGCGCGGCAATTGGTTCAGATCGAATTGATTTGGATCGATATGGGGCAGCATGGAAGTTCCTTCAGGCGAGCGTGCGGGCGGCGTCGGCGATGGCGGCGCGGATGCGGGCATAGGTGCCGCAGCGGCAGATATTGCCTGCCATGGCGGATTCGATTTCAGCCATAGTGGGCTGCTTGCCGCGCGGAAGCGACTTGAGGAAGGCGGTGGCGCTCATGATCTGGCCGCTCTGGCAGTAGCCGCATTGCGCAACGTCGTGCTTGATCCACGCCGCCTGCACGGCCGCGCCAACCCGGTCGCTGCCGTCCGTGGCCGCTTCGATGGTTGTGATCTTCTTGCCTTCGGCGACCGAGATCGGCGTGATGCAGGAACGGATCGCCTGGCCGTCCAGGTGCACGGTGCAGGCGCCGCACAGCGCAGCACCGCAGCCGAATTTGGTGCCGGTCAAGCCGAGCGTGTCGCGCAACGCCCAGAGGATGGGCGTGCCTGGATCGTCTTCGATGGCGCGCTGGCGGCCGTTGACAGTAAGCGTGGTCATGGTGGGCAAAACTCCTGGTTGGGGAACAGCTGCAGTATGACCGCCCGTTCCCCGAAAGCGTTTGCCGCTTCCGACCGTTATCTTGCCCGATTCAACGAGTTTCCACCGACTCTAGCAAGCGCCGGATATCGCGCAGCGGCGGCGCGCCGAACAAGCGCGTATACTCGCGGCTGAACTGCGACGCGCTCTCGTAGCCCACCCGCACCGCCGCACTGCCGGCATCGATGTCCTCGTTCAGCATCAGCTGGCGTGCATCCTGCAGACGCAGCTGCTTCAGGTACTGCAGGGGGCTCATGCCGGCCACGGCACGGAAGTGCAGCCGAAAGGTCGAAGGACTCATGTGCGCCTGCGCGGCCAGGTCGTCCATGGGGAAGTCCTCAGTGTAGTGCTGCTTCAGCCAGCCGATCACGCGCGCGATCTGCTGGCTGGGCGAACCCGCCGCCACCAACTGGCGCAAGGCCGGCCCGTGCGCGCCGCTCAATAGGCGCACCATGATCTCCTGCTCGATCAACGGCGCCAATTGCTTGATCAATCCGGGTTCGTCGAGCAGCCGCACCAGCCGGGTCAAGGCCTGCGTGAGGCCCTCGTCCAGATCCACCACCGACAGCGCCCGCGCGCTGGCAGACGCCAGTGGCGCCGACAAGTCCATGCTTGCCGCCACCTGCGCCAGACGGCCGCAATCGAGTCCGAGCCACATGCCCAGATAAGGCTCGCCGCTGGCGGCCCGCGTGACATAGGACACCACCGGCAGGTCCATGGCGGTGACCAGCGACTGGCCCGGGCCATAGTCGTAGATCTCGCCGCCCAGCGTGACGCGCTTGCCGCCCTGCAGGGCCATGCCTAATCCGAGCCCATAGATGCACGGCACAGGATCGCTGACTGCGCTGCGGCGGTAAAACATCAGGGACGAAATGGCGTTGGCATGCTCGCCGTCGGTTTGGGCAATCGCGCCGACCACGCGCGCCAATTCCGCGCGAGCCGCGCTGCTTGAGGTATGCGATGAGTTCATGTTTGCAGCGTAGCACGGTTACCGGGCTTTTCCATCGGCGGCACCGGCGGCTCGTCGGATCAGGCAAGAACTGCATCGATTCCGGCAAGCGTTCCGGCCACAAACGGCCGGACAATGCCAGCCATCATAAGTTCTATCGGACGCAAAATGAAACGTGTATTGATTATCAACGCCCACCAGGCGTACCAGGGCATCGCCAGCGGCAAGCTGAACCGCACCATGGCGGGCGTGATCCGCGAAGAGATGGCGCAGCGCGGTTACGAGGTGCGTGAATCGGTCATCGAGAGGGGCTACGACATCGACGCGGAAGTAGACAAGCACGTCTGGGCGGACGTGATTATCCTGCAATCGCCGGTGTACTGGTTCGGCATGCCGTGGATCTACAAGAAATACGTCGATGAGGTATTTACTGCAGGGCTGGTGCAACAGCGCCTGCTGGTGGACGACGGCCGCAGCCGCGACGAGCCGGGCAGACAGTACGGCAGCGGCGGCAAGATGCAAGGCAAGCGCTACATGATGTCGCTGACCTGGAACGCACCCCGGGAAGCATTCGGCAATCCGCAGCAGCGGCTATTCGAGGGCAAGTCAGTGGACGACGTGTTCGTGTCCAACACCGCCAATTACAAGTTCTGCGGCGCCGAAGTGCTGCCTGCGTTCTCATCACACGACGTGGTGAAGCACGCGGACATCGAGGGCGATATCGCGCGGCTGCGCGGACATCTGGCTGCCATCATGCCTCATTTGACCTGATGATTTTGTCAACCGGGCGGCGGCTTCCGCCCCAAAGCGGTCGTTCCCATCCAACCGCCTTATGCGATCCTGAACTTACGCGCGCCCAGTAAAACTGCCACCGCTGCACCTAACACCAAGATACAAAATAGCACTAGAAATAGCTTGGCGTAAGCCGGTGCGGCAAACGCGGCGAGCGCAAGCAATGCCGCTGCGAAAGCGGTCATGGAGAAACACTTAGCGGCCCAGCGGTGCAATTGCTCGGGATCGGTGATCAGTGCGTAGTTGATTGTTAATATATGGGACTGCCCTGAGGATCGAACCAGCTTTGCAACGCCCGCCAGAATCAATGCCCCAAGTAAGATTGCAAGATAGATGTGTTCCATAGGGCCTCCAAAACGACGATGACAAGTGACATGAACATGCTTGCAGCAAGCTTATCGAATTCGTACTAATTCGTCCAAGTGACAAGAAACGGCAGCAACATCAACGTCCACGTTTGCCGAACATTGAAGGACCGCTTCTAGCCGGCCCCAGCCGTTGGTGTTCAGGATAGCATGTTGCCTGCATGGAAAATTCACGAATTGTCACATCCGGCAGATCTCGCCCCATTGCGGACATGGGCGGGCGGGTGTCCAGACAAATTACGTCTCATCGCGCAGCCTGTCGCGAGCTTGCTGCAACAACACGGGCCAATCGTCCTCAAGAGAGCTCAAAGCGCCTCGCTCGAAAACACAGCATAGGTTCCACAGAGCTCGCTGTTCGGCCTGGTCAACGATTTCCAGGGAATCCGAATCTGAAAATCGCCGCACGAACTCGAACAAAACGACCGCTTTATCAACGGTGAGGGAAATCTGGATGGAAGTAATCGGCTCAATTGTCATCTATTTAGTGCAGAAAGTTTCATTGGCTCAGGCGTCCGCTTATGGCCGATTTCAGTCAAAAATAATCCGTTGTCCAACCTCGAATTCATTTTCATGGCAGTAGAATAGAATGATAGAGCTTTCTGGTGAGTAGGCCATCGCATCGTCGCGTGCGGGCATAAAAATGTCCGACCAATTCTCTACAAAGAAGTTGCCACTGCAACGGAAGCAATCATCCCCACCAAACACTACTATCAATTCCTGAATGCCAGAAATACGAGGCCGCAACCAATCGGTAGCAGTTGATACGTCCTCGTCGAACTCAAGTCGCTCCACTGAACCAACTGTGTGGGCATTCAAACCAAGGTGACTTTTCGAATCATAAAGACCAACCAACTTGTAAGCCTGGCTGACCTCACTGGCATCGAGCCAAGAAATGTCTTTCGAATGATGCTTGAGTTCTTCAATTCGCCAATGTTGGTTGCTCATAAATCTCAAATAAAAAAACTAATCATAGGTTGAGCGGCAGCTTCTGGCCGGTTGCGGCCTGTCAGAACTCTAACTCATCTGCCAATTGGTATCAGGTCAAGTCCAAGCTAGCGCACGTTAGCCGCCCTCAAAACTGTGACTTGTTTCTCGGCCTACATGTTCAACTCTCTGCGGTTCAAACCAGCACCTCTATGCTTTGACCGAACCCGGCAAGTTCGTGGAAAATATCGTCCAGATAGATGGCGATTTCGTCCTCGGGTAGCGTCGGTGGGATGACGATTTCTTCCATGGGAACGCGCTTGCCATAGTCCAGGCGATAGACTTCCCACTCGTCGCCAACACGCCTGACATCAAGCTGAAACCTGCCGTAGATATTGAATTTCATTTGCATCTCTTTCGCACTAGCCGAACCGCCACCAGGCTTTTTTACGTTTGAAGCGCATCAACGGCACCGTTTCCGGCTGCAGATGCGCGGGATCGATCATGCCTTCCAACTGGTAGCCAAACAACGCTGCCAGGGCGGCCTCGCCCAACTCCAGCGGATGGAAAACGAAGGGATAGTCGGCTTCATCTTCATCCGGATCGACGGCCGGATGGGCGCCGTTCCAGTAAGGCTGCTCGAACGGCAGCCGCGCTCCGATATCTTCCAGCACCCCACTGTCCGGCGACAGGCTCAGGGAGCGTTGCAGCTTCCCATCCAACCACACGGCATAAGCAAACCAGTCGACCACGCTATGCATGGCGTGCAAATAGATGCCGTAGCCGGGGAATTGTTCCAGGAACGCCACGGGCAACCTGGACGGGCAGTCGATGCCGAACTCCTTTGCAGCCACCACCGCGAGACCGGGGAAGCAGCCGACCACCAGCTCATTGTCCGGCGGGCAGGTGTAAGACAAGTCAACATCGCTCAAGGCCTCCAATTTCTCGGACGGGAACAGCCGCTGCGCGAGCGCAATGCTTGCTTCACGGTCCAGCTCCGGCTTCCCCTTCAAGATCTCCGCCGGGTTCCCTTTGCTGTACACCAGCATCCAAGTCTTCGCTCCCATTGGCTCCCCTTATTTCGGGGGGCGTATGCCAGTGTACTGCGCCGCCACCAGTCTCCACTTGCCTTCCTTCAGTTGCGCGACATAGCTGGCACGCATGGCGAAGGTACGGGCCTGGCCTTCCGCGCCCATGGTGTAGGTCAGTTTGGCGAGAACGACGGCGGTCTCGCCCAGCACCCGCACCATCGGCTCACTCACCTGCAGCTGCGGCGGCGGGCGTTTTTGCTCGGGAGCGTAGAAGGACAGCATTTTCTCCCGGCTGTCCACCTCGCCGGCGGGAGACACTTCGACATAGTTTTCGGCAGTAACGGTTTTCAGCGTGGCCTGGTCGAAGTCGCGCTGCGCTTCGGCATGGCGCTGTACCAACTCCACCAGCGCAGGGCTGGCGTCCGGCGCTGCGGCAGCAGCGGCGTTCGCGCCACACGCCAGCGCGAGGGCCAGGCACTGCTGAACGAATCGCGGTTTGACTAAGTATTTTCCTGACATGGCTTGTGGGTTCTCTTTAAGTTAGCTAGCGTGAACACCGCTTCACGCTCGTTAAGCATGCCGCGCGTCCAGCCCTGGCGTGCGTAAAACGCGTCGGCGCGCGTGCCTGCTGTAGTGGTCAGCCGGATGCTCGCGCTGCCCTGCTCGAACAGCCAGTCGACAGCCAGCTGCAGCAGGCGCCTGGCGATGCCCTGCCCCTCATACCCTTGCGCCATAAACAGCGCCCAGATCGACGACTGGCCCTTGTCCGCGTAGCAGAAACCGGCGATCACGCCTTCGCACTCGGCCACCCAGCCACGGCCGAGCAGGTGCAGATAGTCCCTGTACATCTGCTCCGTTACGCGCGAAGGATCGGACAGCACGTTCTCCGTCACCGCCAGGCGTATCGCCGACATGGCAGGAATATCCTGCACGGTTGCCCGCCTGTAGTTCATTCCCTTCCTTTGCAGCCCGCGTGGGTCATCATCCAGAACAGGTCGTCCTCGGACTCCACGGTCCAGCCTTCCCGTTCGTAAAATCGTTTGGCATCGCCGTTCACTCGGAACACGCGCAAGCTGAGGCGCCGGCGCGATTGGACGCTCATGTGACACAGTTCCCCCAGCAGGCGCGCACCCAGGCCCTTGGAGCGGAATACTGGCGCAAGCACCAGCATGCGCAGATAGATGTCGTCCGGGTTCAAGTCCAGCTGGAAGTAGCCCGCAAACTCGCCGTCCACTTCCACAACATAACTCGCGGACGACGAAAAGGCTTGATCGAAGTCGGCGCTCTGCCAGTCCTGGTCCCATCCCCAGATGGATTCGATATGCGGCTTCATCGCCGCCTGATACAAGTGCCAGATGCCGGCCTTGTCGCCGGCATGGGCCAGCCGCGTCACGGGCACGCCCATCGTTCGCTCCGCATTCAACAATAATGTGAGCAGAATAACAGGTGGGGGCCTATGAAAATGCGCACATTCTCACAAGACGATGCAGCGCTGCCCTGCCCTAACCCTGGCGCTTGGCCAGGTGGTAGGCCACCAGTGCATTGGCATGGCCGTGGCCAAGCCCGTGCTCCGCCTTCAGCCAGTTCACCAGCTCCATGTGCTTCATCTGGCCAGCCGACGCCAGCAGGCCAAGCCAGTGAGCGACCGGATACCCGTATTTCTTCTCGATGGAAGGGAAGTAGGAAGCCGGGCCCTTCACAACGTCTTTGTCGCTCATTTTTCTCTCCATAGCTAGTCAGTCACTATGAACACGACGGACGGGCGCGGCCGGAATCGACAAGCAGGCGAGATTATTTTTTCAGGCTGCCCATGCGATGGCGTCCAGCAGGCCTTGCAGCCTGCTCGCCCGGCCCGCGTTCACCATTCTCACGTAGGAAACTCTGCCGGCAAGGTAGGCCTTGAAGTCCGGATGCCGGTCGCGGTTCTGGGACGCGGGCCCATGGCGCACGCAATTGGTCAGCGTGGCCTTCAGCTTGTCGTATTCGTCGCGCGCGACATTGGTATGGGCGTTTACCACGATGCCTGTCACCTGCTGCCGCGTGCCCTCACGCATCAGGCGGGTCTTGTGCGTGTTCACGCGGAAGCCTTCCTCCAGTGCGATCGCGGCGACCCGCACGTGGAAACGGTCCGCTGCCCGCGCGAACGCAGGGCCGCCGGAGAATGCCAGGTCATCTGCATAGCGGCTGTAGGACCCGCCCAGGGATTGTGCCAGCGCCGAGAGCCGAATGTCGAGACGGTAGGCGCACAGATTGGCCAGCGCGGGCGAGCAAGGGGACCCTTGCGGCAAATGGGGCGACTTCAGCGCCTGGCGTTCAAGCCAAGGCAGCGCCCCGCCGGCCAGCTTGTCGCGCAAGGCGCCCTGCGGCGTGCGGTTGACGCAAATCCGGGCCAGCGTTCCGGCCGTTCTATGCGGATAGCCCAGCTTTTCGAACAGCGCATGGACGCGTGACAGCTGTATGCTCGGAAAAAAGTCCTTCAGGTCCATGCGGATCACGGCATGCCGGCCGGCGTGCAGCGCCGCGTGCGTGACGCAGGAGTGGCCGCGCCGGAAGCCATGCGCGGCCGGGTGCGGCGGCACCATGTCCAGTATCTCGCGCAGGATTTTCTGCTGGATGCGCCGCAGCCGCGCCTTCGGTATTTCTATCAGCCGTTGCCCGCCGCTGCGCTTGGGTACCCAGCGATAGTGGTAATGCTGGAGCGGCGATTGCGCATCGCGCGCGAGGCGCCACTGGTCGGCGAACCAGTCCAGGGCGCCGACCGGTTCGTTCAGCCAGGCGGCCAGCGCGCCGGCAGTCGGTAAGTCCGGCAGTGCAAGCGCGGCGAGCCAGGCTGGCTTGGGCGGGCGCACAGCCGGCTCCACACACAAGCGCCGCACGTCCGGCATCACTAAGCACTCCAGCCCCCGCTCGTGCCTCGGCTCCGCGTCTTTATCGCGCGCGCCAGCGCTTCCGTGGCCAATGCACTCCAGCAGGAGAGCGGCCAGTTCTCGCCTGCTGTAGTAGTGGAAGTAGTCACCGGTTCGTTCGATGAGCGCCGCGCAAGCAGCGGGCACCCACGGCGGTTCCGCGTCGAATACGCGATTGCATGCGCCGATCAGGCTGGCCAGGCTGCCGTCCGTGGCCAGCACCATATCGGCCAGCGCCAGCACGGTGAACTGCTTTGTATTCATGCGCAGCAAAGATCCAAAAGGGGCGGAGGTCCTTCAACGAGTCTCGTGATGCGTGAGCGGCTTTGCGCGAAAGCGCAACCAGGCCCATGCGGCGAAATGCTGAACCAATCAAGTTACCACGGGGTAGCCCCGTAGAGGCTGTCCCTGCACGAAGCAGGGACAGGCCGGCTTGAAGGAGTCCGCCCCGCCGACACAGTAGGGCAATTTCGCACAACGGTCAACCCAGGAGGATAGACGCGCAGGATCAGCGCGCTTCCACCACCGGCAGTTCAATCGCGCTGGCCGAGCCGGGCGCGTGGTAGATGCGCTGGGTGGCCTTGATGTAGTCCGACGGCTGCGCGTGGAAGATATTGGGCACGAAGCGCTGCGGGTTGCGGTCGTACAGCGGGAACCAGCTGGACTGGATCTGCACCATCACGCGGTGGCCTTTCAGGAACACATGGTTTACGTTTGGCAGTGCGTAGCGGTAGCGTTCCACCTTGTTGGCCGGGATAGCTTCGGCGCGCTCCAGGCTGTTGCGGTAGCGGCCACGGAAAATGTCCATCGAGATGCCTTGCTGGTAGCCGCCCAGCTCTGGCTGCGACGGCATCTCATCCGGATAGACGTCGATCAGCTTGACCACCCAGTCGGCGTCAGTGCCGCTGGTGGCGGCGTACAGGTTTACCATCGGCTGGCCGGACAGTTGCAGCGGTGCTTGCAGCGGCTCGGTCACATAGGTCAGCACGTCCGGACGGTCGGAGGTGAAGCGCTGGTCGCTCACCAGCCACGGTTTCCACACATTCTCGTCATGCATGCGCACCGGGCGCGGCACGAATGGCACCGGCTTGGCCGGGTCGGACACGTATTCGTCATACGCGGCGCCGGCCGCGGGCGGTTCGAAACCCAGCTTGTAGCCGGCCTGCAGGTAGATGGCCTTGGATGCGGCCGGGCAGCCGCTGGCGCACGACTGCGGCCATTTGTCGAAGCGCTGCCAGCGGTTGGTGCCGGTCTGATAGCTCAGCACGGGCGGCGTGTCGGCCACCGGCGCGCCGTCCTTCAGGTACTGGTTGAAGAAGGGCTGCATCACGTTGCGGCGGAATTCCAGTGCGGTGTCGCCGGTGAACTTGATGGCGCCCAGGCTGGAGCCGTCGTAGTTCACGCCGCTGTGCCGCCATGGACCGATCACCAGGTAGTTCAGCTTGTTGGCCTTGTCCTGCGGCTCCATGGCGGCGTAGGCGGCGTACGGTCCGTAGATGTCTTCCTGGTCCCACTGCCCCACCACGTGCATGGTCGGCACGCTCAGCTTGCGCGCGCCCACCAGCTTGTCGATCGCCTGGTGCTGCCAGTAGCTGTCGTAGGCCGGGTGTTCGAACAGCTTCTTGGTGTAGGTCAGCTGGTCCAGGCCGAACTTCCTGGCGTAGTCGCCGGCCGAGCCGGCACGCAGAAAGCCCTCATAATCGTCGAAATAGCCGCTGGCGACCGCTTCGCCGCGCCCCTTGACCGAGGTCTGGCCGCCGATGTACGGCAGGCTGGGCATGCGGAAGGCGCCGTTGTGGAACCAGTCGTCGCCGCGCCAGCCGTCCACCATGGCGCTCATCGGCACCGCCGCCTTCAGTGCGGGATGCGGGTCCATCAGCGCCATCATCACCGTGAAGCCTTCGTACGAAGAACCCACCATGCCAACCTTGCCGTTGGACTCGGGCACGTTCCTGGTCAGCCACTCGATGGTGTCCCAGGCGTCCGTGGCGTGGTCGATCTTGCTGCTGTTGAGCGGGCCGCTCAGCGGACGCGTCATCACGTACTCGCCCTCGGAGCCGTATTTGCCGCGCACGTCCTGGAACACGCGGATATAGCCTTCGTCGATAAAGGTTTCGTCACCCTGCGGCAGGATGGCCCGGATGCTGGGGCTGATGTTGCGCTGGGCGCGCCGTGCCGCGTTGTACGGCGTGCGGGTGAGCATGATGGGCGCCTTGGCGCCATTCACGCCCGCGCCCCTGGGGATGACGATCACGGTATACAGCTTGACCCCGTCGCGCATCGGCACCATCACCACTTTCTTCACATAGTCGGCCTGGTTCACCGGGGCGGTGAAGCTGGCGGGAATGTCCACCGCCATCGGCGGCGTTTGCGCCAGCGCGGACGAGACGAACAGGGAAAGCGCCGCCAGGGCCGGCAGCTGGATGAGGGTGCGGGTACGCTTGTTGCGCATGGGTATGTCTCCAATTTTGTGCTGCGGGCCATGGTAGACAGTTGCCATTCATAGCGCAATGCAACTTTTGTAACGCACTTTTTCTATCCTGTTACCTCTGCTTGCAACTTGCCTATCACTATGCGCGTCGCCGCACAGATCATAAGGCTGAGCCAGCCTACATTGGCTGCACACACAACAGAACGAGGAGTGTCATCATGAAAAAACTGCTGATAGCCGCTGCCATGGCGGCCGCGCTGGGTGGCGGGGTTGCCGTGCCATCGTTCGCCGACGTCATTGTCGTGCGCACCGCGCCACCGCCGCCGCGCCACGAAAGCGTGCCCGAAGCGCGCCGGGGCTATACCTGGGTGGCGGGCCACTGGGACTGGAACGGGCGCCGCAACGTATGGGTCAAGGGCAAATGGGTACGCGACCGCAATGGCTACGTGTACCGCCCCACCGTGTGGGAAGAGCGCGACGGCCGCTGGGTGGTGGAACGCGGCGGCTGGCATCGCGGCGACCGCGACCGCGATGGCGTACCGAACCGTGTAGACCGTGACCGGGATGGCGACGGCGTACCGAACCGCCACGACGACCGGCCAAACAACCCTAACCGCCACTGAGCCGCCGCCTATCCCCCATGGTCATCCCGCCGCCCCGGCCACATCCGGGGCCGGCGCCGGCTAGCGGTAGTGCAATACGGCGGCCAGCATCACCCACAACGCGAACTGCAGCGCCAGTGCCCCGAACAGCGGCCCGGGTTCGGGGCGCAAGCCGCCCTCTATGGCAAGCTGAACCATGTCTTCCATGGCCTCCTGGGCCACTTCCTGCAGCGTCATATCGCCGCTCGCCACCTCTGTGATGCTCTCGGAAAATGGCACCTTGTCGGCCAGCGCGCCCAACAGAAAGGGCAGCGGCCGAGGCAGGTCGTCCTGCAACTTCAGGAACTTGCGCCACTGGTCAAGCAAGGCGCCGCTGAGCGGGCCGCCGGGCTGGTAGTCCATTGTCTTCAAAAATTTCTCAAGCAAGCTGGCGCCAAGTCCGGCCAGGGCCGGCGCCTGGGTCTCCAGCAAGCGGCTAAGGATGCCCATCAAGCCCTGCTTGTACGCCATCATGCCCGTCACGCCCACGGCGACGATGAACGGCACGCCGATCAGCAGTGCGAACAGCACCGAACCGCCATGGCCCATCCAGGCATCCGCGCTGAAGGCCAGCGCCAGCGTGACCCCGGCCGCATTGACCAGAACGGCCGCCAGCAGCGCCAGCGCCACCCGCAGCACGCCTGCGCCGGCGCCGCGCGCGGCAGCCAGCAGCAACTGCTTGACCATGGATTCCTTTTTCCCGTCGTGGCGGGCAGGCTCCGCGCTCTTCTTCAAGCTGTGCTGATTCATTCTCGACCTCGTGACGCTGATTGCAATCTTGTTAATTTACCACGATCAACAAACAAGTGGAATGACACTGCGCAAACGGGCGCCAACCTTGACAGGGCCGCGGCAAACTGCAACCATACGGGCATGAAATATTTCCAACCACATCGCACCTGCCTGAATTGGTGGTCCCGCTGACATAGCGCGGCCACTGCACAGTGATGTGAGTATTTAGTCAACGCCGCCTTCGCAGGGTGGCGTTTTTCTTGGCGCATCGTGCGGGGCGACACTTAGGAACCCCAAGGAACCCGTATGAGCCAGCCAGCAACGCCCACCACCCCGTCCGTGATCCTGACCGGCGACCGTCCTACCGGTCCGCTGCACCTGGGCCATTACGTCGGCAGCCTGCGCAACCGCGTGACCTACCAGCACGAGTACAAGCAGTTCATCATGCTGGCCGACTCGCAGGCGCTGACCGACAACATGGAAGACACCGACAAGGTGCACCGCAACGTGGTGGAAGTGGCGCTGGACTATCTGGCCGTGGGCATCGACCCGGCCAAGTCCACCATCCTGATCCAGTCGCAGATCCCCGAACTGGCCGAGCTGACCTTCTACTACCTGAACATGGTGACCGTGGCGCGCCTGGAGCGCAATCCGACCGTGAAGCAGGAAATCATCCTGCGCGGCTTCGAACGCGACATCCCGGCCGGCTTCCTGACTTATCCAGCCAGCCAGGCGGCTGACATTTCGGCCTTCAAGGCCTCGCTGGTGCCGGTGGGCGAAGACCAGATCCCGATGATCGAGCAGACCAACGAAATCGTGCGCAAGTTCAACCGTTTGGCCAACCGCGACATCCTGGTCGAGTGCAAGGCGCTGGTGCCGGAAATCGGCCGCCTGCCTGGCATCGACGGCAAGGCCAAGATGAGCAAGTCCCTGGGCAACACCATCAACCTGGGCGCCACCGCCGACGAGATCACCGCCGCCGTCAAAAAGGTCTACACCGACCCGCTGCACCTGCGCGTGCAGGACCCCGGCCACCTGGAAGGCAACGTGGCCTTCATCTACCTGGACGCATTCGACACCGAAAAGGCGGCGCTGGAAGAAATGAAGGCGCACTACGTGCGCGGCGGGCTGGGCGACAGCATCGTCAAGAAACGCCTGGAAGTAGTGCTGCAGGAAATGCTGGCGCCGATCCGCGCCCGCCGCGAAGAATTCGCCAAGGACAAGGGCCAGGTCATGCAGATCCTGAAGGAAGGCACGGCCAAGGCGCGCGAAGTGGCTGCCAGGACGGCCGACGAAGTGAAGGCCGCGTTGGGCCTGAGCTACTTCTAACCGGCAGCGCAGCCCGCATGGCTCCTGCCGCGCCGCGCGAACCGGCCAAGCCCAAGCGCTCGGGCGACCCGGCCCAGCAGCCCGAGCGCGGCCCGTCTGCGGCCAAGGGCGGCAAGCGCGCGCCACGCATTATCGACCTGGCTGAAGGCGTCCAACGGAGCGGCAATGCCGGGCCCGGTCGCGCCGGTTCCGGACGCCGCGGCGGCAATGGCGCCGGAAATGGCGGTGTCAGCGGCGCCGGCGCCGCGTCCTACCTGGCTATCGGCGCGCTCGCCGTGCTGTACCTGGTCGCCATCCTGCTATGGCGGATTCCCGCCTGGCCCGCCTTGCTGTACGCAGGCGCCAGCGTGGTCTGTTTCATGTTCTACGCCATCGACAAGTCCGCCGCCAAGGCGGGACGCTGGCGTACGCCCGAAAGCACTTTGCTGCTGCTCGGCCTGTGCTGCGGCTGGCCCGGCGCCATCATGGCGCAGCAATGGCTGCGCCACAAATCCAGCAAGACTTCCTTCCAGCTCGCGTTCTGGGCCACCGTGGCCGTCAACCTGGCGGCCTTCGGCTGGCTGGCGCAGCGCTTCCCCGGCGCGTAGGGTGGACTCACCGCACATAGCGTGCCAGGAAATCGCCCGCCATGATGTCGTACTCCGCCGTGCCCGGGCGGCAACCGTAGCGAGGTGCGGCGCGGCGTGGGAAGCAATCAGCCGCCGGCGCCGCGCACCAGGTTATTCCGCAGCACTGCGGCGCTGCGGCGGGCAGACTCGGCGCGGGCCTGGTAGTCGGCAGCCGCCCCCGGCAGGCCGTTCGAATGCGCGTGTTCGGCCAGGCGGCGCGCCAGTTCTTCCTTTTCGTGGAGCGCCCGGATGGCAGACCACACGGCCTCCTCCACCACCCGGTCCTGGGTATGCTCCAGTGCCAGCGCGGTGAAGCTGTGGCCAGTGTGGCAGCGGTAGCGGGGGCGCGGCTTGCCGTTTGCATTGCCGCTGGACGCCGCGCCCGCCACGCGCTCCCTGACTTCCCACAGCGCGCCATGGCACTCGGGACAAGTGAACGTGGACGGGCGGGCGATGCGCTCCAGGTCACGCAGCTCGCCTTCACCGCCGGCGTAGCGGTTCTCCACGGCAATCCACTCCGGCACCTCGCGCGGCTTGCTTTCCATGGCTGCCTCCTTGGTCAAGTCCTGCGTGGCGTCCAGTTCGGACGGCGGAAGCGGCGCGCCCGCCAGGGTCAGCAACATGTCACCGATATCGTCGAGTTTCAAAACATAGTCCACCGCTACCCGCTCCAGCGCGCTCGACGGCATGCTCTCGGCAAATGCGTCGGACGGATCCTGCACGACGGCAGTCCCGCCGCAGGCCTTGATGGCTTGCAAACCAGCCGTGCCGTCATCCAGGTAGCCGGTCAGGATCACGCCGGTGGCGCCCGCGCCGTACGCGGCGGCGGCCGAGCGGAACAGCGGATCGATGGCGGGCCGGGTGTAGTTCTCCATCGCGCCGTACGTCAGCCGCACGCAGCCGATCGGGCCGTCGCGCGCCACCATCATGTGCCGGTCCGGCGGCGCCACCAGTATCATCGGCTGCGCCAGCAATTCCCCGTCGCGCGCATGGCGCACCTGCAGCGCGCAAACCTTGCGCAGCAGCGCCGGCAGGATGCTCTCGCGCGCGCCGATATGCATGACCACCAGCACCGGCGCGGGAAAGTCGCCCGGCAGCTTGCCCAGCACGCGTTTCAACGCATCCAGCCCGCCCGCCGAGGCGCCGATCACAATCACTTTGTCGGTGGCTGGCGTCATAGCCCGGAAGGATAGGTCTCGGGCGCTTCATCCATCGCCCACGAGGCCGACCGTTCCAGCGGCGGCACTGCCGTGCTGCGGTCGATATGGATCAGCGCGTCGAACTGGCGTACAGGGTCGGCACGGAAGTAGTGGCTGCGGCGTTCCGTCTCAGGCCGGTACACGACGCCGACGGCGCGTTCGATCAGCGTCTCGGGCAGGTGCGCCAGCACGCTGTCGCGTCCGCGCAGCGGCAACAGGAACTCATTGCCGGGCAGCGCCGCACCGCTGGCGTGCAGCAGGCGCTCGATGCTGTGCGGCAACGATGGCTGCACCGCTTTCAGCTCGGCCGGGCCGTCCCAATCGCTGGCGGCGGTCACGTTGCCGGTGTGGGTGGTGAAGCCGAGCAGGAAGGACTCGCCTGGCGGATAGTTTTCCCGCACCAGCTGGCCCAGGTTGATCTGGCCGCCCTCGCCCATCTCGGTGGCGCGCGCGTCGCCGATGTGCGAGTTGTGCGCCCACACCACGATCCTGGCCGGCGCCCGCCCCTTGCGCGCGCCCAGGTGCTGGCGCAGCGCCAGCAGCGTGTCGGCCATGTGGGTGTCGCGCACGTTCCAGGCCGCGTCGCCGTGCTGGAACATGGCCCGGTAATAGGTTTCGGCATTGCGCGCAACGCGCGCGTTCTGCTGCGCGTAGAACAACTGATCCGGCACCGCCGCGCCGGGCCGCGCCATCAAGCGCGCCGCCTGCAGGCTCAGCTCGCGCAACTGGCCCACCAGTTCGTCCTCGCAATCGCGCGTCATGCCGAAGGTGGCGGCATAGCCGTAGCGCTGCGGAAAGTCGGCCATGTGGTCGATGCAGGCGTAGCGCTCGCGGGCGCGGCGCGCCGCGGCCGGGTCTTCCTTGTCCAGGTATTCGATCACGGCGTGCATGGACTTGCGCAGGCTGTACAGGTCCAGCCCGTAAAAGCCTACGCGCCGCGCCGGGTCGCCCGCCTGCGCATTATGCGCACGCAGCCATTCCACCAGCGCCACCACTTCCGTGTTGCGCCACATCCACTGCGGAAAGCGCTGGAAACCGCCCAGCGCGTCGGCCGCATTGATGTCGCCGTCGGAATGCTGCACGTAGCGGCTCACGCGCAGCGCGTCCGGCCAGTCGCACTCCACGGCGATGGCGTCAAAGCCGCGCTCGACCACCAAGCGCTTGGTGATCTCCGTGCGCAGGCGGTAGAACTCGGTGGTGCCGTGCGTGGATTCGCCCAGCAGCACGATGCTCGATGCGCCGATTTGCTCGAGCAGATGATCGTAGTGCGGGTCGTCCGCCAGCGGCAGCAACTCGGCGCGCAGCGCCAGGGCGGTGGCTGAAGCAGTCATGATGGCCTCCCTACCGCCATGATAGTCCCATCCATCGCGCCGCGCCACACGCCTTGCGCCGCACGCGATGCGGCGCAAGGCCGGCCTTCCGCGCCGCGCCTTGCTGTGCGACACTGTCGCCCTTGTGAACCGGAGAGCTTACAGATGTGGAATGGAGTGCTGTGCGGCCTGCTGGCCGGGGCCATGTGGGGCATGGTGTTCATCGTGCCGGAACTGCTGTCGGCGTTCTCGCCGGTGGAAATGGCGGTGGGCCGCTACATCGCCTACGGCGCCATCGCCTTCGGGCTGATGCTGCCGCGCCTGGGCCGCCTGTACGCGCGGCTCGAGCGCAGCGACTACGCGGCGCTGGTGCGCCATGCGCTGGCCGGCAACATCGTCTATTACATGCTGCTGGCGCTCGGCGTGAAGCTGGCCGGCGTGGCGCCCACCTCGCTGATCATCGGCGTGCTGCCGATCTCGGTCACGCTGATGGGCCGCAAGGACCACGGCGCACTGCCGTTGCGCCAGCTGGCGCTGCCGCTGCTGGTGGCCGCTGCAGGCATCGCCTGCATCAATGTGGATGTGTTCATGCATGCCGGCAATGCAGGCCACCCCGTGCTGCAAACCCTGCTGGGCGTGCTGTGCGCCACCGGTGCACTGCTGTGCTGGAGCTGGTACACGCTGGACAACGCGCGCTACCTGAAGCGCAACCCGCATTTCACGAGTGCCGAATGGTCGGCGCTGTATGGCTTGTCCAGCGGCCTGATCGCGCTGCTGATCGGCGCCGCGGCCCTGGCCGTGTGGCACGGCGACGTGCTGGGCGCCGCCGGCAAGGCCAGCGGACGGGACTGGACCATGTTCTGGATCACCAATTCCCTGCTGGCACTGGGCGCGTCGGTCATCGGCAATCACCTGTGGAACATCGCCAGCCGGCGCGTGCCGGTTACGCTGTCCGGCCAGCTGATCCTGTTCGAAACGCTGTTCGCGCTGCTGTACGGCTTTCTCTACAAGCAACAATGGCCGCGTCCGCTGGAAGCGGCCGCCATCGTGCTGCTGGCGGTGGGCGTGATGTGGTCGGTGCGGGTGCACGCCATGGAGGAAGACCTGCCCCCGCCATAAAACGGGCCGATACCGTTGCCGCTACTTCAGCGTCGCCTGCACCAGCGCGGCCATGGCCGCTCCGTCGGGCCGGCTGCGCAAGCCCTGCACCACCCCGTCGCGATCGGCCGCGCTGCGGTTCTGGTTCGCCTTCCATTTGCCCTCGAGCGACGCCAGCGGAATCTCGATACCGACGATGGCTTTCATGGTTGCCGCCAGGAAATCCGGCGGGGCATCGGACAGTTGCCACGGCTGCGGCAGCCCGGCCTCGTGCACGGCGGTCAGGTCGCCCAGCGCACGGTGCAGCCAGGCGCCATCCTCGACCACGCGCGCGGCGCCGCGCGCCTGCACCATCGCGTAGTTCCAGGTTGGCACGACCTTGTGGTGCTCGGCCTTGCCGGCGTACCAGCTCGGGCTGATATAGGCGTGCGGCCCCTGGAACAGCACCAGGCATTCACCACCGTCGCGCAAGGCCTGCCAGACCGGATTGGCGCGCGCCACATGGGCCCGCAATACGCCGCGCGCGCCCTCCTCGGGGTACAGGATGAACGGAATCAGGTCGGCGCTGACGCTGCCGCCGCTGGCGACGATCAGCGTGCCCAGCGGGTGGGCGCGCAGCAGTGCGTGCAGCACCTCGGGGCGTTCTTCGAGAAAAGCGGCTTGGTTGTACATGACGGCTCCACAGTGGCGATGGCCCCAGTGTAACGAGGCTTGCGGCACGCGGCGAGAGCCAGGACGTCGTGGAAATGTGGAGCCAGCTACTCCAGCAGCCCGCTCTCGCACAGCACATCCTGCACCAGTTCAAGGCGCAGCACCGGGTTTTGCTGGGCCATCAGCAACTGCTTGCGGGTGGGCGTCATGCGCAGCAGCTCGCACCAGCGGTTGGCCACCCAGCCGGCGTCGTCCAGCTTGTACGGCGGCAGCAGGGGCATCTGGGTGGTCGGCAGCTGGCGCTTCTGCAGCGAGCGGATCACGGCGCCCAGCGCTTCGGCCACGTCCTGCTGCTCGCTGGGCACGGGCACCTGCATGTCGGGTTCCAGCATGTCCACTTCGCCCATCCACAGGCCGTGCTTGAGCTGGGAAGCCGAATTGATGCGGAAACGCTGCGTGCCCACGCAGGTCAGCTGAAGCAGGCCGGACATGGGAGAAGACCAGTCCACGATGCGGGCCATGGTGCCGATGTCCGTTAATTCCTCATGCTGCTCCGGGCGCTGCACTTCGCTGCCGGACGCGAGCGCCACCACTCCGAACTCTTCCGAACGGGCAATGCACTTCTTCACCAGGTCGAGATAACGGACTTCGAATACTTGCAGCGGCAAGTGTCCGTCTGGAAACAGTACTGTATTAAGAGGAAATAGCGGTATGGATGGCATCTTGCCATCATCGCACGAAATACGTCATGCCGCCGAGCAAAATTCTAGCGCCAGGGCGAGGAAACATGCAGGTTTTGTGGCGAATGCCACACTGTGATGCATAAATGAAAATATCCGGCAGGCCCACGCGGGCATGCCGGATATTTTTTGCAACAACAACCTGATTACTTAATCAGGAAGTCTTCCTTGTTTTTACCTTCCAGCCATTTCGGTGCGCGGCCACGGCCGGTCCAGCTTTGACCGGTGGCGGTGTCGCGATATTTCATCGGCACCGGTGCGCGTGGCTTGCTTACTTTTGCAGGTTTGGCCGTGCCAGCCAGATCAGCCAGGGTCAGACCGTGCTCGCGCATGATGGCGGCGATTTTCTCTTTAGCCGAATTCAGCTCGTCGCGGCGGGCGGATTCCGCCAGGTTTTGCAGTTCAGCGATTTTTGCCTGGTATTCCTGATAAGTGGTCATGACTCAACTCTTCCTCTATGGTTGATAAGAGATTCCCACAAAAGCGATGCGTGACAATCTGTGAGAATTCAAGACCGCAATTTACCACAAGAATACGCCCGCATTCTAGCTAAATATGAAACGGGAGGCATATTTTCCACGCCAGCGTTGAGCCATGTCCACACCCGCGTTCTAAACTATTTCTTTTTCCTGCGCAGTAACCAGGTAGTAATACCGGTTATAAAAAACAGCGCCGGCAACAATCCCGCCAGCGCCACCAGCCATTTCACCGGGGCGCCCCCGAGCTGGCCGGAATGCAGAGGGAACAGCGCGGCCAGGAAACGGTCGCCCGGCTTGCCGGATAAGGGATTGATGGCTTCCAGTATTTTACCGCTGCGCATATCGATGTAAATCCGCAGCGTGCCGGTACGCTGCCAGTCGTCGGCGCGGCGCAGGCGTGCAATGAATATTCCTTTGTCCGGCTGGCGCGAAATGCCGGCCATGGCGGCGCCGTCGCGCAAATACGGCGCGGCTATCGCCTGCGCCTGGTTCCAGCTAATCGCGGTTTCGCCTTTTTGCAAGGCTGGCCTCGCGATAGCGCGCCGCTCCGCGCCGGTTTGCGCCACGCTGCCGACCATGGAGCTGACCACTTCCGGTAATCCGTTGTAAAAGCCCGTCAGCGCCAGCAGCAGTAAAGGCAGCAGCGCCAACAAGCCGATGGAACGGTGCAAGTCGTAATGGCTGCGGTAAGTGCTCTGATTCAGTTTAATGCGCAGCGCGCGCAGCCATTGGCGCTTGGCTGGCCATGCCAGGTAAAGGCCCACTGCCAGCAGTACCGCAATAGCGGCGCCGATATAACCTTGCGCCAAACGGCCGGACTTACCCTGGAACATATTCAAATGCCAGGTCTGCATCATGGGCATCAGATATTGCGCGCCGAATCCCACTGCCGCCCGGTCGCGGCTGCCCAGCAGCGCGCCGTTGCAGGCATCCAGCAAGGCTTCGCCGGTTTCTATCCCGGGCGCCTTGAACGTGACGCGCCAGCTGCCGCCTTCGTGGCGCGGCAGGAACACGCCGCCGACGCGGGCTTTCGGCCACTGCGCTTGCACCGTCGCGGCGGCGGCGTCCGGCGTCAGCGGCGCGCTGCACGCCGCCGCCGCAGGGGTGGAATGGAACAGCTGCGGATTGAGCGCTTCGTCGATCTCGTGTTCGAACACCAGCAGGGTGCCGCTGAGGCCCATCAGCACGAACAGCAGGCCCAGCGTAAGCCCGGCCCAGCGGTGCAGCCACGCCATGGCCGGACGGAACGAGATGCGGCGCAAGGGAACGGCTGCGGTGGACATTTTCTCTAAGCAATGATTCGGTCAGCCCGCATCATAGCATTCGTGAGAATAGTTCTCAATTACCGGTATCACTCCGCTAGTGACGACCCGCCACCGCCGCGCGGTGCGCCAGCTCGCCCTGCCCGATCTCGGCCAGGATGGTACGCAGGCGCTGGTCCATCAAGCCGCGGCCCGAAATCGCCTGCGGCACCGCCAATTCCGATTCGGTGTTCAATTCCAGCAGCACCGGGCCTTCCGGACACAAGGCCACGTCCCAATTCTGCAGGCGCAGGCCGGGGAACAGCGCACTGGCGGCGTACACCAGGCGCACCGCGCGCTGCCAGTCCGGCAAGGCAAAGCCCACCAGCTCGCGGCCGGTGCCGGGATGGCGGCTGATCTCGCCGCCCGGGCCCATGCGGCTGATCACGCGCCGCACCAGGCCGCTCTCCGGGTCGACATCGCCCAGGCAGTTGCCGTAGTCGCCGTGCGAGAAATTGTCGAGCATATTGCGGCCCACGGTGATTTTCCAGAACGCCGTGTGCAGCACCGGCCCGCCGGGCGTGACGAAACAGATGAAGCGCACGCAGCTCACCGCTTCCGACCCCGTCAGCTCCGTGATGGCCGGGTGCGCCTTGAGCGGGCGCTGGAACAGCATGCCGCCGTACGGCTCGAAATCGAAGGGCTGCAGAAACTGCGGCAGGCCGATCTCGCTGCCGTCCAGCAGGCGCAGGCGCTCGCCTTCCATGCCGGCCACGCCCAGGACGCCGCGCCCATAGCCGGCCGAGATCGGCTTGACATAGAAGGGGTAGACGTCGCCGCGCAGCCAGGCCAGCACCTGGTCTTTGCTGGTGAGCGCGGTTTCGCTGTCGATGCGGCGCCCTGCCGTGGTGTAGGTGGCCAGCGGCTCCGGGGCCGGGAAGCCGGCCGAGCGCAGGATCACGTGGTTGATCAGCTTGTCGTTTGCCAGCACGCGCGATTGCGGCGCGTTCAATTCGCGGTCCAGTGCGCTGCTCGCGCGCCAGCCGATAAATTCCGCACGCCTGGCGGGTGTCACGGAGTTGTGCCAGATGCCATAATCGAAATATTCGCTGATCCCGACCGGGGAACGGCGCAATCGAAGGCTGGCGGCCTCCCATACTTGCCGAAAAGCGGGTTTACCGCCCGCATCGCGCGCCATCCGCAACTTGCCTAGCAATAGACTCATCGAGACCTCCTCCGGAAGAGAGGAGACCAGTGTAATGCAAACTTTCACATGCCGGAGGTGGAAATGAAGAGTGTGGTTTTATTGTCGGGCCGACAAGTGCCGGCGCTGGGCCAGGGCACCTGGAACATGGGCGAAGATCCCACTTACCGCGCGCACGAGGTGGCCGCGCTGCAGCTCGGCATGGACCAGGGCATGACGCTGATCGACACGGCGGAAATGTACGCCGACGGCGGCAGCGAGGAAGTGGTGGGCGAAGCGATTGCCGGCCGGCGCGACGAGGCCTTTCTTGTAAGCAAAGTCTATCCGCACAACGCCAGCAGGGCCGGCGTGGTGGCGGCCTGCGAGCGCAGCCTGAAGCGCCTCAAGGTCGAGCAGATCGACCTGTACTTGCTGCACTGGCGCGGCTCGGTGCCCTTGGAGGAAACGCTGGCCGGCTTCATGGCGCTGCAGCAAGCCGGCAAGATCGGCGCCTATGGCGTCAGCAATTTTGACCTGGCCGACATGCGCGAAGCGCGCGCCCTGCCCGGCGGCGGCGCCATTGCCGTCAACCAGGTACTGTACAACCTGGCCAAGCGCGGCATTGAATGGGATCTGCTGCCGTGGTCGCAGCAGCAGCAAGTGCCGCTGATGGCCTACTCGCCGCTGGAATCGAATCCGCTGGAACAGCGCGCCATGCTGGACAACCGCAGCCTGCAAACGGTGGCACGGCGCCACGGCGCCACCCCGGCGCAGATCGCGCTGGCCTGGCTGCTGCGGCAGGACGGCGTGATCGTCATCCCCAAGGCCGCCAATCCCGACCACATCCGCCAGAACCGCGCCGCGCTCGATTACGAACTCAGCGCTGAAGACCTGGCCGAGCTGGACCAGGGCTATCCCCTGCCCCGCCGCCACAGCCCGCTGGCCATGCGCTGAGCAGGGCGGCCGGCGCTCAGATCGCCGGGCAGCCGCCGGCCTTGTATTTGCAGTGGCGGGCGATGACGGCGCGGATGATGCTCACCAGCTGGCAGGCGGCCGGCCCGGGGCGCTCGGCGTTGGCGATGATCAGCGACAGCGACAGCTTGCGCTTCTGTCCCACCCGCAGGCGCAGCGGCTTCAGCAGGCCGGAGGCGAGCTGGTGCTGGATCTTGTGCGTGGCCATCCAGGCAAAACCGAGGCCGGCGCACACCATCTCGGTGCGCGTGGCGGGGCTGGTGACGGTCCAGCGCTGGGCCGTGTTGAGCCAGCCGAAATCGCGCGTCGCGGACACGCCGCCGTCGCGCACCACGATGTGCAGGTGCCGCTCCAGGTCGTCCTCGTTCAGGTCGCGGTTCAGGCCGTGCAGCGGGTGGCTGGGGTGGGCCACGGCCAGGAACTCGATGTCCAGCAGCGCGTCGCCCAGGAAACCGCTGGGCACATAGTTGGCGATCACCACGTCGGCGCGCTTTTCGCGCAGCACGTCGTCCGAGGCCGACAAGATGGTTTCCTCCAGGTTCACCCGCGTGTGCCGCGCCAGCGGCTCGAACTCCTGCAGGATCTGGATCAGCAGTTCGCTGGGGAACAGGCTGTCGACCGCGAAGCGCAGTTCGGATTCCCAGCCTTCGTTCAGGCTGGCGGCCAGCTCTTCCAGCTGGAAGGCATCGTCCAGCAGCTCGCGCGCCTTGCGCAACAGGGTTTCGCCGTTCTGGGTAAGCCGGGCGCGGCGGCCGTCGATTTCCAGCAGTTCAATGCCCAGCTGCTCCTGCAGCTTGGCCACCATGTAGCTGACCGAGGACTGGCTGCGGTGCAGCGCTTCCGCCGCCTGCGCGTAGCCGCCGCATTCAACGATGGCTTGCAGCACCTGCCACTGCTCCAGCGTGCTCCGTGGAATTTTCATTATTTGCTTTGCATGACGTAAGTACCGTCCCAGTGGTCCGGCGGCGGTTCGGCCGCCAGGCGCAGGCAGCGTTCGATGTACAGCGCGGCCGCCTTGTCGCCGGGATTGAGCGCCAGCACTTCCTCGAACAGCTTGCGCGCCGCTGCCCACTTGCGCTGGCGGTAGTTGATAATGCCGTTGCGGAACAGGCCCATGGCGTCGATCAGGTTGGGATAGCTGTCTTCGGTGTGGTAGTCGAGCACCTCGTAGATCGCCACCGGCCTGGTCTTGCCCTGCACCACCACGATGTCCAGCTCGCGCGTGCGGTAGGTGCCGCGCAGCGCCCGGTAGGTGAACTCGCTGATCAGGATGTGGGCGCCGTACTGCTTGCAGGCCGACTCCAGCCGCGCCGCCAGGTTCACGCCGTCGCCGATGATGGTGTAGTCCATGCGCTTCTTCGAGCCGATATTGCCCGACACCACCTGGTCCGTGTTCAAGCCGATGCCGATATCGACGGTCAGCTTGCCGTCGCGCACGCGCTGCACGTTCCAGGCGCGCAGCTCGGCCATCATGGCGATGGCGGTGCGCACCGCGCGGTCCGGGTCGTCCTCGTGCGCCACCGGGATGCCGAAGGCGGCCATGATGGCGTCGCCGATGAATTTGTCCAGCATGCCCGCTTCGCGCTGGATGCAGTCCACCATCATGGTGAAGTATTCATTCAGCAAGGCCACCGTGCCCTGCGCGCCGAGCTGCTCGGTGATGGTGGTGAAGCTGCGCACGTCCGAGAACAGCACCGTGGCGTTGACGTTCTTGCCACCCAGCATTTCGGCGCCGTTGGCCACCATCTGGTCGGCGATGCCGGGGTCCATATAGCGCGACATGGTGGCTTTTAGCCGCTTTTCACTGGAGATATCTTCCAGCATCAGCATCCAGCCGATGCGCTTCTTCTCCACCGACAACAGCGGCTGCACGTTGAAATTGACGGAAATGGTGTCCTCGCCGACGATCAGCGGCGCGTCCATGAAGTGCTCGGCCACATGGTTTTCCTCCACCAGGCGCAGCTTGTCCAGCACCCAGGTGTTGGGGCCGGTGAAGAACTCCGCCGCCGGCCGCCCCAGCAGCTGGGCCGCCTCGGCGCGCAGGATGCGCAGGCCGGCCGCATTGCAGGTGACGATTTTCTCCTGCCCGTCGAGGGTGATGACGCCGTTGGACATCGACTCCAGCATGGCCTCGTTGTAGTTCTTCATCTGCTGCACGTCGGCAAACAGCTTGGCATTTTCCAGCGCGATGGAAATCTGCGCCGTGAACGCCCGCAGCCGCGATTCGTCCTCCAGGCTGAACGGACCGCCGCGCTTGTTCAGCACCTGCGTCACCCCTATGGTCTTGCCATGCTTATTGACGATGGGCACGCACAGGATGGAGCGCGTGAAAAAGCCGGTGCGCTTGTCGAACGCCGGGTTGAAGCGCAGGTCGGCATAGGCGTAGGGGATGTTGATGGTCTTGCCGGAGCTGAACACGGCGCCGGCGATGCCGGCCGTGTTCGGCAGGCGGATCTGCAGCGAGTCCAGCCCCTGCCCCACCTCCGACCACAGCTCGCCGGTCTTCTCGTCGTTCAGGAACAGCGTCGAGCGTTCGGCACTGAGCAGGCGGGTGGCTTCGCCCATCACGCGCTGCAGCAGCGAGCCGAGCTTGATGTCGGCGGTCACTTCGGACACCACGTCGATGAATTCCATCTCCTGGCGCCGCACTTTCTGCATGCTTTCCAGGAAACGCGCGCTTTGCAGCGCCAGCGTGCCCTGCGTGGTCAGCGCCGCCAGCAGTTCCAGATCCTTGCGGGTGAACTGGCCGCGCTGCTTGTTCAGCGTTTGCGACACGCCGATGATCTCGCCCTTGAAGGTGCGGATCGGCACGCACAGGATGTTGCGGGTGACAAAGCCGGTCTGCTCGTCGATGGCGCGGTTGAAACGCTGGTCGGCATAGGCGTCGGCAATCATCAGCGGCTCGCCGGTGGTGAACACGTGGCCGGCAATGCCGGAACTGTTCAGGAAGCGGATCTCACGCTGGGTTTCGCCCTGCGCCACGCGCGAGAACAGTTCATTGGTCTCCGGGTCGTTCAGGAACAGCGTGCCGCGCTCGGCCTCCAGCTCCTCGGTGGTCACCTCCACCAGCGCGGTGAGGATCTCGTCCAGCGTGTCGTAGGCCGCCATGCGGCGCGATACTTCCAGCAGCAGCTCGGCCATGCGCAAGCGCGACTGCGCGCCCGATGCCGCGCGCGGCAGGCCGCCCTGGCCGCGCTGCCTGCCCCCGCCGCCGGGGACGACGCCGCCCTTTGCCATATCGTTCATGCGGCCGCGCCTTCCAGCGCGCTGCGCAGCGCGCGTATGGTGTCCTGCAACTGCTGCACCTCGGCGCGCTGCGCGCTGGCGCTCTGCTGCTGCAGGCTGGCGTGCTCGGCGAGCGCGCGCTCCAGCCCGGTACGCAGCACCGCGATGGTGTCGCGCAACTGGGCGATTTCGGCGAGGGAAGCGGCCAGCGCGGCCTTGACGGCGTTGTCGCGCTCGCCGTGCGCCAGCTCCAGCGCATCGCGCAGCGACAACACGGTGGCGCGCAGTTGCTGCGTGTCGTTGTGCGCTGCGGCCTGCGCGTCCTGCACCTGGCGCTGGCGCTCGTGCTGGGCCTGTTCCAGTTCGGTGCGCAGCACAACGACAGTGCGCTGCAGGTCGCGCACTTCGGACAGGGCAAGACTGAGTGCGTCCGGCTCGGCGTGGATGGTGTTTGTCATGCAGCAATCATACCATCCGTCCCGGCCGGGGAAAACCGCGCTGCCGGCCCCGGCCGACGTCGCCGCGCTACAGTTTCCACTCCAGTCCGGCCCGGAACTGCGCCGCGCCGGGCGCCAGCGAGTTGCGGCGCAGGCTGCCGCGGGCGTCGGTGTAGGTATATTCTTCCAGCCAATCCTCGGCCAGCGCGCTGACAATGGAGAGCCGGAGCGCGTGTTTGGGCGTGAACTTGTACAGCAGATAGACGTCCAGGTCACGCTTGGCCGTCACGAAACTGGACTGTTCCGTGCTGATCCGCATCACTCCGCCGCGCTTGAAGATAAAGCTGCCGCCGGCCGTCAACGCCCCGTCCGCCGATTTGTAGTCCGCACCCAGCGTGGCCGTCAGTGGCAACTGCTGGTTCAGGCGGTTGTACGGGCCGGGCACCGCATCGACGCGCGACCAGTTGCGGCTGACACTGGCGCGCAAGTCGAGCGTATGCGCGGTTTGCATCACCGCCTTGAGCGGAAATTTGGCCTCCAGTTCCAGCCCGCGCGCCACCGCCTTGCCGTCATTGACCGAGGTTTGCACCCAGCGGCCCTCTTCAAGCAGCAGCCCCGGGCGCGTGTAGTCGCTCACCTTGCGCACGAAGCCGCTGGCGCTCAGCAAGGCCGATTCCGACCAGTAATGCTCGTATGCCAGGTCCAGCCCCAGCGCCAGTTCCGGCTTCAATGCGGGGTTGCCGCGCTGGTCGGGCGTGTTCTGGGTGTTGTTGACAGCCAGGAAGCGGCGCGGTATCAGCATGGTGGTGGCCGGCGCCTTATAGGTGCGCGTCAGCGCCAGGCGCACCTGGTCCTTGCTATCCGGTATTTTCCATAAACCCTGGAAGACCGGACTCAGCACACTGCTGCGGTTGCGCACCGGGTCGAAGCCCGCGCCGTGGCTGTCGGTCTGCAACCCTTCCCAGCGCAGCCCGGCGTAAATCGACAGGCGCGGCGTGAAGTCCCATTCGTCCTGCGCATATAGCGCCAGGCGCCGCACGTCGGCGCTGAAATCCTCGTCCATAGTGGAGGCGCGCCCGCCCGCCAGCGGCACTTCGCGCTGCAGGCGGGTATCGTCGCGGCGGCTGTCGGCGCCGTCCCAGCCCATCGACAGCGCGTGGCCGGGCACCAGCGGGGTCGAGTATTTGCCGGTGAACGTGTAGCCGCGCTCCTTGGACAGCGTATCCACCTGGCGGTCCAGCCCCGGCACGGCGTGGCTGGAGCCGGTCTGGCGCGTCCCGTTGCTGAGCCGGTTGGCGTTCAGGCCCAGCTTGGTATCCAGCTTGCCGCCGCCGGCCAGCTTGTGCACCCAGTTGAGGTCGGTGCGGTAGTAGTCATTGCGCTGGTGCAGGTCGTTGGCGGTGGCGTCGAATTCCTGCGGCGCGCCAAACACCGTGGCCGTATCGACGGTGCCGACGAAGCGGTAACGGTTGGAGGCGATAAGGTTCTGCGAGGTCAGCGTGTCGCCGTTGGCCAGCGTCCAGTTCAGGCGCGGCGCCAGGCTGAGGTTCTCCAGCCGGCCCACGTCGTTGGACTCGGCATGGCGCAGCAGCCTGGCGCGGCCGGCCGCATCGGCGCCGTTGTCGTCGATCAGCTTGAGCCAGTGGAAGTTCAGCCGGTTCATGCTCAGCACGGACGAGTAGGAGAAATTGCCCTCCTTGTCGGACAGGGTGAAGACGCCGTTTGCCTGCGAAAAATCGTTGCCGCGGCCAGCCGTGGCCTTCAGCTCGCGCTGCGCGCTCCTGACCGCCTTCTTGAGCACGATGTTGATGGTGCCGGCGATGGCCTGCGTGCTGAATTCGGCGCTCGCCGCGCGCATGATCTCCACCCGTTCGATGGCGTCCGGCGACAGCTGGTCCACCGCAAAGCCGGCGGGCGCGCGCTCGCCGTTCAGCAGGATTTGCGTGTAGCCACTACCCAGCCCGCGCAGCCGGATGTCGACCGCACCGCCGCGCCCGCCGGTCACGGTCACGCCCGGCAGCCGTTTCAGCACATCGGCGACGTTGCTGTCGCCGTAGCGCAGGATCTCCTCGCTGCCTACAATGATCTTGCTGGCCGTGTCGTCGCGCCGCGCGTCGTAGCCGGCCCCGGACGCTGTCACTTCCACTTTCTGTATAGACGTCTTCTCATCCTTCAATAGAGCCGGCGCCGCCCAGGCATTCAGGGCGGAAGCCACGGCGGCAGCGGCGAGCGACAAATTAATTGCAGTATGAAAGCGAGGCATGGCGCAGTATAACTTTGCAAAAAAGGCTACATTTTCTCATAATTGCTTGTTATTGGGAAATAGATTCAATCGTGCGCCCTGTCGCTAAGGGAGCAGAAAATGTCCTCTGCGCGTGGCGCGCCGTTATAATGCGTATTCGTCTATATTGATAGGTGTGATAACTGTGTCCGACCGTCTTGCTGTACTGCCGCAATACCTGCTGCCCAAGGGCGCGCTGACCAACTTCGCAGGCCGCGTGGCCGGCGCGAAGGCCGGCGCCATGACAACCCGCCTGATCCGCTGGTTTGTCGGCCGCTACGACGTCAATATGGCCGAGGCGGCCAATCCGGACATCGCCAGCTACAGCTCCTTCAACGAATTCTTCACCCGCGCATTGCGGCCGGACGCGCGCCCGCTGGCCAACGCCGACTTCATCTGCCCGGTGGACGGCCGCATCAGCCAGTTCGGGGCTATCGAGGACGACCAGATCTTCCAGGCCAAGGGCCACAAATTCAGCACCACCGCGCTGGTGGGCGGCGACCAGGCACTGGCCGCGCAGTTCCAGCATGGCAGCTTCGCCAACCTGTACCTGAGTCCGCGCGACTACCACCGCATCCACATGCCGTGCGACGGCAAGCTGACGCGCATGATCTACGTGCCGGGCGAGCTGTTCTCGGTCAACCCGACCACCGCGCGCGGCATTCCCGGCCTGTTCGCCCGCAACGAGCGCGTGGTGTGCGTGTTCGACACCGCCAGCGGCCCCTTCGTCATGACCCTGGTGGGCGCCACCATCGTCGGCAGCATGGCCACCGTGTGGCACGGCGTGGTCAACCCGCCGCGCCACGACAGCGTGAAAGAGTGGACGTATGCCGACCAGGACATCGTGCTGAAGAAAGGCGACGAACTGGGCCGTTTCCTGCTCGGTTCCACCGTCGTCATGCTGTTCCCCAAGGACAAGCTGCACTTCAACGACAGCTGGCAGCCGGCCGGCCCGGTGCGCCTGGGCGAAACCATGGCCAACCTTAAATAACCCTGCCGGATAAAACTGCGATGCTGCTGAAACGTACCGTCTTTGCCGTGAGCCTGGCCATGGCCGCCGTTGCCGCCCTGCCAGCCGCCGCCTCTCCCGCCGTGCCGCGCGACGGCGCTGAATACCGCACGCTGGCCTCGCCGGTGACGCCGCAGGCCCAAGGCAAGAAGGTGGAGGTGATAGAGTTCTTCATGTACCACTGCCCGGCCTGCAACATGCTGGAGCCGGGCCTGGCGGCGTGGGTCAAGAAGCAAGGCGAGGCCATCCAGTTCCGCCGCATCCACGTGCCGCACACCGGCGCCGCCGATCCGGAAGCGCACTTGTTCCTGACCCTGGAAGCGATGAAGCTGGACGACAGCATGCACGGCAAGGTGCTCAACACCTGGCATGTGGAGCGCAAGCGCCTGAAGTCCGACGAGGACAACCTGGAGTGGGCGGTGAAAAACGGCCTCGACAAGGCGCAATTCCAGTCCGCCTACAACTCCTTCGGCGTGCTGACGCGCCTGCGCAACCTGGAAAAGCTGGTTGGCAGCTACCGCGTCGACGGCACGCCCACCGTTGTCATCAACGGCCGCTACCTGACCTCGCCCTCCATCGTCTCCGAAAGCAACCCCAACCTGCCACGCGCGTCGGTGGAAGCGGCAGCGTTCCAGGTGATGGACGCGCTGGTGCTCAAGGCGCAGCAGGAGTTGGGCAAGTAAAGCGATGGCGGGCGGCTGCGCTGTGGGCTCTCCACTCCGTCGCGAGCAGACATGCGATTCCCCAATCGGAAGAATGCCTCATCTTGCTAGCCGGTCACTTGCGCCCCTGACCTGAGCGCCATCAAGCAACTGAGCCCACCAGCCCGTCCAGCGATTCCAGCATGTCCAGGAACACCCGGGTCTTGGCCGGCATCAGCCGGCGGCCCGGGAACACGGCCCAGCCGGTCACCGTCGGGAAGCTCCATTCGGGCAGCACCCGCACCAACTGCCCGCTTTCCAGGAAACTCTGCGCAAACAGCTCGGTGCTGGCGGCGATGCCGATGCCGGTGCAGGCCATGCGCACCAGCAGCTCCGGCGAGTTGGCGATCATGCGCGCCGGCAGTTCCCGCTCCCACTCGGTTTTGCCGCGCAGCAGACGCCAGCGCATCATGCCGTTCAGCTTGGGCGGCAGGCTGAGCAGGTCATGCTGGTACAGGTCGTCCGGATGCTCGGGCAGGCCGCGCAACGTGGTGTAGCCGGGCGAGGCATACAGCGCCAGCTTGCTGATGGCCACCGCGCGCGCCGCCAGCGTGGAGTCGTCCGGCAGATTGCCCATGCGGATGGCCAGGTCGAAGCCTTCGGCCACCAGGTCCACCCGGCGCGGCGACAAGTCGATCTCCAGCGAGATGGCCGGATACTTTTCCATGAAGCGCGCCATCAGCGCGCCCATGGTGTGGTTGGCGAAGTCGCCCGGCATGGACACGCGCAGCAAGCCGCTGGGCGCCTGCTGGCGGTGCTGCGCCAGCGCGCCGGCCGCCTCCACTTCCTCGGTCACCTTGCGCGCGTGTTCCAGCAGGCTGGCGCCGAACTCGGTCAGCACCAGGCGCCGGGTGGTCCTTTGCAGCAGGCGTTCGCCCAGCTGCGCCTCCAGCAGCGACAGCCGGCGCGACACGGTGGACTTGGGCTGCCCCACCCGATCCGCCGCCGCTCTGAAACTGCCGCACTCCACTATCCGGGCGAACAGGAGCAAGTCGCCGGGGTCGATATCCGCCATAAGAATTCCATGCTGTGTATGCCCGCGCACCTTACCACATCAGGCGCTGCCCAGAAAACAACGCAGCCGGCAACGCCTTGCATAAACTGATTTACACCTAATATGTTTAAGCTTAAAGTATATTCCGCAGGCTCCCCAACCCAACCAGGAAAACAAGATGAAAAAGACCTTGCTCTCAGTCGCCATGTGTACCGCCTGTTCCCTCTCCGGCCTGGCCGCCGCGCAAAGCAGCGTCGCCGTGTATGGCGCGGTCGACGCCGGCATCGTGCGCGAATCGGGCGGCGTGGCCGGCAACATCACCAAGCTGACGGGCGGCGTGGAAGGCGGCTCGCGCCTCGGCTTCCGCGGCAGCGAGGACCTGGGCGACGGCATGAAAGGCATCTTTGCGCTGGAGATGGGCTTCGGCCTGGACACCGGCGTGAGCGGCCAGGGCGGCGTACTGTTCGGCCGCCAGGCCCTGGTCGGCCTGCAGACCAAATCCGGCACGCTGACCCTGGGCCGCCAATACACGCCGCTGTTCATGGCCATGACCAATATCGATCCCTTCCAGTCGCTCAGCACCGCAGGCTCCGCCGCCAACCTGATGTCGAACGCCGGCATCCGCATGAACAACACCGTGAAATACGCCATGCCCGATACCATGGGCTTCTCCGGCGAGCTGGCCTACGGCCTGGGCGAAGTGGCCGGCAACAGCGACGCCGGCCGCAATATCGGCGCCAACGCCGGCTATACCAGCGGCCCGCTCAGCATCAAGGCAGCCTACGCCAACATCAACAGTATTCCGGCCGGCACCGCCGCCATGACCAAGGGCCGCACCACCATGCTGGGCGCCACCTACGATTTCGGCGTGGCCAAGGCCGCGCTGGCCTATTCGGTCAACCGGGGCACGGTCAACATCAACAACACCATCAACCCGAACGGCCAGGCCGATTCGCGCGACCTGCTGCTGGGCGTGACCGTGCCGTACGGCCCGCACACGCTGCGCGCCTCCATCATCAACAAGAAGGACCGCGCCGGCACCAGGCGCGGCGCCGACCAGTGGGGCGTGGGCTACAGCTACTACCTGTCGCGCCGCACCGACGTCTACCTGGCCTACGCCAGCATCGACAACGACGCGGCCAAGGGCGCCACCGGCTTCTACACCGTAGGCAACGCCACCGAAGTGGGCTCGGGCGACCGCGCCATCAACCTCGGCATGCGCCACACCTTCTAAGCGGGGAACCCATCATGGATGCCAAGCCGGAGGTCAGTTTCGAACGCGAAGTGCTGGTCCGGTTTGCGCATTGCGACCCGGCCGGCATCGTCTTCTTTCCTCAATACCTGGTGCTGTTCAATGGCCTGGTGGAGGATTGGTTCAACGAGGGGCTGGGAATAGGATATGCGCACTTTATCGGCGCGCGGCGCTGCGGACTGCCGATCGTGAAGCTCGATTGCGAGTTCAAGGCGCCCAGCAAGATGGGGGAACGCCTTACGCTGTCGCTGGGCGTCGAGCGCGTGGGGAGCAGCTCGATTGCGCTGCGGCTAAGCGCCAGCGCGGGCGGGCAAGTACGCGTGGTGTCCAGGCAGGTGCTGGTGACGACCTCGCTCGATACCAACAAGGCCATTTCCATCCCGGATGACTTGCGGCAGCTGCTGTAGCGCCGCCCGGCGGCTTACGCGCGGCGCGCCCCGCTAACCCGCCG